>NZ_JAPVYB010000003.1:0-331436 GCF_041431615.1 Streptococcus sp. 27098_8_82
GAGCTCTTCAAACTCTTGGTGCGGATCTCCCGTGAAGGTCTCAGCATCGGTGTTCACCTCTTGGTGACAGCGGGCCGTCAGTCCAACCTTCGAGCGCAGTTCTATGCTAACTTCAAGCACCAGCTGAGTCTGCCGCAGAATGATGTGGGAGAAGTCCGCTCTATCGTGGGCTCTACCCCGCTAGCGAAAACGATGGAAGACATCAAGGGCCGGGCACTCATGAAGCGTGACGAGGTTGATGTCATCCAGCTGGCTTTACCAGTAGCGGGTGCCAATGATGCACAAGTCCTCAACAACCTACGTCAGGAAGTCGCTTCTCTCCAAGAAGCATGGACAGGTCAACGCCCAAGTGCCATTCCGATGGTACCAGAGGAGTTGACAGAGGCAGACTTCTACAGCCGGGCTAGTGTCCAAGCCGCTTACAATCGGGGATTAGTTCCACTAGGACTGGACATGGAGACAGTTGAGCCAATAATTTGGGATCTATCTAAGGGTAATCTTCTCTACTTAACGGACAAGGAAGAACAGATGAGTGCTTTTACTCGACATATTGCACGAGGAAAGCAGAAGGTGATTGTGCTAGCTCCTAAGTATCATAATCTCCCTGAGATAGAGGGTGTGACAGTATCTGTAGGCGATGCAATAGTTGAGATGATAGATGCGTTAGAGTTGAGAATAAAAGAACATCTAGATAGCAGACAAAGTAATCATATTGTCAACGTTATCATTTATGACATGTCTTATCTAGTAGATGAATTGACCCCAGAGTTATTAAATCAACTTTCGTTCATTATTGAAAGAGGATCAAAAGTGGGATACGGCATTATAATGATGTCAAGTGTCGATCTTAATCGTAGAATAGATGTAGCTTCAAAAGCAGCCAAGACAACGAAACAAGCTATTCTTGGAATTAGGATAACGGATCAACCAATTATTACGGTCACTAATAGACCACTCCGTGAAGGAGCATTACAAGAGCAAGTTCACTATTATGTAGATAGTGGAATAGCGAAACAGATTAAAGTATTAATGTTTTAACTTAGAAAGGGAAAAATGATATGGGGCTACTTGTTGGAGGCTCAGAACGAGCAGGACGATTAACGCAAAAAAGGAATAGACTTGAAGCGTTGAAAAAAAGGCTAATAGCTCAAAATACAGATATTCATTATGTAGTTGGGTTACGCGAGAGTGAAATTGCTGGCAGTAAGTATGATTTAGAACATCAAAACGAACTTGATAGTCTATCTAACTTAACAAAGCTTTTAGATAGTAAAAAAGCAGTTATGGTAGCTTTATTAGATAGTGAGATTGCCTCTTTGGGAATCCAAATTATCGCAGAGATAAATGCGAGTAAAAATGAAGTATAGTGGAGGAGTCAAATGGGAACAACAATTAAAGTAATGGATGCTTCCTTGATGAAGGATTATGGGAATTCTGTTTCAAATTTTGCATCTAGTGTAGAGTCGGCAGCCGCAGACACATCTAGATCCTTTACAACTCGTGTGGAAGGAAACTATGCAGATGCTATTAATGCTTTCTTCACAAAATTAAACATGCTTCAAACGCAGGTATTTGAAGTGGCTCCATCCGTTTTAAAAACATATGGAACGAGTATTTCAAGTTTTACAGATGCGATTCAGGGAGAAGGATTCACTAGCATTGCTTATACTTCCGACGCCATTCATGAAATGGCCAGTGAACTGAAAGGCAATCAGCTCGAGGAAGCGAATTCGGTGAAGGCGGGAATAGAAGCAATTCTAGAAGACATTGTTGCAGAGTTAGGGGAAGGGGATTCTCATATCAATGGATTTTCTGAGTCAGCCACCCATTATATGGAGACGGCTGCGAAAGACCGTGAGACAACTCATAATAATATTGTGACAGCTCACGACTTAATGAGTAAAGAGGTTAAACCGGCAACTGAAAATTTTAAATCTCTGAAAGATATTGTAGACAATGCCAAAGTTATTGTTTCCATTAGCCCACAGGAAATTATTGATTCTATCAAGCATGGTGCTCTTACAGCAGAGACGATGTACTATTTAGATGCCGTTCATACAGATGAAGACGTAAAAGCGATTAAATATCTGATGTCAGAGGGGGGGTATAAGGACTTACTCAATGATGGTTCTGGTCGTAATCCAGAAGGACTGGAGTATGAAGAAAAACAGAAAATATTTGAATCTCTTGGTAAGCTTAAGGGTAAAAAAATGAGCTTAGCAACGATGGCAGTCATCGTTAGAAGGTTTGAAAAGGAAGCTATTAATGCAGAGTATGGTATGTATGATGGTCGTCTTCCGCATATTGAAGCATTTTTCCGTGGAATGGCAGAACAAGACCGCGAAGGTGTTCAAGACTACACTGCGCGTTTGTCTATTGCATCTGGAGATATTGCTAAAGGATTGAGAGGGAAAGCGGATGCTTATGTGCTTAATTTTTCTGAAGGCAGTGGCTTAACAGCACAGGACTATCTGAATACGCTCGCATCTGGCCAAGGTGAAATCATGCAGATTGATAATAGGTTGCAACGATTGGCCAAAATAAATAACCTCTTTAAGTTTGTTTACTATAGTCAACTAGGTACAAAAGAGCATAGCACAACCTATGTTGGTTCAGGATATGAGAAAGAAACATTTAGTGCTACTTCGAAAGGCTATTTGACCAATCTAAGGTTCAATGCTTTAGGAGAAATTGAATTGTCTACCTATTGGAATGGACTAAAGACGGGTGACTATAATTTACAAGAGCTATATACTTACGATGGTGAAAAGACTAAACTTTTACAGGCAGAAATTGACGACTTTGAAAAGAAGAAGAGAAATATTGTTATAGATGAGGGCTATAATATAGCTAAGTCTGCCTTGTCTCTTTACAGTCCACAGACGGGAGTCCTTCTGTCAATTATTGAAGAGGGTATCAAGTTTAAGACCTCTGATGTTGAGGGTGGACTGAAGAGCTCTTTGAAGGTTGCGGAAGGAATATCTAGAATTGAAGCAGATGAAATCTATAAGAAGAGCAATCGGACTGTTAAGTTAGCCCAATCGATTGTGGATGCCTACTACAGGGCAGATGAGTATGACACAAAGATTGCGCAATTGAAAGAAGAGCAGTCCTATCTTTTCCATGATACAGGCGGACGAGCAACCTATGAAAAGCTTGTTGGCGGGGGCAAACCAAAGGTTATAAACGCTGCTTTTGATTCTACTTATGATTTGAGCAGCCATCTTCAGCAGGTTGATTTTGAAAGGAATGGTATGCGGGGCGCGATTGCTCGAGAGGCATATGATGGAACGGCAGCAGGTATGGAGAATGTTATAACGAAAGTGAATCAGTTTGATACTGAGATGTCAGAGACAAAGATCGTAAGTGGCCAAACAAAAGAGCTGCTTGCGGGATCAGGTGGCCATGTCACGCTCACAGATGTAGGCGTGAACAATGTGAAAGATGCCCTGTCGAATTTAGCAAGAGGAGCAAAAAAGGATGGCATTCTTAGCACTAGTGCCAATGACTTTACCAAGACGAACGCTGTTAGCTTCAATAAATATACCGATGGCCGACAGGACTATAAAATGGTAGAATGATGAGGGTGACGATGAAGAATAAGAAAACGTTGGTGTGGGGCGCTGGACTCCTCCTTGTGTTAGCTTTGGGCTTGTTTAGTTTTTTCTACTTAAATAGAAGCGCCCATAAAGAGAAAAAAACTTATCGTACTTTTGAAGCAATAACCTCTCGTGATATTATTGTATTTGGAGAAAATAAGCAATTTGTGGCTATAACAAGAGGATGGTCTGCAGGGAAACGTTATACCATTAGCCAGGAGGGACGCATTCTTGATAAAGTAGATGGAGAATATATACCCTATCATCCTCAACGAAAAGAAGAGCACTGGAATGTGGTTATCTTTGACTTGGATCAGGAAGGATATCCGTCCCAAAAGGTAGACCTCTATCAGGCTGTTCGGTCATATAATCCATCTTATTTTCCAATCATGTCAAACCATCTTATCCATTATCAAGAAGTGGACTATCTTACTGTGACGATTCGTCCTAAAGGGGAAAAGGATTCGGACAAGGATAAGAAAGTGTTTCTGAATTTAGAGACGCATGAAATCAGTGACATCCCAGAAGACTATAGCAATAATAATGCTTTCGATGATAGACCTTCTTCACTAGATCATGATTTATATGCAGATACTAATCGTACGACCTTGGCAAAGGTAGCAGATGAGAATGGTTTCTTATTGAGCAACACATTGCATAGTACATCTTCCAAGAATGAAGCTAAAATAAATTTATCCAAAGAGTACCCTGAAGTGATGAAGATATTAGATGCTAAAGGAACCATCTATCCACGATTTACTATGGTAAGCTCAGAGGATTGGTTTAACCATATGCTTCATTGGCTGGCGCCAGAAGGAGAAGAGGTATTGACAGTTTATCTTGTTGAGAATAGATATAACAAGAATAGCCAACCCTTAACAGACTATCCTATACAAAGCTATCAGGATTATCTTAACTGGAAAGAGCAACAAGAGAAAAAGGAGTAACTTATGGGACAAAAAGATATTAGTCCGACACGTCTAACCTCGGCTCGTACAAGTTTTAAAGCGATGGAGGCGGCACTTATAAACTCTGCAGGCTCCTTTATCGTGTCAGATATTACTGGCACCATTGATGAAGGAACGACAGGTATAAAGACTATGACAGCTAGTCTGGTTGATACAGTTGACTCACTAGATGGGTATTTGAATGCGGTAGCCCTAGCTTTTTCAAAGACGGACCAAGATTTAGCAACAAATATCACCGAAGGAACAAAAGTCTTCAATATGAAGACTGATTCCGAAGATAGATATATTCGTTCGAAAAACGAAAATATTCGTCGCTCACAGTCTTATAATAGTTTGTATTAGACTAGATGGATTTTTATATTTACCACCTGAATCCTAATTCAGGTGGTTTTCTTTTGCACCTCCTCTCTCTGCCTTGCTATTTTCCAAAACTTTCCAGTTTATGCCCTAACCTTCCTTTCTTATGCTATAATAGTCTATAGAAAGTCGAGGGAATGATGAAGAAAATATTATTGGTGGTTGTGGTGCAGGGCTTGGCTATCTTTGCGATTACTGGTCTGCTTTGTTTATTTATGCGGGGGGATTTTTTCTTCCGTGCTTTGGCGCCGATTTTTGGTCTGGCAGCAGGAGGTTTTCGCTTCGTGACGGCCATGGTGACAAAAGCATTTGCGCCCAGTCTCTATGAGGATAGCAAGAAAAAGGAATAATCTATAGAGTAGACAGTAGGTCTGGGGACTTTGCCTCAGGCCTTTTGTCATAACTGTCAGCATTAGTCATGCGGTGTTTTAATATTTTTTAGAAAAAGAACGGACAGAAGGGCTTTCTTAGGCGCTTTGTGGTAAAATAGTAACAGAATTAAAAATTTGGAGAGTAAAGATGAAACGTTCTATGTATGCTGGGCGTGTTCGCAAGGAGCATGTTGGTCAGGAAGTCACTTTGAAGGGTTGGGTAGCCCGCCGTCGGGATTTGGGCGGTCTGATTTTCATTGATTTGCGCGACCGCGAAGGCATTATGCAGCTGGTCATCAATCCTGAGACTGTGGCTGCTGAAGTCATGGCAACAGCGGAAAGCCTGCGTGGTGAGTACGTGCTGGAAGTGACCGGTAAGGTGGCTGCGCGTGAGCAGGCCAATGACAAGCTGGCAACAGGGAGCGTTGAGCTGCATGTGGAAAGTCTGACTGTCTTAAATACAGCCAAGACGACGCCTTTTGAAATCAAAGACGGCATCGAGGTGAATGACGATACGCGTTTGCGCTACCGTTATCTGGACTTACGCCGGCCAGAGATGCTGGAGAACTTCAAGCTCCGTGCCAAGGTGACTCACTCTATCCGCAACTATCTAGATGAGCTAGAGTTCCTTGATGTGGAAACGCCTTTCCTATCTAAGTCAACGCCAGAAGGAGCACGTGATTACTTGGTGCCTAGTCGGGTTCATCAGGGGCATTTTTACGCTCTGCCACAGAGTCCGCAGATTACCAAGCAGCTCTTGATGAACGCTGGTTTTGACCGTTATTACCAGATTGTTAAATGCTTCCGTGACGAGGACTTGCGCGGTGACCGTCAGCCAGAGTTTACTCAGGTGGACTTGGAGACTTCTTTCTTGTCTGATCAGGAGATTCAGGACATTACAGAGGGCTTGATTGCTCGTGTTATGAAGGAGACCAAGGGTATTGAGGTTTCTCTGCCATTCCCTCGTATGAAGTATGATGATGCCATGGCTCTTTATGGGGTTGATAAGCCTGATACTCGTTTTGAGATGTTGTTGCAGGACTTGACAGAGCTTGTCAAGGGAGTTGACTTCAAGGTCTTTTCAGAAGCTCCAGCTGTCAAGGCTATTGTGGTAAAAAATGCTGCAGATAAATACTCTCGCAAGGATATTGACAAGCTGACAGAGCAAGCGAAACAGCATGGTGCTAAGGGTCTTGCTTGGGTGAAAGTAGCTGATGGTGAACTGGCTGGTCCAGTTGCTAAGTTCTTGACAGACTTGACAAGTCAGTTGACAGAAGCTTTACAGCTTGAAAATAATGACTTGGTTCTCTTTGTGGCTGATACTTTGGAAGTGGCAAACGCTGCTTTGGGAGCTCTTCGTGTACGCTTGGCCAAAGAGCTGGACTTGATTGACCCTGATACATTTAACTACCTTTGGGTGGTGGATTGGCCTATGTTTGAATGGTCAGAAGAAGAGGGTCGCTGTATGAGTGCCCACCATCCGTTCACCCTGCCTCAGAAAGATTCTGAGCAAGAGCTGGAAGGCGACCTGAGCAAGGTGCGGGCTGTGGCCTATGATATCGTCCTCAATGGCTATGAACTGGGCGGCGGCAGTCTTCGGATCAACCAGAAAGACTTGCAGGAGCGGATGTTCAAGGCACTTGGCTTCTCAGCTCAAGAAGCTGCTGAGCAGTTTGGCTTCCTTTTGGAGGCTATGGACTATGGTTTTCCACCGCATGGTGGCTTGGCTCTGGGCTTGGACCGCTTTGTGATGCTCTTGGCTGGTGAAGAAAATATCCGCGAAGTCATCGCCTTTCCGAAAAATAATAAGGCTTCTGATCCAATGACACAGGCACCTAGTCCAGTGTCGGTCGCTCAACTAGAGGAATTAAGTTTACAAGTGGAAGCACATGAAGAAGACTAATTTTTACAAACTCTTTCGCTATTATGTCCGCAGATTTGCTTATAATTTTAAGATTTTGCGGTCTTTAAAGAGTATCTCGCGTGAGAAGTACGATGAGAAGATTTCTGCCTCGCTTGTCTATGGCTTTTTGTCAGCTGTCGCAGTTAATTTCTTCTTTCAGCCGGGGCATGTTTATTCCAGCGGGGCGACTGGTCTGGCGCAGGTCATTACTGCCCTCAGTACTCGTTTCTTAGGTTTTACCATTCCGGTTTCTGTGACTTTTTACGCCATCAATATTCCGCTGATGATCCTGGCCTGGTACCAGATTGGGCATAAGTTTACCATTTTTACCTTTATCACGGTTACGATGAGCTCGCTCTTTATCCAGTTTGTGCCGGAAGTGACCTTGACTGATAATCCTATTATCAACGCCCTTTTCGGCGGTGTGGTCATGGGAGCAGGGATTGGCTTTGCCCTTAAGTCCAGCATTTCCAGCGGTGGGACTGATATTGTCAGTCTGACTGTTCGGAAAAAAACAGGCCGGAACGTCGGGAATATTTCCTTGATTGTCAATGGGATTATTATGCTGATTGCGGGTTTGACCTTTGGCTGGGAATATGCGCTGTACTCCATGATTACTATTTTTGTGTCTAGCCGAGTGACGGATGCTGTCTTTACCAAGCAGAAGCGCATGCAGGCTATGATTATCACCAGTCATCCAGACAGAGTGATTGATAAGATTCACAACAAGCTGCATCGTGGGGCTACAGTAATCCATGGCGCTGAGGGAACTTATAATCATGAGAAAAAAGCTGTTTTGGTGACAGTTATTACCCGAGCTGAGTTTAATGAATTCAAGCAAATCATGAAGCAGACCGACCCAGCTGCCTTCGTTTCCGTTGCAGACAATGTCCATATCTTGGGACTTTTTGTGGAGGAGTGAATAGTACACAAAAAAAAGAGACCTAGTCTCTTTTTTTATGATTTCAACACAATCAACTGCTTGCCAGCTAGGCTGTAACTGTCAGCTAGGGGCGCAATTGGTTTTTTGGCATCAATGGCTGGGTATTGGAGGTGTAGCTTCTGCTTGTTTTTGTTTTCGTAGACAGCCTCTTGGTTGCCAAAGTTGATGACGATGGTCATGCTCTCTTTGCTGTCTTGAATCTTGTACTCCAATAAACTGTCTGTCAGCCAGTTGACCTGACAGGCTTGCTTGATAGCGGCGCTGGTCTTTAGATGCAGCAGCGGATGTGCCCTGCGAAAAGCAATCAGCTGTTTAACAAAAGCAATGTCCTCTGTGTAATGCAGGGAGCGCAGCCAGTCTAGTTTATTGATCTCGTCGGGCATATTGTAGGTGTTGTCAATCAGATTTTTAGTCCGGAAAAATTCCTGACCGCTGTGGATAAAGGGAACACCTTGAGCTAGGAGGACGAGATGGAGAGCCAGCCGCGAATTGGCCAGCCGATCCCGCAGGGTGATAGCAGGGTTGACGATATCAAAGTAATCAAAAACCGTTGCATTATCATGGCACTCGACATAATTAATAGCTTGCTGAGGCGCTATGAAGTGAGCCTCACCTTTTAGACCGACATTGGCTGTCAGGACATTTTCAAGTTGACTGGCAGGAGTCTTGCTCTCGATTTGCCGGCCTTGGGCGATGGTCTGCTTGAGACTGTCGCGAAAATGGTCGCTGAAAAATCCATAATCTGGCAGCTTGGCAGCATTGTACTGGTGAGCCAATCGCTCACTTGCCAGTCCAGTGTCCATCTGCCAGCCTTCACCATAGAGATAGATGTTAGGATAGAGCGTCTTGAGTTCGTCGGCTATCTGCTGCATGGTTTGGATATCTAAAATCCCCATTAGATCAAAGCGGAAACCGTCAAAGCCATAGAGACTGACCCATTGCTTGACCGATTGCTTGATATAACGGCGGACCATGATTTTCTCACTGGCTACATCATTACCACAGAAGGTTCCGTTGGTCCGGTAGCCCATGTCATTGAGTCGGAAAAAATAGCCGGGCACTATTTTTTCAAAAGCATAGCTATTGGCATCATAGACATGATTGTAGACCACATCCATGATGACGCTGATATCAGCATTGTGGTAGGCAGTAATGGCTGCCTGCAGCTCTAAGATGCGGGCATAAGGGTCTCGCGGATTGCTGGCAAAACTGCCGTCTGGGACATTGTACTGGACAGGATCGTAGCCCCAGTTGTAGACGAGCTCTGGATGCTTTTCATCAACGCTGCCAAAATCGTAGACAGGCAGAAGCTGCACGTGGCTGATACCTAGCTCTTTCAGATAGTCCAGACCAAACTTCTGACCGTGAACGACTGGAGATTCGCTCAGCGAGGCAAACTTCCCAGGATAGGAGAAACCAGCTTCTTTCTGCATAGAGAAATCGCGGACGCTCATTTCATAAATGACGGCTTCTGTCGGATCTAGCTGTTTTTTTGCTCGTTTGATAGGCTTTTTAATCTTTTCTAAATCAATGACATAGCTGTTGCCCGAATTGACATCTGAGGATAGGGCGTAGGGATCATGAACTTCAACCCACGTGCCATTAATCTTATGGAGATAAGAATAGGAGGCTCCCTCTAAATCTCCTTCAATCTGTGTATGCCAGACTCCCCTATCCAGACGTTTGAGATGGTGAACCTGGTCTTTCAGATGTAGGAGGACTTTTTCGGAAATGGGTGCCCAGAGTCTGAAGTCGGTGGCTTGGGGGCTGTACTGAGCTCCCAAATCGTCGCCTGCATAGTCAAAAATCTCATCGAAAATAGGCTTTTTCACGATATGGCGGTACTGCAGGTCAGTATGGTTGCGGTCTTGGTCATAGACCTTGTAGGATTGCGTCAGGTCAATGGGCTCATTAGCCGACACGGTATAGATAATCCGCTCTTCCTGATTGTTGATATTTTTGATAGTTAAAGGGCTGGAGCTGTGCTTGTCTTCCAGTGTAAAGTGGATGGAGTAGGCTTCAAAGCTCTTTTCCAGTTCGATGGTGATGATATTTTCGTCATCTAAATAGGCTTGAAAAATACGAAAGGCCATGTTTTTCCTCTTTCTTTGTTAGTTTCTCTTTGGGTAATTGTTTTGAGTTCAGGCTCTGCCCTGGGTTGGGACAAGGCCGATATGTGAATCGTTGATGAATGAGCAAAAGCACTCGGATTAGCGAGTGCTGATGCTATGCGGGATCAACTGGCGATAGCAGATTTGCTTGTCTTCTTTATTGTCCTTGATGATTTGGAAGAGAGTCCGGAAGGACTCTTTCCCAAGCTCGAGGGCATTGATATCAATATAGGCATCCACATCGATGCGCGGTTTGATAGAGTCAAAGGTGATAATGGGAATCTGGTAGTCCTGATCTTTGAGATAGTGCAGGGCTCCTTCTGCTACCAAGGTATCAGAGGTTACAATAGCTTCAATCTCATCCAGCGGTAACTCCTCCATAATCTTGTAACTGTTGTCTTCCAGAAGGAAACCGAAAGCAAATTTGATAATGCGATCATCCAAAGGCCGGTCTGCTTCATTCAGAGCTTGCTTGTAGCCTGTGTAACGATCTTGAGAAACGACCAGCTCCTTATTCCCGGCCAGAAAGGCGATTTTTCGATAGCCCTTGTCTAAGAAATATCTGGTCGCGTCATAGCCAGCCTTGATATTGTCATTGTCCACCAGAGAGATAAAAGGTGAGACAGCTTTCCCAAGGATAAGGAAGGGGAAATTGTTCCTGACTGCAAAGTCGACCAAAGGATCGTCCTGCTTAGAATAAAGAAAAATCAGTCCGTCTACCCGCTTTCCTAAAATCATCTGCTTCATATTTTCCAAGCGGTGCTCTTCATCTTGCCCAGTGCTGATCTGGATGGCATAGTCATAGTCAGAAGCAATCTGAGAAATCCCCCGCAACACAGTTGGGAAAAAAGGGTTTTGATAGAAGACATCTGAGTCGTCCGGCAGGACCAAGCCGATGACCTGGCTGGACTGGCTGACCAGACTTCTGGCATTGAGGTTGGGATGATAGTCCAGCTCCTTCATAGCAGCACGGACCCGTTTTTTAGTTTCTTCACTGATGGTTGATTTATTTTGCACGACGCGGGTCACGGTAGAGGGTGATACGCCTGCTAGTTTTGCGACTTCTTTGATAGTAACTCGCATAAAAACCTCCTAAAGGCCTGCATTTGCTGGAAATCCTTTCTATAACATGAACTATTTTAAACCTAGTAGTAGAAGCACTTGCTTTCTAAGGGTCATGCAAACCTCTGCCCAAAATGGCTATTATAACCAGTGATTTTGCCTAACTATTATGGTTGAAAAAACAAGTATAAAGCAGTTTCTCAGTAAACGCAAACGTTTTCTGTTTGTAAGAACATTTTAACACAAAAAGAGAACGCTTGCAAGAAGAGAAAAACGGTAAACAATTGGGGCTGTAAGAGAGTCCTAAAAGAGCATTATATCCATTAACCAATAAATTGAAAAAAATCTCAAAAACCCCTTGCACTAAAAAAAAAAATAGGTTATAATCAAGTCGACGCAAACGTTTGCATTAAGTAAAAATGAAAAGGCGTAGAGGAAAAATAACGAGGTGACAAAATGAAAAAACGTCAAAGCGGCGTGCTCATGCACATTTCATCCCTTCCGGGTAAGTACGGTATCGGATCTTTTGGCCAAAGTGCTTATGATTTTGTAGACTTCTTGGTTCGCACCAAGCAGCGCTATTGGCAGATTTTGCCACTGGGAACGACCAGTTATGGTGATTCTCCTTATCAGTCTTTCTCTGCTTTTGCGGGGAATACCTACTTTATCGATTTTGATATTCTGATAGAAGAGGGGTTGCTGAACGAGTCAGATGTCAAGGGAGCTGATTTTGGAGATGATCCTAGAAAAGTGGATTATGCAAAGATTTTCGATGCTCGTCGTCCAATCATGGAAAAAGCAGTTGCTCGCTTCTTGAAAGCAGACGATCTGTCTGACTATGAGAGCTTTGTGGAGCAAAATGCAGCTTGGTTGGAAGTTTTCGCTGAGTACATGGCTATCAAAGAGCATTTTGATAATCTAGCTTGGACAGAGTGGCCAGATGAAGCCATCCGTCGCCGTGAGGCTGCTAGTCTCGCTTCTTATCGTGAGAAGCTGGCTGACAAGCTGACTTATCATCGTGTAACCCAGTATCTCTTCTTTAAGCAGTGGTTAAGATTAAAAGCTTATGCTAATGAACACCACATCGAAATTGTCGGTGATATGCCAATCTATGTGGCAGCTGACAGTGCTGATGTGTGGGCACAGCCTCACTTCTTTAAGACAGATGCTGTCGGCAAGCCAACTTGTGTGGCAGGCTGTCCGCCAGATGAATTTTCAGAAACTGGCCAGCTTTGGGGCAATCCTATCTATGACTGGGAAGCTATGGACAAAGATGGCTATGCTTGGTGGATTGAGCGTCTGCGTGAAAGCTTCAAGATTTACGACATTGTCCGTATCGATCACTTCCGCGGCTTTGAGTCTTACTGGGAAGTACCTGCTGGCTCAGAAACATCTGCTTCTGGTAAGTGGGTCAAAGGTCCAGACTACAAGCTCTTTGCAGCGGTTAAGGAAGCCTTGGGTGATTTGAATATCATCGCAGAAGACCTAGGCTTTATGACGGATGAAGTGATCGAGCTGCGCGAGCGCACTGGTTTCCCAGGAATGAAGATCTTGCAATTCGCCTTCAATCCTGATGATGAAAGCATCGATAGCCCGCATCTGGCGCCAAACAACTCAGTCATGTATACAGGAACCCATGATAACAATACTGTTTTGGGCTGGTACAAGGATGAGATTGACGACGCTACTCGCCAGTACATGGCTCAGTACACCAACCGTAAGGAGTACGAAACAGTACCTCATGCAATGCTGCGCACAATCTTTGCTTCAGTCAGCTTTATGGCCATTGCGACCATGCAAGACTTGCTGGAATTAGACAGTGCAGCACGGATGAACTATCCATCCACAATTGGTGGCAACTGGACTTGGCGGATGACAGCTGAAGAGCTGAATCCAATCGTCGAAGGTGAGCTTTACAGCTTGACCAAGACTTACCGTCGTATGAATACCGATTTAATTAACAAATAAAGAACAGCTAACTAGGCTTGAAGGGAGTAATCATGTCAAACTTACAAACTTATATCAAAAATACTTATTCAAAAAATCTTGCTGATTGCAGCAACGAAGAACTCTACCTGGCTCTTTTGAACTACACTAAATTAGCCAGCGCTCAAAAGCCAGTCAACACTGGTAAGAAAAAACTCTACTACATCTCAGCTGAATTTCTGATTGGTAAACTTTTGTCTAACAACTTGATCAACCTTGGACTTTACGATGATGTGAAGCAAGAACTGGCAGATGCCGGTAAAGACTTGATCGAGGTAGAAGAAGTTGAGTTGGAGCCGTCTCTGGGTAACGGAGGCTTGGGCCGTCTGGCTGCCTGCTTCCTGGACTCTATTGCGACCTTGGGTCTCAATGGTGATGGTGTAGGACTGAACTACCACTTCGGTCTCTTCCAACAGGTTTTGAAAAACAACGAACAGACAACTATTCCTAACTTCTGGCTGACTGAGCAAAACTGGTTGGTTCGCTCTAGCCGCAGCTACCAAGTGCCATTTGCTCACTTCACCCTGACATCTACTCTTTATGATATTGATGTGCCTGGTTACAAGACAGAAACTAAGAACCGTCTTCGTCTCTTTGATTTGGACTCAGTGGATGCAGATATCATTACTGACGGTATTGACTTTGATAAGACAGATATCGCTCGCAACTTGACCCTCTTCCTCTATCCAGACGATAGTGACAAGCAAGGGGAATTGCTCCGTATCTTCCAGCAGTACTTCATGGTTTCAAATGGTGCTCAGCTGATTATTGACGAAGCCATTGAAAAAGGTAGCAACCTGCACGACTTGGCAGACTATGCTGTCATCCAAATCAATGATACCCACCCATCTCTGGTTATCCCAGAAATGATTCGTCTCTTGACTGAACGTGGTTTGGATCTGGATGAAGCAATTGCCATCGTACAGAAGATGACTGCTTATACGAACCACACGATTCTGGCAGAAGCTCTTGAAAAATGGCCTCTGGAATTCTTGAAAGAAGTAGTGCCGCATCTGGTACCAATCATCAAAGAGCTTGACAAGCGCGTGAAAGCTAAATACGCAGATCCAGCAGTTCAAATCATTGATGAGGACGATCGTGTACACATGGCTCACATGGATATCCACTACGGATACAGTGTCAATGGGGTTGCTGCTCTGCATACAGAAATCCTGAAAAACTCTGAGCTCAAAGCCTTCTACGATATCTACCCTGAAAAATTCAATAACAAGACCAACGGTATTACTTTCCGCCGCTGGCTCATGCATGCCAACCCACGTCTGTCTCATTATCTGGATGAGTTGCTGGGCCGCGACTGGCACCATGACGCAACTAAGCTCGAAGGCTTGTTGGAATTCACTGGCGCTGCAAATGTTAAAGAAAAATTGGAAGGTATCAAGGCTCACAACAAACGTAAATTGGCTCGTCACTTGAAGGAAGCCCAAGGCGTGGAAATCAATCCAGAATCTATCTTTGATATCCAAATCAAGCGTCTGCATGAGTACAAGCGCCAACAAATGAACGCTCTGTACGTTATCCACAAGTATCTGGACATCAAGGCTGGCAACATCCCTGCTCGTCCAATCACTGTCTTCTTCGGTGGTAAGGCTGCTCCTGCTTACACAATTGCACAGGACATCATCCACCTTATCCTTTGCTTGTCAGAAGTGATTGCTAATGACCCTCAAGTGGCTCCGCACTTGCAAGTAGTTATGGTAGAAAACTACAATGTTACAGCGTCTAGCTTCTTGATTGCGGCTGGTGACATCTCTGAGCAGATTTCCCTAGCTTCTAAGGAAGCATCTGGTACTGGTAACATGAAGTTCATGCTTAACGGTGCTTTGACTCTTGGTACCATGGACGGAGCGAATGTTGAGATTGCAGAGTTGGTCGGTGAAGACAACATCTACATCTTCGGTGAAGATTCTGAGACTGTTATTGACCTCTACGCAAAATCCGCTTACAAGTCTAGTGAGTACTATGCACGTGAAGCTATCAAGCCATTGGTTGACTTTATCGTTAGCGATGAAGTATTGGCAGTTGGTAAAGCTGAACGCTTGGAACGTCTTTACAATGAACTGATCAGCAAGGACTGGTTCATGACCCTGCTGGATCTGGAAGACTATATCCAAGTGAAAGAGCGCATGCTGGCGGACTACGAAGATCGCGATGCATGGATGGACAAAGTCATCGTCAATATCGCCAAAGCTGGTTTCTTCTCATCTGACCGTACTATCGCTCAATACGAAGAAGAAGTATGGCACTTGAACAGCTAATATTCTTTAAATCAAAAAAGCCGAGACAGCAGTGTTTCGGCTTTGATTTTTTAGTCGAAGAAATGAATAAGGATTTAGCTATTGTGTGGGCTTATGAAAAGATGAAAACCTTTCGGCCTTGTCAGCTTTTTCTTTTCGGTGTATAATAAGTGAAAATATTTCTTTACAGGAGGCGTTCATGAAAAAGAAACCAATTTATCTTTATGTTTTGCTGGGCTTGTCAGCAATCGGAACTTTACTGGGAGTATGGAGCCGTTTTTTCTCCAAGTTTTCTGAGGTAGATTATACACAAATCGGTTTCTCAAAAGAGTTGAGTGATCAGACAAATCAGTTTAATAAACTTTATTTTGAATTTCTTCGTGATGGAATGAATATGATTATTTTTTTCGTTATGACGGCTCTGTTAATAGCATCTATCGTCTTTTTGGTTAGAAAAAATCTGCAGATGGCTAATATTAGCTATATCGTTTATATACTAGTCAGTTTGTTATCTCAAGTTTACGTCTATATTTCATCGAAAGGAATTGTTGGCAAGGTATTTACAAGCCCTGAAAACATTGCAACGCATTCAAACAGCCTTCTTTTAGGAACAGTGCTGGGCTTTATTATCAGTTTAATTTATCTTTCCATCGTCGTCTTTAAGCTAATCCAGCAGCAAAAAGAGGCTGAAAAAGCGGAACTAGCTGCAAACGAATAAAATTTGACAAATAACAGATAAGTGCTTACAATTTTAAGAAGCAATATCTGTTATTTTTTAGAATGGAGAATAAAATGACAAAGGTTTCCTTGGTTTATATCAGCCTGAGCGGCAATACAGAGAGTTTCGTCCGACGGCTGACAGACTATTTGCTGGAGCAGCATCCAAGCCTAGAGATAGAGAAGATTCATATCAAAGACCTAGTAAAGGAAGGGATCCCCTTTTTTGAAATGGACAATCCTTTCATCGCTTTTCTGCCAACTTATCTGGAGGGTGGCAATGGTGTGGATAATGGCGATGTAGAAATTCTGACAACCGATGTAGGGGACTTTATCGCCTATGGTCAAAATGCTAGCAAGTGTCTGGGTGTCATTGGCAGCGGCAATCGTAACTTTAATAATCAATATTGTCTGACCGCTAAACAATATTCAGAGCGCTTCGGTTTTCCAGTTTTGGCCGATTTTGAAATGCGCGGCATGTTGGGAGACATTAAGAAGGTTACGGGCATTATTGAGGAGCTCTATCACATTGAAAAAAACGAAAACCAGTGAGGTTTTCGTTTTTTGATGTTTCTAAAGCAAGCTTACATCTTTTCTGGCGCTTCTACTCCTAGCAGACGCAAAGCTTCTTTGAGGACAACAGCTGTTGAGTAGCTGAGAGCCAGACGGCTGTCGCGCTCAGGGCTTTCATCCAGAATCCGTGTGTGCGCATAGTATTTGTTAAAGGCTTGAGCCAGACTGATAGCGTATTTGGCAATCAGAGATGGTTCATAGTTATCAGCAGCACGCTTGACAACGCGACCGAAGTCTTGGAGCAGCTTGATAATTTCCCAGCTTTCTGGATCGTTTAGGCTGTATGTAGCCTCTGCATCAGGCTGGAAGTTCGCCTTGCGCAGGATAGACTGGATACGAGCATAGGCATACTGGATGTAAGGGCCTGTTTCTCCCTCGAAGGATACCATAGCTTCCAAATCAAAGTCGTAACCATTGCGGCGGTCAGTTTTGAGGTCGTAGAACTTAACTGCTCCAACTCCAACTGCACGAGCAACAGCTTCCTTGTTTTCCAAATCTGGGTTTTTAGCTTCAATCTGACTTTTTGCCCGGCTGATAGCTTCCAGCAGAGTTGGTTCGAGGAGGATAATATTTCCTTTACGTGTAGACAATTTTTGACGGTTCTTAGTCACCAGACCAAAGTCAACGTGAATCATGTCATCGCTCCAGTCAAAGCCCATCTTTTTCAGAACAGCCTTAAGCTGTCTGAAGTGGTTAGCCTGCTCTTGACCTACAACATAGACATTTTTGACAAAGTTGTAAGTGCGAGCCCGGTAGATGGCTG
Organism: Streptococcus sp. 27098_8_82; assembly: GCF_041431615.1. Lineage (NCBI taxonomy): Bacteria > Bacillati > Bacillota > Bacilli > Lactobacillales > Streptococcaceae > Streptococcus > Streptococcus sp. 27098_8_82. Next base: position 17,609 of record NZ_JAPVYB010000003.1, read on the forward strand.
TTGCGATATCACGTGTGATGTAGAGGGTAGCACCGTCTGATTTTTTAATCATAGCAGGCGGAAGGTTAAAGTCTTCCAAGTCTACAATGCTAGCTCCTTTGGATTCCTGCAGGAGACCCTTGTCTTCGAGGATTTGAATCCCTTCGTCCATCTTGTCATTGTAGAAGGCTTCACCGTTTAGACTGTCAAATTCGACACCTAGGAGTTCGTAGATACGGTTGAATTCTGTCAGACTTTCATCGCGGAACCATTGCCAGAGCTCAGTTGCTTCTGGGTCGCCATCTTCCAGCTTCTTGAACCAAAGGCGGCCTTCTTCATCCAGAGATGGGTCGTTTTCAATCTCGGCATTGATACGCACGTAGAGTTTGAGAAGCTCGTCAATAGGGTTAGCTTCAACAGCTTCCTGGCTTCCCCACTTCTTATAAGCTACCATCAAGAGGCCAAACTGTTTGCCCCAGTCTCCCAAGTGGTTGATTTTGATGGTGTTGTAGCCAATCTTGCGGAAGATGTTGGAAAGAGCATCACCGATAACAGTAGAGCGCAAGTGGCCGACTGAGAAAGGCTTGGCAATGTTTGGGCTTGATAGATCAATGGTGATATTCTGATTATTTCCTTCGTTTTGCTGGCCATAGTCAGCTCCATCTTTGATGACTTCTTTGATGACTTGGCCAGAAATTTCAGCCTTGCTGAGGAAAAAGTTGACATAAGGACCAGTCGCAACGACTTTATCAAAATGCGCTGTATCAATCTTTTCAGCGATATCAGCAGCGATGATTTGAGGAGCTTTGCGCTCAGTCTTTGCCAGAGAAAAGGCTGGGAAGGCGATATCACCAAGTTCAGAGCTCTTTGGCTGCTCCAATAAATTTAAAATAGCGTCTTGATCAAGGCTGTCAATAACCTTGGCCAATTCGCCGGCAATCAACTGTTTGTTATCCATATTTGCTCCTTTGTGTCTTTTGTTATTATTTTATCACATTTTTCAAGGAATCTTCAATTTTTTTGGGAATAATTTTTGGGCTAATAGGAATTTTTCTGATATAATAAGAGGGATAAGAACCTGTATTTATAGATGAGTTTTCCATCTAAATGCTTCCTTCCCTGTCACTCTTGGTTAAAGTTTTTTATTTATTCTCAGTATTCCTGCAAATCTTTGCTTAGATTGATGGAGAAGCAGTCTTTGATCGGATGAAGTGCCCTTCATGAATGCAGCTTCTAAATATTCAATAATGAGGTAAAAATGAGAAAGAATGACCGTCATCAGTTAGTCAAAACGATGATTAAGGAGGAAAAGCTAGGAACGCAAAAGGAGATTCAGGATCGTCTGGAAGCGCAAGGGATTTATGTGACGCAGACTACCCTGTCGCGTGACCTCCGTGAAATCGGCCTGACTAAGGTTAAGAAGAAGGGGCTGACTTATTATGTTTTGGCGCATGAGACTGAAGAGATTGATTTTATAGAGTTTTTAGCCAAGCATGTGGAGAGTGTAGCCAGGGCAGAGTTTAGTCTGGTTCTTCGTACGGGCTTGGGAGAGGCAACAGTGCTGGCCAATGTCGTGGATAGCTCGTTCGATAGCCGTATTCTGGGAACCGTTGCGGGTGCCAATACTCTTTTAGTGGTTTGCCGGGATCAGGCAGCTGCTCAGGAGATTGAAGAGCAAATACAGGAAGTGATGTAAGAGTCACAGTTTTTTCAGGAAAAATGGAGAGGTTTGAGACAGAAGTCCTGACCTCGTTTGTTTTTAGAAAGGATAGAGATGGCAGTAGAAAAGTTATCGCCAGGCATGCAGCAGTATTTGGATATCAAAAAGGACTATCCAGATGCTTTCTTGCTCTTTCGGATGGGGGATTTCTATGAGTTGTTTTGTGATGATGCGGTCAATGCCGCCCAGATTTTAGAGATTTCTCTCACTAGCCGAAATAAAAATGCAGAAAATCCGATTCCCATGGCTGGAGTTCCCTATCATTCGGCTCAGCAGTATATTGATGTTTTGGTCGAATCAGGCTATAAGGTAGCGATTGCGGAGCAGATGGAAGATCCAAAGGAAGCCAAGGGCGTTGTTAAGCGGGAGGTCGTTCAGGTTATCACGCCGGGGACGGTGGTGGACTCCAGTAAGCCGGACTCTGCTAATAATTTTCTGGTGGCTCTGGATTACTCGGATAGTCTCTATGGTCTGGCTTATATGGACTTGGTGACCGGTGAATTTCAGGTGACTAGTTTAGAGGACTTTGTCTTGGTCTGTGGGGAAATCCGCAATTTGAAAGCTAGGGAAGTGGTGCTGGGCTATACCTTGCCAGAAGCTGAGGAGCAGGTCTTGGCTGGGCAGATGAACCTCTTATTGTCCTATGTACAGACAGCTTTGGACGATGTCCAGCTGCTAGGCGAGGAGTTGTCTCCGATGGAACGTCAGGCAGCGGGGAAATTGCTTGAGTATGTGCACCGGACTCAGATGAGGGAGCTCAGCCATTTGAAGAAGGCTCAGCATTATGAAATCAAGGACTTTCTGCAAATGGACTATGCCACCAAGGCAAGTCTGGATTTGACAGAAAATGCTCGTTCAGGCAAGAAGCACGGCAGTCTTTATTGGCTGATGGACGAGACTAAGACGGCCATGGGGGGCCGCATGCTGCGCTCTTGGATCCAGCGGCCGCTGATTGATGAAGCGCGAATTAGCCAGCGGCAGAATGTCGTCGAGGTTTTTCTGGATCATTTCTTTGAGCGGAGTGATTTGACGGAGAGCCTCAAGGGAGTCTATGATATCGAGCGGTTGGCTAGTCGGGTGTCTTTTGGCAAGACCAATCCCAAGGATCTGCTGCAGCTGGCAGCAACATTGGGCAATGTGCCTCAGATTAAGGCTATCTTGCAAGGAATCGGCAGCCCGCATCTAGCTCGTTTGATTGAGGGCTTGGATCCTATTCCAGAGTTGGCGGGCTTGATTAGCTCAGCTATTTCGCCGGATGCACCTCATATCATCACCGAGGGCAATATTATTCGGACCGGTTTTGATGAAACCTTGGATCAGTATCGGCTTGTGCTGAGGGATGGGACCGGATGGATTGCGGAGCTGGAAGTCAAAGAACGTGCTAACAGCGGCATCAGCAACCTGAAGATTGATTATAATAAAAAAGATGGTTACTATTTCCATGTGACCAATTCTCAGTTGGCTCATGTGCCTAGTCATTTCTTCCGCAAGGCGACCCTGAAAAATTCTGAGCGTTTCGGAACGGAGGAGTTGGCCCGGATTGAGGGAGAGATGTTGGAGGCGCGTGAAAAATCTGCTAATTTGGAATACGAAATTTTCATGCGGATTCGCGAGGAAGCTGGCAAATATATCCAGCGCTTGCAGGCCTTGGCACAAACGCTAGCAGCTGTAGATGTCCTGCAGAGCTTTGCTGCGGTGGCAGAACAACTGCATTTGGTGCGTCCTGTCTTTACTGCGGAGCGCCGTCTGCAGATTGAAAAAGGCCGTCATGCTGTTGTGGAAAAGGTCATGGGTGCCCAGAGCTACATTCCAAATAGTATTCTGCTGGACCAGGAAACGGATATCCAGCTGATTACCGGGCCGAATATGAGCGGGAAATCGACTTATATGCGCCAGCTGGCTATAATCGTCATTATGGCACAGATGGGATCTTATGTGCCTGCTCAGTCTGCCAGTTTGCCGCTATTTGATGCGATTTTCACTCGCATCGGTGCAGCAGATGATCTGGTGTCTGGCCAGTCCACTTTTATGGTGGAGATGATGGAGGCCAATCGGGCCATTCGGCAGGCCAGCGAGCGTTCGCTCATTCTCTTTGATGAGCTGGGCCGTGGGACGGCTACTTACGATGGGATGGCGCTGGCTCAGGCTATTATTGAGCATATTCATCATTATACTGGAGCCAAGACCCTCTTTGCCACCCACTATCATGAGCTGACAGCCTTAGAGGATAGCTTGGAGCATTTGGAAAATGTCCATGTGGCAACCTTGGAAAAGGACGGGCAGGTGACTTTCCTGCATAAGATTGAGCCGGGTCCGGCTGACAAGTCCTACGGGATTCACGTGGCGAAAATTGCCGGTCTTCCTGAGAAATTACTGGAGCGGGCGGATAACATTTTGAGTCATTTGGAGAGTCAGGATACAGGACTAGGCTCAGAGCTTCCTACCGAATCCAGACAAAAACGGTCACAAGTGGCGGAGCAGATGTCTCTTTTCGCAGAAGGAACGGAAAATCCAATCCTGACTGAACTCCGAGACTTGGACATCTACAATATGACTCCCCTGGAAGTCATGGCAGCAGTGGCCGAGCTCAAGAAGAAGTTGTAAAAACAAAGAGCAGACTTGCTAATTTCACAAGTCTGCTCTTTTTATTTCTCACGATTTTCTAGACAAACCGCTATTGATTTTTTGAATGTTGCGGTAAGTGCGGTAGTAGATGGCACCTGAAATAACCAGATAGATGAGAGTGAATTCCCCAACGGCAGTCAGTGTCAGGCTGAGTATTTTTTCTCTTGGGAAAAATCCAGCTAGGTTAGCTAAAAGTGCAAAGGTCAGAATCATCACACCATAGTGGCTGACAATGGAGCGCAGGATGCTCCAGTCTCTTTGGAAGAAGCTTCCACTCCATCTGAAAATAGCTCCCATGATAAACCAGATAAGCATGCAGTAGAGCATGATGAGGGAAACATGGACATGCTGGCTCAAAAAGAAGTGGCCAATAGGCGAGCGAGGATGAAGCGGTAGATAAGCTGGATTGTAAAAATAAGAAACAATCATGGAGAAGAAGAGACCGATGAAAATCCCTCCAATTCCTCCGAAAAAGAGTTCTTTAAGACGAGTTTTCATAATTGCAACCTTTCTTTAATGGATTTTAGATAACGGCGGGACGAGTAAGTCTGATCACCGTTTTTCAGAAATATTTGAATCAGACCATTTGGAGTCAGCTTGAGGTGGCTGATTTGCCTGCTATTGATAATCTCCGACTGAGAAATCTGCAGGAAATATTCCGGTAGGACCTGCAGCAATTGATAAAGAGCTTGTTGAGCTCGATAGCTGTCTTTTGCTGTTCGAACCTGAATCTGGCGGTTTTCTGTATAGATTCGGTGGATTTCCTTAGCATCCAGCAGATAGATTTCGTCCTCTTTCTTGACATGAATCTTGTCTTTTTTGCCTAGATGTTGAGCAAAGTGGACCAATTCCTGAATACTTTCTGTCATGAGGCGAGCCTCAATGCTGACGGAGTCCTCGGTGACTTGAGAATCGATTCTTAGCTTAACTTTCATAACTTCCTCCTTTCACCTTTATTAAACCGCAACTTGGCAGCGAAAACAAGCCCTTTTGTCTATGTGGCAGCTATTTGTGTCTATATGGTTTGGCTGGCGGACAGAATGGTCAAGAAAAGGCTGCCTTCTGATAGAAAGAGCCCAATGTGTTATAATAGATAGCAGAACAAATACGGAGTAAAAGATGTCAAAAATTATCGAACTTCCAGAAATTCTAGCCAATCAGATTGCGGCCGGTGAAGTCATTGAGCGGCCTAGCAGCGTGGTCAAGGAGCTAGTGGAAAATTCAATTGATGCGGGTGCAAGCCAGATTACCATCGAAATCGAGGAGGCGGGACTCAAGAGCATTCAGGTGACAGATAATGGTGAGGGCATAGACCACGAAGATGTTCCTCTGGGCCTTCGACGCCATGCTACCAGTAAAATTAAGAAGCAGGCGGATCTCTTTCGGATTCGGACATTGGGTTTCCGTGGTGAGGCCATTCCTTCCATTGCTTCTGTCTCGCGTTTTACTATTGAGACAGCGACTGAAGCCGGCCAGCACGGGACTCTGCTGGTTGCCCAAGGCGGTGAGATTGAAGAGCATGAGCCTACCAGCAGTCCGGTGGGAACGAAAATCAAGATAGAAGATCTCTTCTTCAATACTCCGGCCCGGCTCAAGTATATGAAGAGCCAGCAGGCTGAGCTTTCCCATATCGTTGATGTGATTAATCGGCTCAGTCTGGCTCATCCAGAAGTGGCTTTCACCCTTATCAGTGACGGCCGCGAAATGACACGGACTGCCGGCAGTGGCAATCTGCGTCAGGCTATTGCAGGCATCTATGGTCTGGCAACAGCCAAGAAAATGGTGGAAATCTCTGCTTCGGATTTGGACTTTGAGGTGAGCGGCTATGTCAGCCTGCCTGAGCTGACTCGTGCAAATCGTAATTATATTACGATTCTCATCAACGGCCGCTACATTAAGAATTTCCTACTCAATCGCGCTATTTTGGACGGCTACGGCAGCAAGCTGATGGTAGGACGCTTCCCACTAGCGGTCATCAATATTCAGATTGACCCCTATCTGGCCGATGTCAATGTCCATCCGACCAAGCAAGAGGTGCGGATTTCTAAAGAGCGGGAACTCATGGCCTTGATTTCGCAAGCTATTGCAACCAGTCTCAAGGAGCAGGATCTTATCCCGGATGCTTTGGAAAATCTAGCCAAATCAACTGTTAAGCGTGCGACTAAGCCCGAACAGACCAGTCTTCCGCTGAAAGAAAATCGCCTCTACTACGATAAGGAGCAGAATGACTTTTTCCTCAAGCCACAGGTGGCAGAGCAGCAGCTATCTTTTGAAGAATCAGCAGGGCCTGTTCATGAAGTGACAGATGAAAAATCAGAACCGCAACCGACTTCGGTCAAATTCGCAGAGAGAAAGCCAGCCAGCTATGAACAACTAGACCATCCAGAGCTAGACCAGGCCAGTCTGGAGCGGGCTGTGGATAAGTTGGGACAGGAAGAGAAATCAAGCTTCCCAGAGTTAGAATATTTTGGCCAGATGCATGGCACTTATCTCTTTGCTCAGGGCAAGGGTGGTCTTTACATTATTGACCAGCATGCTGCCCAAGAGCGGGTCAAGTATGAGTATTATCGGGAGAAGATTGGGGATGTGGACAATAGCCAGCAACAGCTCTTAGTGCCCTATATCTTTGAATTTCCAGCGGACGATATGTTGCGAATCAAGCAGCGGATGGAGCTGTTAGAAGATGCTGGCATCTTTTTAGAAGAGTACGGAGCCAACCAGTTTATCCTCCGTGAGCATCCCATCTGGTTTAAGGAAGAGGAGATTGAAGCAGGCATCTATGAGATGTGTGACATGCTTCTCCTGACCAAGGAAGTTTCTATCAAGAAATATCGAGCAGAGCTGGCCGTTATGATGAGCTGCAAACGCTCCATCAAGGCCAACCACAGTCTGGATGACTACTCTGCGCGTGACTTGCTCTTTCAGCTGTCCCAGTGTGACAATCCTTACAACTGCCCACACGGCCGGCCGGTCTTGGTCAACTTTACCAAGTCGGATATGGAAAAAATGTTCCGCCGCATTCAGGAAAATCACACTAGCCTGCGGGAGTTGGGGAAATACTAAACTTTATAGAAGATAAAACAGCCCTAGTCATAGAACTAGAGCTGTTTTGAATTTTTGAGCTGAACTTGCGTTCCAGCAAGCAAATCAGCTGGATGGCGTTTGTCCTTGCGAAACAGTCCCATCAGCAGAAAGATCAAGAAGAGAATCCCTGCTGAAGTTGACAAGAAAATTGACAGGGTATCTGCTTGATAAGCACTACGGATAGCTCCCATATGTCCCAGCTGCCAAGGAAAAAATTTGATAGCAGAGCGCAAAAGGCTATGGGCAAGGCTCCTATGCTTGTAAACCAACTGTAAACCTACCCAGCGCTTGCCAAAACTTCCTTTTCTATAGTCTAACCAAGCAAAGATGATAGATAGAGGCAGGACTGAGCTAGAAAAAGCCAGAAGTTGGCTCTGAGCTTCAGTGAATGCAGGAATGTCTCCTAGAACCAGATTGTAAAAGCCCATAGCTAGTAAAAAAAGAGTAATGAGGTAGCCCGAGATAAAGAGCCAGTCTTCAAACAGCTCTTTCAGACGCGTTTTGACAGGTATGGGATTGTCAGTTTTTAGTTTCATCTTGAGCACCTTCTTTCTTAGAATCATCAAGGCCGATAACCTTGTTCAGATACTTTTTCTTGATTTTTAGCGCCTTGTTAATAGCCATTGCTGATGCAATTAAGAGGAAAAAGCTCAACCAGACCAGGGCAGTGAATTTTGCTGGAAAGCTAGAACCTGCGAAGAAGAGAAAAATAGCCAAGGCTGATACAAAAATATACAGAACCTGCCAGAAGCCATAAGATTTTACTTCCTTGTAGTAGCGATCTTTTTCGTCTTCTGAGAGGATGGGTTTTATTTCCGGCTTGTCGCTGTCTTCTAAAAGCAGATAATCTGTCGTCACCTGGAAAATCTTGCTCAGCTCTACAACTTTTTCGAGTTCTGGCAGCGCTTGGTCAGATTCCCACTTGGAAATGCTCTGGCGAGAGACATTGATCTGTTCAGCCAGTTTTTCTTGTGACCAGCCTTTTTCTTTTCTTAGTTCAAATAATTTATCAGCGAGTTTCATCATCACAGCCTCCTTTTCTTTGCTAACTCTATCCTAACAGCTTTTAGTTATCTTGAGAATACAGCTTCCTGTACATTTTGTCAACCGCTGGTTGCACTTCTGTTTGCAGTTTCTAGACAGAAAATATGATATACTAGATAGGCAAAATGATACAACAAGAAGGAAGATTATGTACGAATATTTTAAAGGAATCATCAGCAAGATTACAGCCAAATACATTGTGTTGGAAGTCAACTCTATCGGCTATATTCTTCATGTAGCCAACCCCTATGCTTACTCAGGACATCTTCATCAGGAAGCCAAGGTTTATGTGCACCAGGTGGTGAGAGAAGATGCGGAGCTCCTGTACGGTTTTGCGACTGAGGAGGAGAAGCAACTCTTTCTCAGCTTGATTTCAGTCTCAGGTATCGGCCCAGTGTCCGCTCTGGCTATTATTGCGGCGGATGATAATGCTGGCTTAGTGCAAGCCATTGAGCAGAAAAACATCACCTACCTGACCAAGTTTCCTAAGATTGGCAAGAAAACAGCTCAGCAGATGGTGCTGGATTTAGAAGGCAAGGTAGTGGCGGCAGGTGGTCCGTCAGAAAGTAAGGTACCCGTCCAGACTGTGGATAATCAGGAGCTGGAAGAAGCCATGGAAGCCATGCTGGCTCTGGGCTACAAAGCTGCTGAGCTCAAGAAAATCAAGAAATTCTTTGAAGGCACGTCGGATACAGCTGAAAACTATATCAAGTCTGCTCTTAAGATGTTGGTGAAATAGGAGATCAAATATGACTAAACGCTGTGGCTGGGTAAAAATGAACAATCCTTTGTATGTAGCTTACCATGATGAGGAGTGGGGGAAACCTCTCCATGATGATCGCGCGCTTTTTGAGTTGCTTTGCTTGGAAACTTATCAGTCAGGCCTGTCTTGGGAAACGGTGCTCAATAAACGTCATGCTTTTCGGGAAGCTTTTCATTTCTATGATGCCCAGAAAATTGCTCAGATGACAGATGCAGATCTGGATGATTTATTGGACAATCCCGACATCATCCGTAACAAGATGAAGATTTATGCAACTAGGGCTAATGCCCAAGCTTTTTTGGCCGTTCAAAAGCAGTTTGGCTCTTTTAGTGACTATATCTGGTCTTTTGTAGACTTCAAAACGATTGACAATGAAATTTTGGACTACAAGGAAGCGCCAGCTAAGACAGAGCTGTCAGAAACCATGTCTAAAGCGATGAAAAAGCAAGGATTCAAATTTGTCGGTCCTGTTTGTGTCTATTCATTCCTAGAAGCAGCTGGCCTTATCAATGACCATGAAAATGATTGTGACTGGAACTAGAACGATGAAAACAATAAAATCTCAGCTTATTTTTATTTCTCTATATACCATTTATTCCTAGGTAGAGGTTTGCAGTTTATTGGACAACAATGGCTGAATTATCCAGTTCATCTCCTTATTATCTATGAACAAATGAAAACCTAGAAGTTCCAGACCTCTAGGTTTTTTGTTATTCTCTTTATCTCCTTACTCCCCTTTCTGCATCCAAATCTTTTCCTTGATAAAGATGCGCAGTTCATAGAAGAGCATAAAGAGGGTGGAGATGAGGAAGCCAGCCATAAAGATATGGTGCAAGTAAGCAAAGACACCAATATAAACCAAGATGGAAAAAAGGTAGAGGATGACTAAATAATGCCATTTCTTGGCCTTACTGTCTTCGATGACCTTTTTCTCCAAGCGCTCATCCTCCTTGATGAGTGTGTCCAGACTGATATCAAACTCCCGACTGATAGAGATGAGATTTCCAATATCAGGGATACCTTTTTCGCTTTCCCAGCGGGCAATGGCAGAGCGGGAAACCTTGAGCCTTTCTGCCAAGGCCTCCTGAGTGAGTTGATTTTGTTGACGAATATCTTTGAGAACTTGTGAAATTTTCATGATGATCTCCTTTCTTCAAATATAAATATTTAGATGATTTCCTTTTTCATCTTTATTATAAAAATAATGAAATCATTTGCCAATACCGTTTCCCTAACAATCTAGTTATTCTGCATAACAGATAAATTTTCAAAAGTTTTCCACAGCATGTTGACAAGTTTGTCAAGGAACTTGACAGTTCTTTTTATTTTCTGAAATGAAAATCAACTTTTTAAAGATTTTTTGTGATAAAATAAAGCCAATTCCGAATAGTAATGTAGGAGGTTCTATGAAAGCAGAAATTATTGCTGTGGGCACCGAGATTTTGACGGGTCAGATTGTCAATACCAATGCCCAATTTTTATCTGAAAAACTTGCGAGTCTGGGGATTGATGTCTATTTTCAGACAGCAGTGGGGGACAATGAAAATCGTCTCCTCTCTGTTTTGGAAATTGCCCAAAGGCGCAGTAATTTGATTATCCTGACAGGTGGCTTGGGTCCAACAGAGGATGATTTGACCAAGCAGACCTTGGCTAAGTTCTTAGGACGTGAGCTTAATTTTGACTCACAGGCTGTGGAAAAGCTGGATCGCTTTTTTACTAGCCGACCAGATTACGCTCGAACACCCAATAATGAGCGTCAGGCCCAGCTGGTTGAAGGCTCAACTCCGTTACCAAATGCGACCGGCTTAGCTGTCGGAGGATTGTTAGAAGCAGACGGAGTAACCTATGTAGTCCTGCCTGGCCCGCCTAGCGAGCTCAAGCCTATGGTCAATAACGAGCTGGTTCCCCTCTTATCCACAGGTCAGAAGTTGTACTCACGGGTGCTGCGTTTCTTTGGTATCGGCGAGAGTCAGCTAGTGACTATTTTGTCAGAGATGATTGAGCAGCAGAGTGACCCCACTATTGCTCCTTATGCAAAGACGGGAGAGGTTACCCTGCGACTGTCCACCAAGGCCCTGAGTCAGGCAGAAGCTGACACCAAGTTTGAGGCTGTGGAAAAGGAAATTTTGGCATATAAGACTTTTGAGGGACAGTCACTGTCAGAGATTTTCTATGGTTACGGCGATGAAAATTCCTTGGCACAGGTGGCTTTTGAGTTGCTGAAGAGTCAAGGGAAGACGATTTCGGCGGCGGAGAGTCTGACAGCTGGTCTCTTTCAGGCGACTTTGGCTGATTTTGCTGGAGCATCTTCCATTTTTTCAGGTGGCTTTGTCACCTACAGCATGGAGGAAAAGAGCCAGATGCTGGATATTCCGTTGGGAGACTTGGAGGAGCATGGAGTTGTTTCAGCTTTTACGGCAGGGAAAATGGCAGAGCAGGCTAGAAAGCTGACCGAAAGTGACCTAGCTGTCAGTTTGACAGGTGTGGCAGGCCCAGATTCACTGGAAGATCATCCTGCAGGGACCGTTTTTATCGGTTTAGCTAGTGCTTCAGGAACGGAAACTATTAAGGTCAATATTGCTGGACGCAGTCGGCGCGATGTGCGTAAAATTGCTGTTCTGCACGCCTTCAACCTAGTACGAAAAACTTTATTAAATAGCTGAATTTTGGTATAATTAACAGATGGCCAAAAGACATTTTAGAAAAAACAGGAGAAATAAATGGCAAAGAAACAAAAAAAATTAGACGAAATCTCAAAGAAATTCGGCGATGAGCGCCAAAAAGCCTTGGATAATGCCCTGAAAAACATTGAAAAGGACTTCGGTAAGGGAGCCATTATGCGTCTTGGCGAGCGGGCAGAGCAAAAGGTTCAAGTCATGAGTTCAGGCTCTCTGGCTTTAGATATTGCTCTTGGCGCTGGGGGTTATCCTAAGGGACGGATTATTGAAATCTATGGTCCGGAGTCTTCTGGTAAGACAACCGTTGCCCTTCACGCAGTTGCTCAAGCGCAAAAAGAAGGTGGTATCGCAGCTTTTATCGATGCTGAGCATGCTTTGGATCCGTCATACGCGGCTGCTCTGGGTGTTAATATTGATGAATTGCTGCTGTCTCAACCGGATTCTGGGGAACAGGGACTGGAAATTGCCGGTAAGCTGATTGACTCAGGTGCGGTGGACTTGGTGGTTGTGGACTCCGTTGCAGCCCTTGTACCGCGTGCAGAAATCGATGGCGATATCGGTGACAGCCATGTCGGCTTGCAGGCTCGGATGATGAGCCAGGCTATGCGCAAGCTGTCTGCTTCTATCAATAAAACGAAGACGATTGCGATTTTCATTAACCAGCTGCGCGAAAAAGTTGGCGTTATGTTTGGTAATCCTGAAACAACACCAGGTGGCCGTGCACTGAAGTTCTATGCTTCTGTCCGTTTGGATGTCCGTGGTAATACTCAAATCAAGGGAACTGGTGATGAGAAGGATACCAATGTTGGTAAAGAAACCAAGATCAAGGTCGTTAAAAATAAAGTAGCTCCGCCATTCAAGGAAGCCTTTGTAGAAATCATGTACGGAGAAGGTATTTCTAAGACAGGTGAGCTGATTAAGATTGCGACTGATTTGGATATCATCAAAAAAGCTGGTGCTTGGTACTCCTACAATGATGAAAAGATTGGTCAAGGATCTGAAAATGCTAAGAAGTACTTGGCTGATCATCCAGAAGTCTTTGATGAAATTGACCGCCAAGTTCGTGTACGCTATGGTTTGATTGAAGGCTATGACTTGGCAGAAGTGGTTGGCAACAAGGCTGAAAGCCCTGTGGAAACGATGGAAGAAGTGACCTTGGATTTGGACGATGCCATCGAAATTGAAGAGTAATTTTGCAAAATAGGTCGCAAGACCGATGGTTTTTGTGATATAATAGACTACGATATTAGTATCGTGTAGCGAAAGGAGTACTTACATGATCACAATCTATACTGTCTCAAGTTGTACTAGTTGTAAAAAAGCAAAAACCTGGCTAAACGCTCATCAATTAACTTATAAAGAACAAAATTTAGGTAAAGAAGGCATCACCAAAGAGGAACTTCTGGATATTTTAACCAAAACAGAAAATGGTATCGCGAGCATTGTTTCATCAAAAAACCGCTATGCTAAAGGTTTGGGTGTTGACATTGAGGAATTAAGTGTCAACGAAGTTCTTGACATCATCATGGAGACCCCGCGTATTTTGAAAAGTCCCATTTTAGTGGATGATAAACGTCTCCAAGTTGGTTACAAAGAAGATGATATCCGTGCTTTTCTGCCACGTTCTGTTCGCAATGTTGAAAATGCAGAAGCTCGTCTGCGGGCAGCTCTCTAATCTTTGAATATAACTGAAAGAGTCGGGAAGAGAATCTCGGCTCTTCTTTTTGTTCGGGTTGACAGAGGGCTTTGGTGACTGGATGGATTGACAAGGAGCAGAACTGTGATACAATATCTCTGAGGAGGATGGAAGATGAAGAAAATTTTATTAGGACTGGGATTGAGTGTGGCGTTGTTAGCAGGCTGTGGACATAAAAAGACAGAGACGAATTCGAATGCGGCTGACAAGAAAGAAATCAGCAATAATCTGCCTATCATTGATAATGCCAAGCAGCAGGAAGTGATTACTCGGACACTTGTTTTTCCAAAGGATGAACGAGGAAACCAGCAGAGCCAGACAGTGACTTATCAGGGAGAGCATTTTAAACGCTTGGTTATTGAAAGGCTGACTGCGACTGATGATGAGATGAAAGAAGCCATCAAGCAGATGGGGCTGGAGGAAGCGCAGAAGTCTCTCAATGAGTCACTGGAGCAGGATGCAGACTATGTGCAGGCTCGAGGACTTCAAGGCTTTAGCGGTTCAGTGACAATTTTGAATGAGAACGAGCTGAAAATGACTTCTAGCTATGATTTTGAGAGTCTGGATATCGAAAAAGCAGCGGCTATGCCTTATTTTCAAAATCTCAAGCTCAAAGAAATGATTAAGCTGACGCCAGAAGAATATATCAACAATCTCCTGATGAATGGAGCAGAAGAGCAGAAATAAGCTGCTCTTTTTTATTACATTTTAATGACAGAGTGACAATCAGTTTGACAGCGCCGTTTTTATAATGATATGATAAAATCAGCTCAATATTGAAGGAGATAAGACATGAGAAAATTAATTGTCTTTTTGCTGGCAGCTTTGGCAATCTTAACAGCCTGCAGTCAGCAGTCAAATAACAGTTCATCCTTACAGGGAGGAGCTGGAAAAGGAGATATTGTCACTAAGTCCTATAAAACTGAGAAGCAATTAGAACATGGAAAAGAAACCAGAATCTTAACAGTAAGCTACACCGGACAGAAGTATGATAAGGTTATCCTGCATGTCAGCAAGGCTATTCCTGACAACATTAAAGAAGCTCTGTCAAAACAGGATGTTTCCACTGTGAAGAAGGAAATGCTGTCTTTGATCGAGGAAGCACTGGGTCTGAAAGAGGCGGTGAATATCACCGGTCTTGACTTGAAAACAGATATGACAGCGGAAGAGATTTCTCTGGAGATGACTATCGATCCTGAGAACCTAGACTACGAAGCAGCCAAAAAGCTTCCAAACTACGCGCAGCTGTTTGAGCAGATCGAGACCCTGAGTCCGGAAGAATTGCTGAACAAGTTTAAGGGAAGCGACGGAGTGGAAGTGCCCGCTTCAAATTAGGAAGATTCCATCCAGTTCTCTGAAGAGAGCTGGATTTTTGCTGGATTTCAGAGCTAGACTTCGGATAAATATTAGCTAAAGCTTATTGAAAAATTAGGGAAATTCAGGTGAATTAAATTTGTGAAAAGCCTATAATTATGCTATAATAGGGATATTCTAAAGAAAGAGGGTGTAATTGTGGGATTTACAGATGAAACAGTACGTTTTAATCTCGATGATTCAAATAAAAAGGAAATTAGCGAGACTTTGACCGATGTCTACAAGTCGCTCAATGAAAAAGGATACAATCCAATCAATCAAATCGTGGGATACGTACTCAGTGGCGATCCTGCGTACGTACCTCGCTATAACAATGCCCGCAATCAAATCCGCAAATACGAGCGCGATGAGATTGTTGAGGAGTTGGTTCGTTATTATTTGAAAGGACAAGGCGTCGATCTCTAATGAGAATTATGGGATTAGATGTGGGCTCGAAAACGGTTGGGGTTGCCATTAGTGATCCTCTTGGTTTTACGGCTCAAGGACTGGAGATTATTCCGATTCATGAAGAAAAGGGCGAATTCGGCCTAGAGCGCTTGGGTGAGCTGGTGAAAGAGTATAAGGTTGATAAGTTCGTTATTGGCCTGCCTAAGAATATGAACAATACCAGCGGGCCTCGAGTGGAGGCCAGCCAAGCTTATGGTCAGCGGATTGCTGAGCTATTTGGCCTGCCGGTTGACTATCAGGATGAGCGCTTGACGACTGTGGCTGCTGAGCGCATGCTGGTGGAGCAGGCGGACATTAGCCGCAGTAAGCGCAAGAAAGTTATTGATAAGCTGGCGGCGCAGCTGATTTTGCAGAATTATCTGGATCGAAATTTTTAGAAAAGAAATGAAGGAGACACTAGTATGACACATGATCATAACCATGACCACGAGCATGAAGAGCGTGAATTAATCACCTTGGTTGACGAGCAAGGAAACGAGACTTTATTTGAAATTCTTTTGACCATTGATGGTAAGGAAGAGTTTGGCAAGAATTATGTTCTTTTGATTCCGGCCAATGCGGAAGAAGATGAGAACGGTGAAGTAGAGATTCAAGCTTATTCCTTTACCGAAAATGAAGACGGTACAGAAGGCGACCTGCAGCCAATCCCAGAAGACTCAGATGCTGAATGGGATATGATTGAAGAAGTCTTCAACAGCTTTATGGAGGAGTAAGACTGGCCTAGCCTCGCTTCTGGAAATGGGCAAGCGCAGGCAAGATGCTAGCTGAACTTGACAGATAAAGGAAGTAGCCAAAGCTGGGCTATTTTCCATCTCATATCATAAACATTAGAAAGAGGAGCGAGTTGCAATTCAGATTTGAGTTCTGCTTCGCTGCTCTTTTTTAGGTAAGAAAATGAATGAAATTGAAGAATGGCTGAACAGCCGAATTGGTCTAAACTTTCGTTCGGGTCTGGGGCGGATGCAGCAGGCTGTAGCTCTTTTGGGGAATCCTGAGCGGAGCTATCCAACGATCCATGTAACGGGTACAAATGGCAAAGGTTCTACTATTGCTTTCATGCGTCGGCTGTTTGCGGAGCATGGTCGCAAGACAGGAAGTTTTACCTCGCCCCACATGATTAGTATTCATGATCGGATTTGTATCAACGGTCAACCGATTGCCTCGGCTGATTTTATCCGTCTGGGTCAGCAGGTGCAAAAGATGGAGCAAGAACTGATCAAAAGTCATGACCAGTTGTCCTATTTTGAAATTCTGACCTTGATTGCCTTTCTCTATTTCAAGGAGCAGGAAGTGGACATAGCCTTGATTGAGGTAGGGATTGGCGGATTCTTGGACACGACTAATGTCATTACGGGAGATATTGCAGTCATCAGCTCTGTGGGCTTGGATCATCAGGAGACTCTGGGAAGGAGCTTGACGATGATTGCGGAGCAAAAGGCTGGGATTTTCAAGCCGGGGCGGCCAGCGGTCATCGGACCGCTGCCAGAGGAGGCACGATTGGTTTGTGCGCAGCGAGCTCAGGAGCTGGGAATAGAACTCTATCAGTATGGTCGCGATTTTTCTCTGGCACATCAGACTTTTTCCAATTCGACCATGACCCTATCCAATCTTGAGCTGGGCCTCAAGGGAGGTTATCAGGAGGAAAATGCGGCGCTGGCTTTGCAGGCATTCTTGCTCTTCATGCAGCAGCAAGGCTGGGAAGTAGATTCTGCTAAGATTCGGACGGCCTTGCAGGAGACTCGCTGGGCAGGGCGATTGGAAGAAGCTAGTCCAGGTATTTATCTTGATGGGGCCCATAATCTTCCTGCACTGGAAAGGTTAGTGGAGTTTATCCAGAGCCAGAATGGCAAAGAGTGCCTGCTTCTTTTCGGTGCTCTCAAGCGTAAGGACTACAGCACTATGCTGGCTTATCTGCGAGAGGCTCTGCCAGATGTTCAGTTGACAGTTACTTCCTTTTCTGATGGAGATTCCCTTGGTCAATCTGAAGCGGAAGGCTTCTTATACATAGAGGATTCTCGGCAGCTTATTCAGAATTTTCAGGAGAGGCAAAACGATAATCAGCTGCTTTTCATTACGGGCTCTCTCTATTTTATTGCGGAAGTCAGAGCTTATTTGACAAGTTTATAAATTGACCGCCAGAGTCTCGCTTTGGTACAATAAAGACAGAAGAAAAAGGAGAACACTATGGCAATTTCTAAAAAGTTAATTTTTTCGGGTCTAACTGCTGCGGCTGTTTTAGCCTTGGCAGCTTGCGGTTCTAATCAGAACCAGACGGCACCTTCCTCTCAGTCTCAGTCAGTCGCTTCCAGCAAGCCAGCAGAGTCTTCGTCAGTGGCTAGCACGTCTAGTGCGGCCAATAGCAGCTCATCTGCTTCTGCATCCTCTTCCGAGCAAGTAGCCAATGGCGAGCTGGATGGCAGCTACCAGACAAGTCATGAAGGCGATCAGCTGACCTTGCAGATTTCAGGAACTACTGGCCAGCTGACAAAAGTCGAGCCAGATGGTGAGCAGGAAATTGAACAGGTTCAGATTGATGCTACCAACCAGACTATGGTCATTGGAGATGATGTCAAGCGCTATCGCATTGAGGGCAATCAGCTGACAATTGAGGATCTTTCCCAAGAGCCTTATGATGATGACACACTGGTCTTTACGAAACAATGATGAAAGAGCCCTGTCTTGATACGATTTGCATTGATATAAACGTTGTTTTAAGACAGCTTTACTGATATACTAGAATATATGCAATGAGATAGGAGAGTGTATGACTTTCAGGAAATTCCGCTTATTAATGTCAAAATACGGTTTTAGTATCATTATTATGCTGCTGGAGCTAGCCTTTGTCTTTGTTGCGTTCTTCTATTTTAATGAGATTGCACCCAACTGGCTGTCAGTGGCGATGATTGTTTTCCTGTATATTGGGACTATTTTAGCGATTGTCAACCGCAATATGCCGCCTGAGAGCAAGGTGACTTGGCTCCTGATTGCTGTGGTACCCGTATTTGGCTTCCTGCTCTATCTGATGTTTGGTGAGCGACGGTTGTCTAAAAAGGAAATGATTCAGCTGGAAAATATGGACTCCATGAAATTTCGCGAGGACAACAGCTATGAACTCCGTGTTCAGCTGAAAAAGGAAAACAAGTCGGCCTACGGTATTATCAAATCACTGCTGAGTATGGACAATAATGCGGATGTCTATGACGGTACAGCTTCTCGCTATTTTCCCATCGGTGAGGAGATGTTTGAGTCCATGCTGGCTGATCTGCGGGCTGCTGAGAAATTCATTTTTCTGGAATTTTATATCATCGATGAAGGGCTGATGTGGGACAGTGTTCTGGAAATCTTGGTCGAAAAAGCTTCGCAGGGCGTTGAAGTCAAGCTGCTCTATGATGATATTGGCTGCATGGCCACTTTGCCTGGTGATTATACGCGTAAGCTGCGCAAGATGGGCATTGAGGCTTATAAGTTTAACAAGGTGATTCCGCGTATGACGGTATCCTATAACAACCGTGACCACCGCAAGATTTTGGTCATTGACGGTCAGGTCGGCTACACTGGCGGCATCAATCTGGCTGACGAGTATATCAATCATATCGTCCGTTTTGGCCACTGGAAAGATGGCGGTGTGCGCTTGGAAGGTCGGGCAGTCAAGGCTCTGACGCGGCTCTTTCTCATGAACTGGTACATCAACCGCGGGGAAATCACAGACTTTGACAAGTACCATCTGGAGAATAAAGCTGTTGAAGGCAAAGGGCTTTACGTTCCCTATGGCAGCGGGCCTAAGCCTATTTATAAGGGTCAGGTTGGCAAAACAGTCTATCAAAATATCATCAGTCAGGCTACGGACTATGTCTACATTACCACGCCTTATCTGATCATTGACTACGACCTGACGGAGGATATTAAGAATGCTGCTATGCGGGGAGTGGATGTCCGCATCGTGACTCCTTTCATTCCGGATAAGAAGCTGATTCAGATTGTTACCCGCGGAGCCTATCCGGATCTGATGGAAGCGGGGGTTAAGATCTTTGAGTACACGCCAGGGTTTATCCACAGTAAGAACGTGGTGGCTGATGATGAATTTGCCGTGGTAGGGACGATTAATTTTGACTACCGTAGTCTGGTGCACCACTATGAAAATGCAGTCCTGATGTACCATACGGATAGTATCCCAGCTATCAAGGAAGATTTTGAAGCCATTTTTGAGGCTTCTGAGGAAATTCTTCCTGAAAATCTTGATAGCAGTTGGTATCGTCGTTTTATCAAAGAAATCATGCAGCTCTTTGCTCCTATGCTCTAATGCCAGAGGTGAATAAGTTCTGAAGAAATATACAGAAAGTCTGAGGCAGAAGTCTCAGATTTTTTGCGGTTCGTGCTGAGAGGTGTTTTTGTCATTTTTGCTTATATATGAGGATGGATTTTTGCTCTGTTTTTACGAATGTAAAAAATAAAGGAATTTTTTAAGATGATAATGGAGAAAATTTCCAGTCAGTCGCTTGCTTATGAAACGAGAGAATATCGCTGTTTTCGGGAATTGGAGGAGCTGGCTAGAAGCTATAATGCTCAGAAGAAGGGTCAAGAGAAAGCTGACAGGAGGACAGGAATTTGATATACTAGATGGGACTGTTATCAAGGAGAATATTTTATATGCATGATACAACGGAAGAAAAAGTTTTAGAAGTTTCAGAAGAGCAGCTGACCAGGGCTGAAAGGTCTGAGCAAAAATTCAGTAAGCCAGAGTCTACGCCCTATTTTTTGACCCTCTTATGCAGTTTGGCTATCAGCTTGCTGAGTGTGGTCAATCCTTTTTTGACCAATCTAGCAACGAATTTACAAAGTCAGAATCTCTATGCCGGCTGGGCCATGACTCAGGGGCAGGTGCCTTATTCGCAAATATATGGAACTAGTGGCCTGCTTTACTATCTGATGGCTTGGACCAGCAGTCTGGCTTTTGGCCAGCTTTTGTGGATGGTCTTTCAGACGCTGGCTCTGTGGCTGGCCGGACTTTTCCTGCACAAGACCTTGGTGCTCTTACAGCCTAAACAGGATTTATCGCGAAGCCTCTTACTGCTCTTTTACCTGCTAGTCTTTGCCCTTGGATTTGGCGGTCTTTACTCTAGTATTTTTGTTCTGCCCTTTATTTTTTGGAATCTATCTTTTTTGGTGCGCTATTTGCAGGATTCAATCAAGGATGAAAAGTTCATTCTATATGGAGCTTTTGGAGCTTTTGCTTTTATGATTGATCCGGTTTCCAGCCTAGTCTTCTATTCTTTGACTGCTCTGGTGCTTTTGGTCTACAATATCGCAGCCAAGCGTGCGGCTCGAGGCTTCTATCAGCTTTTAGCTGGTCTCTTTGGCTTCTCAGTGATTTTTTATCCTATCGGCTACTTTACTGTTGCCAATCAAACCTTTGGCCAGGCTATCAGTCAGGTGACCTATGCTTGGGATTCCATCAGCTTGATTGGCAGTCATAGCCTTTCTAATTTGGTTTATTATGGCTTGCTGACAGTCGGTCTAGGCTTCATTTCTGCTTTGGGTGTCAATCTCTTTTCAAGAGAAAAGGGGCAAGCAACCAGCCTGCGCGTCTTGCGCTTTATCGGTCTGCTAGGGCTCTTCATTACTGTCTTTGCGGCTTTTATCCTGCCAGATCAGGGCAGTTATCAACTGCTTCCTGCCCTACCTTTTGCCATGATTCTTTTTGCTTTGTGGTTCAATAAAGGCAAGCAGCAGGCACCAGGGCGTCATCGCCGGGATCGCCGTCGTCCTACGATGTGGACTTCCTATCTCTCAGGCCAGTTCTTTCTGCCGCTCGTAGCCATTTTCTATCTGATTGGCTATCCTTTGGTGAATGAGTATATCCTTTCCAGCGGTGTCTCTGCTGAAAGAAGTGAGGCAGCTCAGTACATTAAGGAAAAGACCAAGGATGGGGATACTATCTATGCCTGGGACACCTCGGCTAGTCTGTATCAGAAGAGCAGCCGCCTATCAGCTGTCTCTCTCTTGTCTCCAACTTTGTATGTGGGAACGGCTGAAAATCGTTTGGGTCTTCAGAATAGACTTGAAAACAGCCAGCCCAAGTATATCTTGGTTAACAATGATGTCAAATTGCTGTCAGATGTGAAGCAGCTAATTTCCCAAAATTACAAGGAAGCTGACCTCAAACTCGACCATTTCAAGCTTTATCAACTTAAGTAGTAAAATCAATATGTTGTGTATAAAAAGAAAAAATAACTTTTTTGCCACAACATATTGATTTTTATTTTTAACGTGCTATAATGAGTCTTGTATCAACTTATTGATAAAATACTGTTCTTTGGATGAACTGCTGTCGGAGATTTCTTGGAAATTTCTTAGCAAGCGATAGGTTTAAAGAGACTTGATTTGTCCTAAGGGCAGAGAAAAGGATGTGTTCGTGATGATTTTAAGGGAAGAGAAGTTTGAAACTGCTCCAGCGATTTATGTGGAGAAGCGGGACGGCCGTAGGGTGACTTTTGATGTGTCCAAGATCTATAAGGCTATGGTGCGGGCGGCTCAAGAAGTTGGTCCGCTGAATCCGATGCTGGAAGCCAAGCTAGAAGCTATCACAGACCGTATTGTGGCAGAAATCAGCAGTCGCTTCGCTAAGTATGTCAAAATCTATGAGATTCAGAACATCGTTGAGCATGAGCTTTTGAATGCCAAGGAATATGCCATTGCGGAGAACTACATCACTTACCGCACCCAAAGGGATTTTGAGCGCTCAAAAGCGACAGATATCAACTTTACCATTGACAAGCTCCTCAACAAAGACCGCACGGTAGTCAACGAGAATGCCAATAAGGACAGCGATGTTTTCAATACCCAACGGGATTTGACCGCAGGGATTGTCGGCAAGTCCATTGGGCTTAAGATGCTGCCGCCTCATGTGGCCAATGCCCACCAAAAGGGCGATATCCACTACCATGACTTGGACTACAGCCCTTATACGCCAATGACGAACTGCTGTTTGATTGACTTTGACGGCATGCTGAAAAACGGCTTCAAGATTGGCAATGCAGAAGTAGAGAGTCCCAAGTCTATTCAGACTGCGACAGCGCAGATCTCGCAAATCATTGCCAATGTAGCTTCCAGCCAGTATGGCGGTTGTTCGGCCGACCGGATTGATGAAGTCTTGGCGCCCTATGCTGAGCTTAATTATCAAAAGCATCTCAAGGATGCAGAGCAGTGGGTTTTGCCGGATAAGCGGGAAGAGTACGCCTGGGCGAAGACCAAGAAGGATATCTACGATGCCATGCAGTCGCTGGAGTATGAGATTAATACTCTCTTTACTTCTAACGGTCAGACTCCTTTTACTTCGCTGGGCTTTGGTCTGGGGACCAATCGTTTTGAGCGGGAAATTCAGAAGGCTATTCTCAATATCCGTATCAAGGGACTGGGAAGCGAGCACCGCACAGCAATTTTCCCTAAGCTGATTTTCACCCTTAAGCGTGGGCTTAATCTTGAGCCAGGAACGCCTAACTATGACATTAAAGAACTGGCTCTGGAGTGTGCCACTAAGCGTATGTATCCAGATGTCCTTTCCTATGACAAGATTATCGACTTAACTGGATCGTTCAAGGTGCCGATGGGCTGTCGTTCTTTCCTGCAAGGCTGGAAGGATGAAAATGGTCAGGAAGTTAATTCCGGCCGTATGAATCTAGGAGTTGTTACTGTCAATCTGCCACGGATTGCGCTTGAATCCGAGGGGGATTTGGATAAATTCTGGGAACTCTTTAACGAGCGGATGAATATCGCTGAAGATGCTTTGGTCTACCGAGTGGAGCGGACCAAAGAAGCCAGTCCTGCTAATGCACCGATTCTTTATCAGTATGGGGCTTTTGGCCAACGCTTGGGCAAGTATGATCAAGTAGACCAGCTCTTTACTCACCGTCGTGCGACGGTTTCCCTAGGTTATATCGGTCTGTATGAAGTGGCAGCAGTCTTTTATGGCGGTAATTGGGAGACCAATCCTGAAGCCAAGGACTTTACAGTTGCCATTGTCAAAGATATGAAGCGTCGGGTGGAAGAATGGTCCGAGCAGTATGACTATCATTTCTCTGTTTACTCGACGCCATCTGAAAGTCTGACCGACCGTTTCTGTCGCTTGGATACAGAGAAGTTTGGGGTCGTTCCGGATATTACTGACAAGGAATACTATACTAATTCTTTCCACTACGATGTGCGCAAGAATCCAACGCCTTTTGAGAAACTGGACTTTGAGAAGATTTATCCTGAAGTAGGAGCCTCAGGCGGCTTTATCCATTACTGTGAATATCCTGTGCTGCAGCAAAATCCCAAGGCACTGGAAGCTGTTTGGGACTATGCCTATGACCGGGTTGGCTATCTGGGAACCAATACGCCGATTGACCGCTGTTACAAGTGTAACTTTGAGGGAGACTTCACGCCGACCGAGCGGGGCTTCACCTGTCCAAACTGCGGCAACAGCGACCCCAAGACGGTCGATGTAGTCAAGCGGACCTGCGGTTACTTAGGAAATCCGCAAGCCCGTCCGATGGTTAACGGCCGACACAAGGAAATATCAGCTCGGGTCAAGCACATGAATGGCTCGACTATTAAGTACGAAGGAAATTAAGATGGGAAAGTATCAATTGGATGACAAAGGAAAGGCTCAGGTGCAGCGTTTCCATGAAAAACATTCGCAGGGCGGCAGCAGCAAAAAAGAACGATTAGCCAAACTGCGTCAGCAATTTTTAGAAAAGAACAAGAAACAATAGAAGTCAGAGTGGGGCGCAAGGCGGCCTCACTCTCTTCGTATCAGGAGGTACTATGGAGCTGAGACGACCGGAACTAGGAGACAAGGAAAAGATTTTAGAGATGCTGGCTGACTTTGAAGCGGCTGGTAGCCGACAGGATGGCTTCTTTGGCGGAGCGGATTTTGTCTACGAGGACTGGCTGGAGACTATTCAGCTAGCTGAGGCAGGTCTAGGCTTGCCGCAAGGGTTTGTGCCTTACATCCAACTAATCTCTTTTGCTGCGGATGGTCAGGCTGTGGGCTTTCTCAATCTGCGCTTGCGGCTCAATGACCATTTGCTTCAAGAAGGCGGGCATATCGGCTATAGTATCCGTCCGTCTGCGCGTGGGAAAGGATTGGCCAAAGAGCAGCTGCGACAAGGCTTGCAAGTAGCCAAAAGTAAAAATATAAAACGAGTCCTAGTGACTTGCGATAGTGACAATGCTGCCAGCCGAGCAGTGATCCTGGCTAATGGCGGAGCTTTAGAGGATATTCGAGGCGGGAAAGAGCGTTATTGGATTGATGTCGATTAAGGAGGGAATATGGAGCTAAGAAGACCAACTTTGGGAGATAAAGGTGCGATTTTAGAGATGATTGCGGAGTTCGATGCTGCAAAATCCTATATGCACGGTGGCATGGGTTCTACTTGGAAACGAGCAAAGGATTATGAGGATTGGTTACAAATGGTGAGACGGCAGGAAGATGTTGCCAATTTGCCAGCAGGCTGGGTTCCTGCAATCAAATTCTTATCCTTTGATGAGACCGGCTTGCCTCTGGGTTTTTTAGCCCTGCGCTTGTCCTTAAATGACAAATTATTTGTGGAGGGCGGCCATATAGGCTATTCTATCCGGCCCAGTCAGCGCAGGAAGGGCTTGGCTAAGTTGCAGCTAGAGCTAGGACTAGCAGAGGCTCGAAAGCAAGGATTAGAACGAGTGCTGATTACCTGCGATGAAGATAACGAAGCCAGCCGTCGCACCATTCTCTCTGCTGGCGGTGTTTACGAAAATACAATCGACAGAAGTCAGCGCTACTGGATTGATTTGGAGGATGAAGATGAACAATCCCAAACCTCAAGAATGGAAAAGTGAGGAGCTGAGCAAGGGGCGAATCATTGACTATAAGGCCTTTAACTTTGTAGATGGCGAAGGCGTCCGCAACTCCCTTTATGTCAGTGGTTGTATGTTTCACTGTGAGGGCTGCTATAATGCAGCAACTTGGTCTTTCAATGCTGGCATTCCCTATACCCAAGAGTTGGAGGAGCAGATTATGAAAGACTTGGCGGAACCCTATGTGCAGGGGCTGACCCTCCTAGGCGGCGAGCCTTTTCTCAATACAGGCATTCTCCTGCCCTTGGTCAAGCGGATTCGGAGAGAGCTTCCAGACAAGGATATCTGGTCCTGGACGGGCTACACCTGGGAGGAGATGATGCTGGAAACGGAGGATAAGCTGGAGCTGCTGAGTTTGATTGACATTCTAGTGGACGGCCGTTTTGACCTTACCAAGAAGAATCTCATGCTGCAGTTCCGTGGTTCTTCTAATCAACGCATCATTGATGTGCAGAAGTCCCTTCGGTCAGGTCAGGTAGTCATCTGGGACAAGCTAAATGATGGTCTCCAAGCCTATGAGCAAGTTGACAGGGATAAGATGCTTTAAAAACTAAGTAAAATACTGATATAAAAGAGGTTTTACCTCTTTTTCTGTTGTCAAAAACAGTATAAAATATCGGTTTTTCGAGAAGAAAGAAAGAATTTACCGAAAATTAATACAGACTGTCCTTTTTTGTCAACAAATTTTGGAAAAAACTAAAATATTTTTAAATATTTTAGTGTATCATAATGCATTTATGATATAATAAAATGTATTTATATCTCAGGGGAGAAAAAGGGAGAATTATGAATCAACATAGGAGAAATGTGCCTGCTTCTAAAAAGGGGAAGAAGCTTAGGCTCTTTAATGCAGCTTTACTGACATTGGTAAGCTTGGTTTCAGGTTTGCTTGTTTTTTCTATATTTAAAAATAATGTTCTGGCGTTTCATCACCTGAACCTTATTTTGTCTGCTCTTTTGGCGGCTGTTATTTTACTGGCAGCCTTCTTTGTATGGAAAAATAAGTTCAAAGTTCTGACAACCTTACTTTTGCTTGTGACTTTGCTGGTATCTTCAGGAGCCATGTACGGGGTCAAGGAGCTGATGGACTTATCTAGAGGTGTGAACTCCACTTCAAATTACTCTGAAATTGAAATGGCCGTTTATGTCCGGACAGACAGCGATAAATCAGATGTAACTCAACTGAAGAAGCTGACAGCTCCGACTGAAAATGGGGATAAGGACAATGTGACAGCTCTTCTGGAGCACATCAAGAAGACTAAAAAGACAGAACTCACAGTGGAAAACAGCACGTCTTATATCGCAGCTTACAAGGCCCTCATCAATCAAGAGACTGAGGCCATTGCCCTCAACAGCTCATTTGGAGATATGCTGGCTTCTCACGATGCTGACTATGCTTCAAAGATAAAAAAAATTTATACTTATAAAATTACTCGTCAAGTAGAGACCGGCAAACGCAACGATGCTGCTGATGCGGATGTCTTCAATATCTATGTCAGCGGTATTGATACTTATGGGTCTATCTCATCTGTCTCTCGCTCAGATGTCAATATCATCATGACGGTTAATCGCAAGACCAAGAAAGTCCTCTTGACGACAACTCCTCGTGATTCTTATGTGGCGATTGCAGATGGAGGAGCTGGGCAGATGGACAAGCTGACCCATGCAGGGATTTACGGAGTAGATGCTTCTGTCCACACGCTAGAAAATCTTTACGGCATTCGCATTGACTACTATATTCGTCTGAACTTCACTTCTTTCCTCAAGCTGGTAGATCTGCTGGGAGGGATTGATGTTGAAAATGACCAAGAATTTACCAGCCGACATGGTAATCATCATTTCCCAGTAGGGAAAGTTCATATGAACTCAGATCAGGCACTAGGCTTTGTTCGCGAGCGTTACTCTCTTCAGGGGGGCGACAATGACCGCGGAAAAAATCAAGAAAAAGTTATCGAAGCAGTCATTAAAAAGCTGACTTCAACTAGTGCTTTGAAGAACTACAACGAGATTATTTCCGGCTTGCAAGATTCTATCCAGACCAATATGGAGTTGCCTGTTCTTATGAATCTGGTCAATACCCAGCTGGAGTCAGGTGGAAGCTATCAAGTTCAGTCACAAGCCATCAGCGGAAACGGTCGTATGGATCTACCATCCTATGCTATGCCAGATTCCAATCTCTACATGATGGAAATCCAACCGGAAAGCCTTGATAATGCTAAGGCAGCGATTCAGCAGGTAATGGAAGGGAAAACACCATGATTGATATCCATTCTCATATTATCTTTGATGTGGACGATGGCCCTAAGAATTTTGAGGATTCCAAAAAACTGCTGGAAGAAAGTTATCGACAGGGAGTTCGGACTATTATCTCTACCTCTCATCGCAGAAAGGGCATGTTTGAAACGCCTGAGGAGACCATTAGAGCTAACTTTAAAATGGTAAAAGAACTGGCAGAGCTTGTAGCGCCTGACTTGACGGTTCTCTATGGGGCAGAGGTTTACTACACCAGCGATGTGGCGGATAAGTTGGAAAAGGGGATTTTCCCCAGTCTAGCTGGTACACGCTATGTGCTGATTGAGTTTAGCATGGCGACTCCTTATAAGGACATCCATAAAGGCTTGGCTCAGATTCTGCGGCTTGGTCTAACACCGGTCGTGGCTCATATTGAGCGCTATCACTGCTTGGAAAATGATGAAAAGAAGGTGCAGGAACTCATTAATATGGGCTGCTATACTCAAATTAACAGCTCCAGTGTTCTGAAGCCTAAGTTGCTTAGAGACTCGCATAAATTTATGAAAAAACGGGCTCAGTTCTTTTTGGAGAAGGACTTGGTCCACTTTGTTGCCAGCGACATGCACAATCTAAGCCAGAGACCGCCCTTTATGAAGGAGGCCTTTGACATCGTTGCTAAGAAATACGGTTCCCGCCGGGCAGAAGCCCTCTTTGGCGGCAACCAAGCATTATTATTGAAAAATGAATTGATTTAGGGGAAAAATGGAAAAACAAGAAAAGCAAATCGTAGAAATCGATATTCTGTCCTTGCTGAGAGCCTTATGGCTGAAGAAATTTACCATCGTATTGGGAGCGGTGCTCTTTTCTTTGCTGGCTTTTGGCTACAGCGTCTTTATTGCTAAGAAAATGTATCAGAGCACCACACGCATCTATGTGGTTAGCCGTCAGAACGAGACGCAGGCAGCTTTGACCAATCAGGACCTGCAGGCGGGTTCATACCTCGTTAAGGACTTTAAGGAAATCATTCTGTCACAGGCGGTTCTGTCACAGGCAATTAGTGAGTTGAAACTGCAAACGTCACCAAGAGAGCTGACGCGTCACATCACCGTTTCCGTTCCGGCGGATACTCGTATCGTTTCGATTACAGTTAAGGATGACAATCCAGAGGAAGCGGCTCGCATTGCCAATGCCTTTCGTAATATCGCCGCTGAGAAAATCATCGAGGTGACAAAAGTTTCTGATGTGACAACTTTGGAAGAAGCAACAGTCCCAGCAGAGCCTTCTTCACCAAATATTCGGCGTAATGTTATCTTAGGATTTTTAGGGGGCAGTGTCCTGATGTCGATCTTTATCATCGCTGTAGAAATCCTGGATGATCGGGTGAAAAAGCCAGAGGACATTGAAGAAGTCATGGGCTTGACGTTATTGGGCGTTATCCCAGATATGAACAGAATGTAAGGGAGAGAAAATGGCAACCTTAGAATTAGTTAGGAAAAAAAGGAACCTTGTCAAACTAACCGAGGAATACTACAATGCTCTAAGTACTAATGTACAGCTGAGTGGCGCCAATATCAAAATGGTCGAAATAAGCTCGGTGACGGCAAATGAAGGAAAGTCTACAACCTCAGTGAACCTCGCAGCCGCCTTTGCCAGAGCTGGTCACAAGACCTTGATGATCGATGCGGATATCCGCAACTCAGTCATGTCAGGTGTGTTTAGCAGTCAGAGAAAAGTATCAGGACTGACGGACTATCTGTCAGGACAGGCTGCCCTGCATGAAGTCATCAACGATACAGATCTGGACAACCTGGATGTGATCTTATCTGGTCCAGTATCACCTAATCCGACGGGGCTTTTGCAAAGCAAGCAGTTTGATGCGCTTTTGACTGATTTACGTGTTCGTTATGACTATATCATTGTGGATACTTCACCGATTGGTCTGGTCATTGATGCGGCTATCATCGCTCAGAAATGCGATGCTAGCTTCTTGGTGACACAAGCAGGCCGTATCAAACGAAAAGCAGTCATGAAGGCTAAAGAGCAGTTGGAACAAACGGGAACTTCTTTTTTGGGTGTTGTCCTCAATAAATATAACATTGATTTGGAACGCTATGGTGCCTACGGAACTTATGGGGGATATGGCAGCTATGGCAATTATGGGAAATAATAGGGATTAAAGAGTTTTAGGATAATTGGGAGATTAGGAACATGACAAGAGCGAGAAAAAGAGTCATCTTAATTATTGTTGATATTATTTTGCTCAGTATAAGTCAGGGGATTTCAAAATTCTTCTTAGCAAAATATGTCGGGATAACGGATTTATCTTTTGTCTCTATTTTAATGGGGATTATTGTATTGTATTTGACATTTGCAACACTGTCGAATGTCTTTTCTACCATTACAAGGTATACAGATTACAAAACAATGTTTCGAGTGGGGGGCTCAATTTTAGGAGCTTACTCAATTGTATACATTGCAGAGAAAATTTTTTACGAATCCACAAACAGTAGATATATCGTCCTTTCTATGCTGCTATCTTTTTTGTTGGTTATTGCTTCAAGGCTGACTTGGCGGGAGATTCATGAATTCGTGCAGCACCCGTCAGCCTTACTGGGAAAGAAAGTAGATGGGACGAAAACCCTTGTTGTTGGTTCAGGGGATGGTGCTAGTCTTTTTATCAAGACAGCCCAGCAAAAATCAAAAGATTTAAAGATAGTCGCGATTGTAGATGACGATAAGAATAAGCAAAATACCTATCTTCATGGAGTAAAAGTTGTAGGAACAACCGAGCAGATACCTGAAATTGTGGGAAATTATGAAGTCGAACAAATTGTCATTGCCATTCCTTCATTGGCTCCGGATGATTACGAGCGAATCGTAGAGTATTGCCAACAAACGGAGGTCAAGGTCAATGCCATGCCTAAGTATGAACAGGTGATTACGGGGAAACTATCTGTCAGCAAACTTCAGGAAATTGATATTGCAGATCTGTTAGGGCGTAAAGAAGTTAAGCTGGATCAGCAAAGTTTGAAGTCCAATATTAAATGTAAGACAGTGCTTGTTACAGGGGCTGGTGGTTCTATCGGCTCGGAACTTTGCCGTCAGATTGCTCAATTCTGCCCAGCTAGGCTCCTGCTTCTAGGTCATGGAGAAAATTCCATTTATTTGATTCATAAGGAGCTGTCAAGCCGATATAAAGATGACATTGAGTTGATTCCAATCATTGCAGATATTCAAGATAGAGAGAGGATTTTCCATATTATGGAAACCTATCGTCCTGATCGAGTGTATCATGCAGCAGCTCATAAGCATGTTCCTTTGATGGAGTACAATCCGACAGAAGCGGTCAAAAACAATATCTATGGTACACGAAATGTAGCAGAAGCAGCAAAGGCAGCTGGTGTCGCGAAATTTGTCATGATTTCTACAGATAAGGCGGTCAACCCGCCTAATGTTATGGGGGCAACTAAGCGTGTAGCAGAAATGGTCGTAACCAGTTTAAATGAAGAAGGAAAGACTCTTTTCTCAGCTGTCCGCTTTGGGAATGTTTTGGGCAGCCGAGGTAGTGTTGTTCCTTTGTTCAAGGAGCAGATTGCCAAGGGAGGTCCAATCACCGTGACGGACTTTCGAATGACACGCTATTTCATGACGATACCAGAAGCCAGCCGCTTGGTGATTCAGGCTGGGGCCTTGATGCAAGGGGGAGAGGTTTTTGTCTTGGATATGGGCGAGCCTGTGAAAATTTTGGACTTGGCTAAAAAGATGATCACACTCAGTGGTCATACTGAAGAGGAGATTCAGATTCAGGAAGCAGGCATTCGACCGGGTGAAAAGCTTTATGAAGAGCTCTTGTCTGCCAAGGAAAAGGTCAATGATCAAGTCTATGAAAAGATTTTTGTAGGGAATGTTCAGTCGTTGCCCAAGACAGAGGTGGATTCCTATGTGGACTCTCTTCTGTCTCTTGGTGCAAATGACCTCAAGGACAGCTTGGTAAAGTTTGCACAGCAATAAGTTTTTAGGATAATCATGTATAAATTTTTTAAACGAACATTGGATATAGTCTTGTCATTCTTAGGAATGATTGCCTTATCACCGTTTTTTCTGCTTCTAGTACTCGCTATTAAATTGGATTCAAAAGGACCAGTTTTGTTCAAACAGAAGCGGGTCGGTCTGCATAAGAAACACTTCTATATTTTGAAATTTAGAACGATGCGAATTGACACACCTAAAGATACCCCAACTCATTTACTTGAAAATCCTGAGCAATGGATTACAAAAGTTGGGAAGTTTCTTAGGAAGACATCTCTGGATGAGTTGCCTCAGATTTGGAATATTTTTGTTGGTGATATGAGTATCATAGGTCCAAGACCGGCTCTTTGGAATCAGTATGATTTGATTGAAGAGCGAGACCGCTATGGAGCAAATGATGTTTTACCAGGTCTGACGGGATGGGCTCAGATTCACGGGCGAGATGAGTTGCCGATTGCCAAGAAAGCGGAATTGGATGGCTACTACGTCCAGTATCTATCTTTTTTATTGGATGTCCGCTGTTTCTTTGGCACCATTAAGAGTGTGGCCAAGAGCGAAGGCGTTCTCGAAGGCGGCATGGGAAATATGGAAAAGAAAGATTAAAGGCTGATGAAAAGAATATTAATTACGGGAGAGGGTAGCTATATTGGCCGGAGCTTTAAGAGGTATGTTTCTTCACGGGAGGATGTTCAGGTTGATGAGTTGGACGTCCGCGGAGAAGCCTGGAAGGAGAAAGATTTTTCGTCTTTTGATGTAATTTTGCATTTGGCGGCGATTGTCCATATCTCCAACCCATCAAAAGAGATGGAATCGGTATATAATCAAGTCAATACTCAGCTACCTTATGAATTGGCTCAAAAGGCTAAAGGCGAAGGTGTCAAACAGTTTATCTTTATGAGCAGCATGAGCGTCTATGGCGAAGTTTTGGGAGACTGTGTTATCACAAAGGAGACACAAGAGCGTCCTGATTCTTTTTATGGCAAAAGCAAACTAGCTGCTGAGCAACTTCTGGCGGAATTGGAGAGTGAAGATTTCAAATTGGCAGTTTTACGGCCGCCTATGGTTTATGGTCATCAAGCTAAGGGAAATTATAAGCGACTGTCAAAGTTGGCTCAGAAGCTACCAGTCTTCCCTTTGGTCCAGAACGAACGTAGTATGATTTATATTGAAAACCTTTGTGAGTTTATCAGACTGATTGTTCAGAATCAAGACAGCGGTGTCTTCTATCCTCAAAATCAGGACTATGTCAATACCTCTCAGCTAGTCAGAGAAATAAAAAGGACTCATGGTCAGAGAGTAGTCTTGCTGCCTGCATTTAACTGGATTTTAAAAGGACTGTCCCGCTATGTTTCGACTCTGAATAAGCTGTTTTCAGATTTAACTTATGAAAAAGAGATGTCTGGCTATCCTCAGTCTTATCAGGTGGCAAATTTTAGGAGGTCTATTGAGAAGACGGAGAAGGGAAACTAGTTTAGGATGAATGGGGGGATTGTTAGTGAAATTTTCGGTATTGATGTCTGTCTATCAGAAGGAGAATCCAGATTTCTTAAGAAAGAGTCTAAATAGCGTTCTTATAGAGCAAAGCCGCAAGCCAGATGAGCTTGTCCTTGTAGAGGATGGGCCGCTGACAGAAGAGCTTTATCAGATGATTCAAGATTTCAAGGAAACATTTCCAGAGATGAAAGTTCTACCTTTAAAGGAAAATGTCGGATTGGGAGAAGCTTTGCATCAGGGAGTTGAGGCTTGTTCTTATGACTGGATTGCTAGAATGGATACAGATGACATTGCGACACCGGACCGTTTTCAACAACAAGTGGACTAT
Source organism: Streptococcus sp. 27098_8_82 (assembly GCF_041431615.1). Lineage (NCBI taxonomy): Bacteria > Bacillati > Bacillota > Bacilli > Lactobacillales > Streptococcaceae > Streptococcus > Streptococcus sp. 27098_8_82. Next base: position 50,978 of record NZ_JAPVYB010000003.1, read on the forward strand.
ATTGAGCAGCATCCGCAGTTAGATGTTCTGGGGGGAAATATCATAGAATTTGATTCGGAACCAGATCAAATAGTGGCAGAGAAACAAATGCCGCTTTCCCATGAAGAGATTATCAAAAGGTTGCAGCGGAGAAATCCTTTCTGTCACATGACGGTATTTTTCAAGAAATCATCTGTTTTAAAAGCAGGCAATTACAAGCCCTTGCCTTTAGTGGAAGACTATTATCTTTGGGCGAGAATGGCTGCTCAGGGCTGTCGTTTCGCCAATCTTAATCAGGTCTTGGTTTATGCTCGTGTCGGAAACGGCATGCATACAAGAAGAAGCCAGACAGAGCAGATTGCCAGCTGGAAAGTAGTCAATACTTTTTTGCTGTCACATAGTATGTTGAACCGAGGGCAATATTATCAAAATATGTTGATGATTCGTGCTTTTGTGGGAACGCCTATTTGGATAAAAGCGTTCATTTATAAGTATCTGCTTAGAAGAAAGTAATGGCTTTACAGACAGAGCAGTCTAGCTTAGATAGGGAGAAAGCGATATAGGATGAAAAGTTTAGGAAGGAGGGAGAAATGATTTCTGTCGTGATGGCGACCTATAATGGGGCGGAGTTTATTTTGGAGCAACTAGACTCTATCCGCACTCAAAAGCTGAAGCCTGATCAGGTCATTATCTGTGATGACTGTTCGACAGATCAGACAGTGGCGCTAATCAGGGACTACATCACCAAGCATCAACTGACGGATTGGCAGCTGATTGAAAATCAGGAAAATTTAGGTCATTATCGAACTTTTATAAAATTAGCGAGTTTGGCTGAGCACGATATTGTTTTTTTCGCTGATCAGGATGATAAATGGCTGCCTGATAAAACAGCTGCCTTGCAGAAAGTACTGTTAGAAACAGACGTTGCTATGGTGTATGGCCAGTCTTACTTGATTGATCAAAATGGTCAGGTCATCAAAGAGCCCAAGGTTTCAGGAGAATGTCGAGAAAGAAATCTAGCTTGGCTTCTGAAAAATTGGCCGTCAGGTTATCAGACAGCTTTTAGAAAGTCGGTACTGACAGATATTTTGCAGCAGCAGTATACGGATTATCCTGGATTTGACTATCATGATGTTTTATTTGGTATGCTGGCTCCATTGTATGGAAAAGTTGTTTGCTTGGACAAGCTTCTAGATCAGCATCGCATTCATCAGGCGAATGTAACCCAGTCTGCGTCGTCGCTCAGTTTTAATAAAACAAGGTTATCTAGGATTAACTATTTACAGAAGGTCATCAGTCGCTATGAGTCCGTGAAAAAAATCGCAGAGGAGCGACAGATTTCTGAGGCGGATCATCGCAAGCTTGCTAGGGCTTTGGCCTTGACCAATCTTAGACTGAAATTATTACAGTCTAGAAATCCATTTTGGGCTTTGGGCCTGATGTTTCAAATAAGGGAGTATCGAACAATAAAAGATTTCATCAGTGATTTGGTATACACCTATTCACTGAATGGAGTTGCTAGGAGATTATTGAAAAAGTTTGGGAGGTAAGAAAAATGAGAGGAACCAGTAAGATTGAATGGGAGTTGGCTTTGGGAGAACGCTTCAGCCCCATGTATCAGAAAATTACGGATGATAAATTAAAGGTTTTACAAAAAGCCTATTTACAAATGTATAAAAAATTTGATGCAGAGTGTCGTCGGCATCATATTCATTCCTACATGGTTGCAGGGACCTTGATTGGTTCTTTGCGACATGGGGGCTATATCCCTTGGGACGATGATATCGACTTGGTGATGTTCCGAGAGGACTACAATCGTCTGCAGGAAATCTTTGCAGACAGCGAGGACTTCGAGCTGATCTCTCCTGCGGATGCGACAGACAGTGTCTTTAAGGTTCTAAAGCTGCAGAGCAAGTCATTGACCTACTATGATGTTTTGGGAGAAGGTTTCAGTAAAAAGAAACATCTCTATCTTGATATGCTGCCAATTGACTTTGTCCCAGAGAATAACATGCTTCGCAAGCTCAAGGGTCTTCTGTTCAGAGCCTTGGATTTGTCACACAATAGCTCACGCTGCTATACGAAGTTTACTCCGCATCTGACCTATATGGCTAAAGAATCCAAAGAACTCAGACAAAATCTTTGGATCAGAAGACTGATAGGCTTCCCTTCTTTTATCATGGGGCCGGCTAATATGTATAAGTTGATGGAAAAACTCATCCAGTCTAATAAGAAGACTTCAAAAATAACCATTGCTTATGGTGTAAAAGGCTATTTGGGAGAGACTATTGACTATGAAAGTTTCTATCCAGCTAAGAAGTATTCCTTCGAAGGCTATGAGTTCGACGGACCGAATGATGCGGACAAGTATCTGACCAATCGCTATGGTGATTACATGACACCGCCTGAAAAAAAAGAACAGACAGAACGTCATGTCAGACTGAGAGATAATTGGGTTGAATTAATAGAAGGAAGATAATGGTTTTTTTACTAATTTTGGGTGGCCTTTTCCTATTGTTTTTGACAATCAAAACAGTAGGGAGAGACTATGCTAACCCGGCTTTTATATACTTGGCAATATGGATGATAGCAAGCATTTTTACTGCATTTTATTCATCCAAATGGGGAGAGGGACTTTCTCTGATAACGGTCACTGTTATCTTTGTTGGGAATGCCATTTTTTTAATGGGAGTCCTCTTGTCATCGAATTTGTTTGCTGAGAGAAAGTTGGACGCCAAACCTAGTCAAATAAAGGTGAGTAATTTTTTCATTATTTTAGTTCTCTTGTTTTTGGCTTATGCGGTCAGGTTTATTTATTCCGATTTGCTTTACTTGGCAGCGCAGAGCAAGCAGGTACCTGGAGGATTGTTTAAAACCATTGAATTGGCTCGGCATATGACTACAAATTATGATTTCTCTCTTAGTCGTCTTAGCCTCAATTTGTTGCGGGTTAACTTTTCCTTAGGAATTGTTTTCTTCTACTTTTTCTGCGAGTCTATTTTTTCAGGAAAAGATGGCATTTTTTACAAGGGCAAGTTACTGCTGGTTAGTCTGATTTCTTTAGGTATTTCTCTCTTGTCTACTGGACGTACGGAGTTGCTGGGCTTGGTTGCAGGCTATGCTATTGTGTATATGTTATTTTTCTCGAAGTATTATTCGTGGAAAGACAGCAGGTATGGTGTGAAGCTTTTTCGCTCTTTGCTGATAATTGGCTTTGTATTCCTTGTCTTATTCATGGCGGTTGGAACCTTTGTTCTCAATCGAGTGGATAGTCAGGCAGAGTTTGGAATTTTGGATAATTTGGTTAAATATATGGGTTCACCCATTCAGGCTTTAGACTATTATCTAAAAAATCCTACTCTTTATAGCGATAATCAAGTCTTTGGAGAAAATACTCTTATTGCTATCTATGGAACATTGAAATCCCTCGGTCTGTCTAGCCATGAGTTGACACCTTTCCTGCCTGTTGTTCATTTTAACGACGATAAAACCAATGTTTACACCATTTATTACTACTTTATCAAGGATTTTGGTTATTTTTCAGTCCTTATCTTTCAGCTTTTATATGGCTTCTTTTACGGAAGTTTCTACTATTCTATCAAAAAACGCTATTTCACCCCGCTAAAGGTTATTGTTTTCGCTTTATTTGCGTATCCTTTGGTCATTTCATTCTTTCAGGAAACGTTGCTGTCATTGCTGACAACCCATATTAATCGGATTATCTATGCTTTTGTGATTTATATGGCAGCTGATTTACTGAGTAGAGTACGATTTACAACGAGAGGAAGGAAAGTATCGGTATGACGACATCAGCTCTGATATTCGCAGGCGGCACAGGCAGCCGCATGAATACCAAGACCTTACCCAAGCAGTTTTTAGAGTTGCACGGTAAGCCTATTATTATTCATACGATTGAGCACTTTGAAGACCATCCGGCAGTATCGGACATTGTGGTTGTCTGTGTAGACGGCTGGCTGGACTACTGCAGAGATTTATTAGCTAGATTCAATATAAAAAAAGTCAGTCAAGTGGTTCCTGGTGGAGAGACTGGCCAAATGTCTATTTTTAATGGTCTATCTGTCTTACGGGAAAAGTACAAGAACGATGACGACTATGTTTTGATTCATGATGGTGTTCGCCCCTTGATTGACGGGGGAATCATTTCTAAAAATATTGAGGCAGCCAAAAAGTATGGGGCAGCTATTACGGTTAAGCCGGTTATCGAAACGGTCATTCAGGTCGATGAGGCGGATGTTATTAATCAGGTTATCGAGCGTTCCACTTGTCAGACAGCTGTCGCCCCTCAAACCTTCGCGCTTTCGAAGATTCACTCCCTGCATTTAAAAGCTCAGGCAGAGAATCAGTTTGATATGACAGATTCTGCGACACTGGCTCGTTATTTTGGACTCCCTCTGCATACAGTCATGGGGGGCAGCGAAAATATTAAAATTACGACTCCATCTGATTTTTATATCTTTAGAGCGATTTACGAAGCGCGTGAAAATGCACAAATTTTTGGTTGATATGGAAAATAATACGATTTTACAAAAGGATATGGAAGACCTAGCTGCTGTCAGTCCTATTCTTAGAGAATTGAGCAATGTTACAGTCTTGGTAACCGGAGCAACCGGACTTGTAGGCAGACACTGTATTTCCGCCTTAATGGCTTTAAATGATTTGTACGATGCCAATGTCAGAGTAGTGGCCTTGGCACGAAATCAGAAAAAAGCGGAAGCTCTATTTCAGGATTTTTTACATAGTGAGAATCTGCAGCTAGTGTATGCTGACTTGCTGTCAGATTGGCAGGTAGAGGAGGATTTGGATTATATTATCCATGGAGCCAGTGCGACGGACTCCTCTTTTTTCGTTAAACATCCTGTGGAGACGATTGATCTAGCAGTAAATGGAACGAAAAAACTGCTAGAGCTGGCTAAAAATAAGCAGGTTCGCAGTATGGTCTATCTCTCTTCTCTGGAAGTCTATGGGACGACAAGTCCTGATGCTTCCAGCATTAGCGAGAAAGATTACGGTTATTTGGATCCAACCAGTGTCCGTAGCAGTTATTCGGAAAGCAAGCGCATGGCAGAGTCCTTGTGTGTAGGCTATTGTCATCAGTATCAGGTGCCGGTTAGAATGGCTCGTTTGTCACAAACTTTTGGCCCAGGTGTGAGCTATGAAGACAACAGAGTTTTTGCGCAGTTTGCACGTGCCGTTCTTGAAAAGAGAGATATTATCCTCCGAACTAAAGGGGAGACTGTTCGGAACTACTGCTATACCAAAGATGCCATTGAAGCCATTTTTTACATTCTGCTGAAAGGCCAAGCAGGTCAAGCATATAATGTCGCTAATAAAGAAACGGCTATTTCCATTCGTGAGATGGCGGAGATGGTTATTGAACTAAGCGGTAGCAATGAATCGAATTTGGTCTTTGATTTGGCAGAGGATGTGGAAAAGCTAGGATATAATCCGACAGTTAAGATTCGTCTCAATACGGACAAGCTTGAAAGTTTGGGCTGGCAAGCTCATACTGATTTAGAAACCATGTTTTTACGTTTGATTGAGAGCATGGCAGCAGATAGGAAGAAATAGGAGGGCAAATTTGTCTGGTGGATTTAAAAAAATAGTAGCTAATTTTTCCTATGTCGTCTTGTCCAATTTGCTGACAGTAATAGTTTCTTCTCTGGTTGTCTTGATTTTGCCTAAGATTATGGGTGTAGAGGAGTATGGATACTGGCAACTCTATATTTTTTATTTATCTTATGCCGGTTTTGTTCATCTAGGCTGGGTGGACGGAATCTACCTTCGCTACGGTGGTTTGGAGTATGATGATCTGGATAAAGAAAAGTTTTTCTCTCAGTTTCTCATGCTTTTGATCTATTTGACAGGGATTGGAATTTTATTTTTCTTAGGGACTTCTGTCTTTATTAGAGATGGGAGCAGTCGGTTTGTTTTTATACTTTTGGTTTATACCATGTTGGTCACCAATCTGCGCTTTCTCTTTGTTTACGTTTTGCAGATGACTAATCGACTAAAGGAAAGTTCTTATGTTGTCAGTGGAGACCGACTCCTCTATTTACTGCTTTTACTGGTCTTTATTTTCGTGGGTTTTCGAGACTTCAAGATTATGGTCTATGCAGATTTAATTGGTAGAGTTGTTTCTCTTTTTTATGCCATGTATCTATGCCGAGATATGGCCTTGCGACCTCTCAATCAGTTTAAGCTTGATATACAGGAAATGGTTCGCAATATTGCTGTCGGTATCAATCTGATGCTATCAAATGTAGCCAGTATGCTCATTATCGGAACGGTTAGAATGGGGATTCAAAAGGTATGGAACATTGCTACATTTGGGAAAGTATCCTTGACCTTGAGCATTTCCAATCTGCTGATGACCTTTATCAACGCTATCGGTTTGGTCATCTTTCCGATTTTGAAACGGACGGACGAAAGCAAGTTGCCTAAGATTTACAATCAGTTGCGGAATATCCTTATGGTTCTTATGTTTGGAGTGCTTTTGCTGTATTATCCCCTGAAAATAGCTTTGGACAGCTGGCTGCCGGCTTACAGAGAGTCCTTGATATTTATGGCTCTGGTCTTTCCTATGTCTGTCTACGAGGGCAAGATGGCTCTGCTTATCAATACCTACTTAAAAGCCTTACGAATGGAGAGGCAGATTTTTAAAGTAAATGTTATTGCCATGCTTTTAAGCTTTGCTACTACCTTGATTTTTGCAGTTTTTCTGCGCAATCTGAATGCCACAGTACTGTCTATCGTGCTGTTGCTGGCGACTAGGAGTATACTGGCAGAGCTAATCTTAGCCAAGAGGATGCAGATCGAAGTCGTCAAAGATATCTGGGTTGAGTTGCTAATGACGCTTGTATTTATTGCTTCGAATTGGTTTTTATCAGTTTATCTAGCTGCTGCAGCTTACGGATTTGTCTATCTGACCTACAGCATTTACAAATACAAAAGTTTGAAAGGTCTGCTCCAGCAATTGCGGGCTCGTTGATGCTCGAGAAATTATAAATAGTTTAACAATCTAAACGCTAAGCCCTGTCCGGGCTTTTTATATGCACTCTCCTGTCATCAATTGATATGTTTTTTAATGGGCGTGTAATCTGGTCTTGATGAGCTGTAATAATAAACATGCTATAATGTCTGCATGAAGACTGAAAACACAACTTTGCACGCTTTTAAGGCCCTAGCTTGCTTTAGTATTGTTTCCTTACACTTTCTGCTGCCGGGGCAATTTGGCGTTTTTTATCAAATTGTAGCCCGCTTTGCAGTTCCCTTTTTCATGATGCTGTCGGGCTATTTTTCCTTTAATATTTCCAGAGATAAGGTCAAGTATCGTCTCAAGCAGATGCTCCTTTTGACAGCTGCTAGTCTCCTGTTTTACACGATTGTGCATTTTGTCAACCTAGTGCTGACCAGAGAGCTAACAGAAAAGATGGCAGCTATAGACCTGTCTGATTTTGCGGACTTTTTCCTCTTTAACAGTCCCAGAGACTTGATTGGCTCGGCCGCTACACCGACCTGGTATTTGCTGGCGATTTCTTATATCTACACGCTTTATCTGATTTTTTATAAGCATTTCCACCGCTTAACTAGCTTTGGTGTGTCCCTGTTCTTGTTGGTTCTGGCCTTTTGTATTGAGTTCAATACAGATAGCGAATTTTACTATCGAAACTTCCTGTTTATGGGTCTTCCGTTTTTCATTTTAGGCATGCAGTTTGCCAATCATCGGGATCGGATTTTAGCCTACGACTTGTCGTCTGTCAGGAAATGGGCGATTGGCTTGGGAATAGCGGCTTTGATTTTGCTTGAGTACTGTTTCATGGGTACGGAGTATGACCTCTATCCTAGTACCCTTTTGTCTTCCAGTGCAATTTTCCTCTATGCGGTCAGAAACGGGACCAATATTGATATTCCGATTTTGAATAATATCGCCAAAAAGTACGCCACCATGATTTATATCATTCATCCTTTCATTATCTTCATTTTCAGGTCGATAATGCCTCGGAATACTATTTATAGTTTTGGCTTTTTTATCATTTTCTTACTGTCTTATTTGCTGAGCATAGCTTTTCAGAAAGCCATCAGGCCCAGACTTATCAGTGCACTTCTGGCTTAGTGATGTAAGCTGTCATAGCTTATCCTCGCTTTGACTCCAAACTAAAAGCAACAGAGAATACTGTTGCTTTTCTTGGTCTATCTTGGGTTCAGACTGCTCAATACTTTTTCAAAACTGTCAGAGCGAGCTTCGACGGTTATTTTTTCTAGCGTAAAAGGGTGGGTGAAGGTCAGGCGATGGGCATGGAGCATAAGCCGCCCTTTAGGCTGCGGATGATAAAGGGGGTCACCGATAAGTGGGTGTCCGTGGTGAGCTAGATGAACACGGATCTGATGGGTGCGGCCAGTCTTGAGTTGGCATTTGACCAAGGCAGCCTGCCCAAGTTGCTTGAGCCTAGTCACATGGGTCTCTGCATAGAGTCCTTTTCGGGGGTCAACCAGCCGTTTTCTGCGATCATGGCGGTCGCGGCCAATCTTGTCTTTATAGATAAGCTTTTTGCTTGGGAACTTGCCTTGAACCAGAGCCCAATATGCGCGGCTGATTTCTCGCTTTTCCAGCAGTCGATTGAGGATGGGCAGGACAAAGGGATTCTTGGCAAAGAGGACAGCGCCGCTGGTTTCCTTATCCAGCCGGTGAACGACATAGCAGGTCTCGCCAACATAGGCAGAAACATGATTAAGCAGGGCCAGCTCTGTTGCTTCATTAGCATGGGTTTTCATACCCTCGGGTTTATTGACTATAATGAGGTGTTGGTCCTGGTAGAGCTCTTCTACGAGTTCGCCATTTCCAAGCAAGATTGTCTTTTGAGGATAATCCTCTTCATCAAATATCAGGCAGATGTCATCTCCGGGGTTAACCAAGGTCTGCCAGTTGATAGCCAGGCCGTTGACAGACACGTGCTTTTTGGTCCGCAGAAAGTGCCGAATTTTTCGCGGAATGAGAAATTGTTCTTCCAGCAGCTCTTTGACTGTCATGGCAGGCAGTCCATCTGGGATAGTCAGTGTAAATTTCATACATTTATTGTAGCAGAAAGCCATAACTTTGGAAATAGGCAGTGTCGGATAAAACTTGCTGCAGAGGGCTTTAAAAGGCTATTTAATATACCCTTTTTCTTAAAAATAACTAAAAATCAGACAGGAAATAGGGTACTTTCTTGTCTGCACCTAAATAAGGTGATAAAATAAGGTTTATGAAGAATTTAAAAGATTTGTTTGAAAAGTTAGTAGATTATTTTACTATACAGAAACCTCAAAAAGAAGCAGCAGAGGAGGTAGAGCTGACAGAAGAGCAGGCTAAGTCTGGTCTCAGCCGTTCGGGCAAGACCAAGAAGAAACCTCTCTCTCAGCACCCTATCCGCCGTTTTTGGCGCAGGTTTCATCTGACCAAGATATTACTGATTCTCGGCTTGACCTTTGGTCTGGTGGTCGGCGGCTATCTCTTTTATGTGGCTAAGACGACCAATGTCAAGGATTTGCAGAATGCCCTTAAAGCTACCACGCTCATCTTTGACAAGGATGGCAATGAAGCGGGAAGCCTGTCTGGTCAGAAAGGGACCTATGTCGAGCTGACTGAGATTAGTCAAGACCTGCAAAATGCTGTCATCGCGACAGAGGACCGGACTTTCTATGAGAATGGCGGGATTAACTACAGTCGGTTTATTCTGGCTATCCTGACAGCCGGTCGTTCGGGTGGGGGGTCCACCATCACCCAGCAGTTGGCCAAGAATGCCTATCTGTCTCAAGACCAGACTATCGAGCGGAAGGCCAAGGAATTTTTCCTGGCTCTGGAAATCAATAAGAAATATAGCAAGCAGGAAATCCTGACCATGTACCTCAATAACTCTTACTTTGGGAATGGTGTTTGGGGTGTGGAGGATGCTTCTAAGAAATATTTCGGAGTTTCGGCTAGCCAGCTCAGTCTGGACCAGTCGGCTGTTCTGGCTGGTATGCTCAAGGGACCAGAGATTTACAATCCGCTGTATTCAGTTGAAAATGCGACCAATCGCCGTAATACGGTGCTGCAAAATATGGTTGCTGCAGGCTTTATTGATCAGGGGACAGCCGATCAGGCTGCCGCTGTAGGAATCGGTGGCCAGCTGGTTGATGCGTATGCCGGTAAGTCAGAAGACTATCGCTATCCATCCTATTTCGATGCGGTTATCAATGAAGCGGTGAATGACTACGGCTTGACAGAAGAAGAGATTGTCAATAATGGCTATCGCATTTATACTGAATTGGATCAGAACTACCAAGCCAGCATGCAGGTTATTTACAGCAATGTCTCTCTCTTTCCTGTAGCAGAAGATGGTACTATGGCTGAGTCGGGCAGTGTTGCCTTGGATCCAAAAACCGGCGGTGTGCGGGCATTAGTAGGGCGAGTCAATAGTGCAGAAGGTTCGACCTTCAGAAGCTTTAACTATGCAACCCAGTCTTCCCGCAGCCCCGGCTCTACTATCAAGCCTTTGGTTGCTTACAGTCCAGCCGTTGCTGCTGGTTGGCCGACAGATAAGGAGCTGGATAATACCAGAACCACCTTTGGCGACTACACTATCAACAACTACGGCAATATCCAAAGTTCCCCTAAAGTTCCAATGTATCAAGCCTTGGCAGAATCTCTGAACATTCCAGCTGTTTCAACTGTAGACGAGCTAGGCATTAACAAAGCCTTTGAGTACGGGAAAAAGTTTGGTCTGAATATGGACAAGGTTGATAAGACTTTGGGAGTAGCACTAGGAAGCGGAGTCACGACCAATCCAATGCAGATGGCGCAGGCCTACTCGGTCTTTGCCAACGGCGGTGTGATGAATGATGCCCATCTCATTACAAAAATTGAAAATGCCAGCGGTCAGGTCGTCAAGACCCATCGCCAAACCTCTACCCGAGTTCTTAATGGCTCGACTACTGACAAGATGAACAGCATGATGCTGGGGACTTTCTCGAATGGTACAGGTATCTATGCGGCTCCGTATGGCTATACTATGGCTGGTAAGACCGGTACGACTGAAACGGACTTTAACCCAGATCTATCTGGTGACCAATGGGTTATTGGTTATACGCCGGATGTGGTTATCAGCCAGTGGCTAGGCTTTCCAAAAACTGATGAAACCCACTATCTGACTGGAACCAGTGCGAATGAAGCCTCGGCGGTTTTCCGAAATGTTGCCAATAGCATCCTGCCATATACAGAAGGAACTTCCTTTGAAGGGCAGAAGAATGCCTATGCTGCCAACGGTATTGCCCCTGTGGACACCTATGGTACGGAGGAAACGGGTACTACAACTGAAAACAAAGACTTCCTGCAGGACGTTCAGGACCGAGCTCAAAACCTGGTGGATGAAGCCAAGAAAGCCATTGATGACACTGGTATTCCTGAAAAGGCGAAAAACCTCTGGGACACTGTTACCAGCTGGTTTCAATAGGATTTAAAAGAGCTGAACGGCTTGTCAAAAGCATAGAATCCTGCTATAATAAGAAAGATGGAGGCGTTATGGCATTAAAAAAAGCGAGTCTAGCGTGTACAGTCTGTGGTTCTCGGAACTACTCGGTTAAGCTCAGTAGCACTCCAAAACCAACGCGTTTAGAAGTTAATAAATTTTGTAAACATTGCAGTAAATACACCCTGCATAAAGAAACTAGATAGGAGATTGTTGTGAAATTCTTTAAAGATGTTTTTAAACTATTGAAAGATACAACTTGGCCTACCCGAAAAGAGAGATGGACAGATTTTATCTCTGTCATGGAATACACTGCATTCTTTGTAGTAATCATCTATATCTTTGATAAAGTAGTGGCAAGCGGTCTTTTCCAGATTCTGAATATTTTCTCTTAATGATTTAAGTAGAAATAAAAAAGTCTATAACAGGCATATCATTCAAAGTCCCACCTATTGTGAGTAGGTGGGACTTTTGACGTATGTAGTTATTCTATTCTAGGTGAAGCTTGACAAAGTATAAAAAAGGGGCTAAAATAGTATACCTAGGATAGGTTGTATGCATGTACAATCGAGGACTCTCATCTATTGGCGTAGATGAGAGTTTTTTAATGAACCATTCTGGCAGGATATAATTTTCTAAATAGTTGTTAGTGAGTTTAGATTTTTTATCTTCTCAAAATCTATGACACATACTATTTTTATATAACACTTGACAAGGTATAAAAAATAAGTTATAATATAATTCCGTGATAGGTTGTATGCATGTACAATCGAGGGCTCTCATCTATTGGCGTAGGTGAGAGTTTTTTTATAGAAATTCTCCCAGAATAAAGCCGGAGCCCTCATCTATTGGCGTAGATGAGGGCTCCTTGGTTGCACCGGAATTACTTCTTCCGGCGCTTGTTGTTGTGCTTTCCCCGCTTCTTATTGCTGCGGTTTTGCTTGCGCTGCTGCTCGTTCTTGTTGAGCAAAAGCTCCTCGAGCTTGCGCTCGTCCAGCTTAGTGAGCTTGCGAAGTTCAGCATTCTTCTTCCGAAGAAGACTGATCTGCTTCCGCAGGCTCTGCTGACGCTTTTGCTTGCGCTTCTCCAGGAACTTCTTTCCCGAAGCAATGAGGTCCTTGAGGACCTCGTCAACGAGCTTATCAGCCGTCTTCTTGCCCAAGTAGAGCAGGACGACGGTGATAACAACCGAGATGTTGGGAGCGAGAGAGTGGATGGCGTCCGTGATAGTGTTGAGCATGTCAATCGTCTCCTTTCATAGGACATGCGGATGTACCTGAATGCTGCTAAAGAATACATGTCTTCTTTAATGGCTTGTCAGGCTTGCTTGTACTCTAAGGAGAAGATTAGTTGATGGGCTGCTGGTCTGCAGTCTCTTTCTTCATAATCTCGCCTCCTTAAAGATATCAATAATTTGTTCAAATAAAAAAGCCACACTCGCAGCTTGCCATTTGAACACCTGTGAAATCAGAATTTTTTCCAACTGGAAATACTTTCTGATTCGACATTCATTTGTTCAGCAAAAAAAGACCCTTCAAACAAGTTCAAAGCACACCAAAAAGCGATTCTAATAACAAAACATCCTATGTAGTCAGTTTTGAAAAAATCTTTCTTAGTGTTCTTCAAGCCATAGCCCGAAAAGTCATAATATTACCGATAGTCATAAATGTCTAAGCTGTTACACAAAATCTTTCAAAATACCAATCCCATAGCTTCGTAGATTGTTTTTCTGTATTTTGGCACTATCTCTTAAGCAGTCTAAATCTCAGTAAAGAGTAGAAAGTCAGTTCTTAAAGATAGAATGAAGCCGACAGGCCTCATACCCAACTGAAAAGTAAAAATATTAAATTATAGATTTATTATACCATTTTATATTCCCTTGTCAAGAATTTTGAGGCAGAATTAAAAGACTTTGATTTGTCAGGAAAATAGTTAATAAATTCCTTTGCATTTGAGGAAATTATGGTATAATAGGGCTAGAAAGAAGCAGAAGCCCATAGGCTTTTTTATTTAGGAAAGGATGAACTCATGGACAGTTTTGACAAAGGCTGGTTTGTACTGCAGACCTATTCAGGCTATGAAAACAAGGTAAAAGAAAATCTTTTGCAGCGCGCTCAGACTTATAATATGCTTGAAAATATCTTGCGCGTGGAAATCCCTACTCAGACCGTGCAAGTCGAGAAAAATGGCAAGACCAAGGAAATCGAAGAAAATCGCTTCCCTGGTTATGTCTTGGTGGAAATGGTAATGACAGACGAAGCTTGGTTTGTCGTGCGGAATACTCCGAATGTAACAGGATTTGTCGGCTCACACGGGAACCGCTCTAAACCAACGCCACTCTTGGAAGAAGAAATTCGCAATATTCTCATTTCTATGGGTCAAACAGTGCAGGAGTTTGACTTGGACGTTAAGGTTGGGGATACTGTTCGTATCATCGATGGTGCCTTCACTGACTATACAGGTAAGATTACGGAGATTGATAATAACAAGGTCAAGATGATTATTTCCATGTTTGGTAATGACACCGTGGCCGAAGTTAATCTTAGCCAAATTGCAGAGCTTTAATTGACGAAGCCGCTATCCTCGTCAAAAATAAAATCCAAGACTTTTTTCAGTCTTGGATTTTTGTGTTTTTGGAACGAAGTGTGAGATTACTTATCCTTAATGACGGAGTCAATAATGTCTTTAGTTTGTTTCATTTGATAGGTAGACATTACCCCAACGATTTGATTATTCTGAGTAGAGAAATTAATAGAGTTCTATAAAATCTAAAGTTTAAAATAGCAAATTTACATTTTACGGTTCAACAATCTGATAGACTTTATCTTGATCGAACATGACGCTGTAATCTTTGCCATCTTGACCTTCCCATCCAAAAACAGTTGAGTGGCCAAAGACTGCGATTGTTTCTGGGCGTCCATGTTTAGCAACGACCTCCTGCGCGGACATCCCAGGTTGCACATCCTTGAGATTGTTGATTTTCTTAGGATTAGGTAGGCTGGCTGTCTTGGTAGTTACTGCTCCCTGGTCACTAAAACTTATCAAGATGCTGTAATCAGTTCCTCGCCAAAAGCCGCCACTTCCCATATCTGAGTCAGCGGGTCCCATTTTGCTGACAACCTCATCTTTGGTGCTGGGAGTAGGACCAGCAGATCCTATAAGGGACTCAACTTTTATGGTTTTAAATTCAGCCCATTTTGGAATTTCAGGGATATCCCCAAGAGCTTCCAGAGCCTCTCCCTGATCAATTAGGCTGATTTGAGCATTAGGGTCCTTGCGAGTATTAGAGCTAGAAGAAGTAGAGTAGTCTTCATCATCTTCACTAGAAGAGGAACTTTTTTTGCTAGATTCCTTTGTTGAGGATGAACTTTTTGAAGCTTTGAGGGAGCTAGGCGTCTTTTTTCTTTGCTGCGTCTGCTTGGCAGGCATACAGGCTGAGAGAGCTAGCAGAGAGAGAAGGCTGAGGGCATAGAAGCTAACTTTTTTCATAATCAATCTTTTTTCCTTTCGCTGATGATGAATGATATTTTTATAATATTATATCAGCAAAGTTTGCTAGAAACAATAGGAAGTGCAATAAAAAAAGCCCTTTGAGGACTTCTAGAAATATATTTACGAAGGCGGTAGACGGATTTGAACCGACGATCAAGCTTTTGCAGAGCCGTGCCTTACCACTTGGCTATACCGCCACAACTCTTATTATTCTATCGTAAATACTTGCTTTCGTCAAGAGTCTTTCAAAGTCAAATCAGAAAATGTTAGACGCTGTCATTCAGAACTCTTCGGGAAGTACATGTTCTACTGAGAGGTAAAATTCATTCTTAGAGGCAGATAGCGGCAAAAAATCTGGTAAATGCCTTGTCAAAGAGCTGCGCATTTGTTATAATAGAGAGTGCCGTGTAAATGGCAAAATACTCATTTTAGATGAATTGTGGGACTGTTGCCCTTGGGTGGTCCTGCGAGCTGAAATCTAAAAGAGGAAAAAAACAAAAAGGAGAATTTACTCATGGCAGTAATTTCAATGAAACAACTTCTTGAGGCTGGTGTTCACTTTGGTCACCAAACTCGTCGCTGGAACCCTAAGATGGCTAAGTACATCTTCACTGAGCGTAATGGCATCCACGTAATCGACTTGCAGCAAACTGTAAAGTATGCTGACCAAGCTTACGATTTTATGCGTGATGCTGCTGCTAACGATGCAGTTATCCTCTTCGTTGGTACTAAAAAGCAAGCTGCTGACGCTGTCAAAGAAGAAGCAGAACGTTCAGGTCAATATTTCATCAACCACCGTTGGTTGGGTGGGACTCTTACAAACTGGTCTACTATCCAAAAACGTGTAGCTCGTTTGAAAGAAATCAAACGCATGGAAGAAGACGGAACTTTCGAAGTTCTTCCTAAGAAAGAAGTCGCTCTTCTCAACAAACAACGTGCTCGTCTTGAAAAATTCTTGGGCGGTATCGAAGATATGCCTCGTATCCCAGATGTGATGTACGTAGTTGACCCTCATAAAGAGCAAATCGCTGTTAAGGAAGCTAAGAAATTAGGTATCCCAGTGGTTGCTATGGTTGATACTAACACTGATCCTGATGATATCGATGTTATCATCCCAGCTAACGACGATGCAATCCGTGCGGTTAAATTGATCACTGCGAAAATGGCTGATGCTGTTATCGAAGGCCGTCAAGGTGAAGATAGCGTTGAATCAGTAGAAGCAGAATTGGCTGCAACTGAAACTCAAGCAGATTCTATCGAAGAAATCGTTGAAGTTGTTGAAGGTTCAAACGAATAATCAGTAAACTAACCTAAAGGGGCAGGGCTCAGCCCAGCTCCTTTATTTACATTAAAAAATAGGAGAAGAAAAATGGCAGAAATTACAGCTAAGCTTGTCAAAGAATTGCGTGAAAAATCTGGTGCTGGTGTCATGGACGCTAAGAAAGCACTTGTTGAAACTGATGGCGACATCGAAAAAGCGATTGAATTGCTTCGCGAAAAAGGGATGGCAAAAGCAGCTAAGAAAGCTGACCGTGTTGCCGCTGAAGGTCTGACAGGCGTTTACGTAAACGGTAATGTTGCCGCTGTTGTTGAAGTGAATGCTGAAACTGACTTCGTTGCGAAAAATGCTCAATTTGTTGATTTGGTAAATGCAACTGCGAAAGTAATCGCTGAAGGTAAACCAGCTAACAACGAAGAAGCTCTTGCTTTGACAATGCCTTCAGGTGAAACTCTTGAAGCTGCATACGTATCTGCAACTGCAACTATCGGAGAAAAAATCTCTTTCCGTCGCTTTGCTTTGATTGAAAAGACAGATGCTCAACACTTTGGTGCTTACCAACACAACGGTGGCCGTATCGGAGTTATCTCCGTTATCGAAGGTGGAGACGATGCTCTTGCTAAGCAAATCTCTATGCACATTGCTGCGATGAAACCAACAGTTCTTTCTTACAAAGAATTGGATGAGCAATTTGTTAAAGATGAATTGGCACAATTGAACCATGTCATCGATCAAGACAACGAAAGCCGTGCAATGGTTGGTAAACCAGCTCTTCCACACTTGAAATACGGTTCTAAAGCTCAATTGACTGATGCAGTTGTTGCTCAAGCTGAAGAAGACATCAAGGCTGAGTTGGCTGCTGAAGGCAAACCAGAAAAGATCTGGGACAAGATTATCCCAGGTAAAATGGACCGCTTCATGCTTGACAATACTAAAGTTGACCAAGCATACACACTTCTTGCACAAGTGTACATCATGGACGACAGCAAGACAGTTGAAGCTTACCTTGAATCAGTAAATGCTTCAGTAGTTGAGTTCGCTCGCTTTGAAGTTGGTGAAGGTATCGAAAAAGCTGCTAACGACTTTGAAAATGAAGTAGCTGCAACAATGGCTGCCGCTCTTGGTCAAAACTAATCGTTTTTAGCTTAGAAATTGAACGATAAAAAGGTCTGAGATTTTTCTCAGACCTTTTCATTTGTAGCATTTTGAAACATCAAGTTTAGAATGGTGAGCAGCATCACTTAGCTGCTTTTTCTCTTTCTTCCTTATGAGCAATCAAGCCATTGGTAAAAATCAAGACCACCAATATGAAGAGAAGCACTGTCGTTTGGGGGTAAGTCAGGCTAAACTGATAGACTTTGGTAATAAACAAAAGGGGCAGAGTAACCACCATCATGATTAGAAAGCTATACCATTTGACTCGGTTGCTGACCAGCTCCTGTTCGAAGAGCAGGGGAGCATAAAGACAGGCGATGAGAGCTCCGATAGGAATATCAACATAGTCAGCAGAAAAGATGGTGAAAATACTCAGGGCTGCAAAGAGCCATTTGAGCACATGACGAGAATAGTTGAGCCAATCCATTTTCATTGGATTATCCTCCTTGTTTAGATGATAGTTGGCAGGCAGGAGTTTCTGTCTGTCTTTTCCTTGTGGATTTCCACCTATATTATAACGCTTTAAAAGCAAAAAGCAAGCGGTTACACAAACCTGACAAAGCTTTTTCACTAGTTTGAATTGTCAGACCTTTCAGTCATCCCTTTTTCTTTCAAAATAGAGACTTTTCCGGTATAATATTAGTCAAAGATAGTCAATGTTAGAGAAGCAAGGAAAAAAGAGATTTATTCTGAAATTCTCAACTGGAAAGGGAAGTCATGAGTGCAAAAAACACATCGGACAGTATTGAAGCATATATCAAGTCTATTCTGGCTCAGGCGGGGATGGTTGAATTAAAACGCAGTGAATTGGCTGATGTTTTTCAGGTGGTTCCCAGTCAGATTAACTATGTGATTAAGACGCGTTTTACGGAAAGTCGGGGCTATATCGTCGAGAGTAAGCGTGGCGGCGGAGGCTATATTCGGATTGGAAAGATTGAATTTTCCGACAGGCATCAGATGCTTTGCGGCCTGTACGACAGTGTGGGAGAGCGTGTCAGCCAGCAGGTTTTCACAGATGTTATTCAGCTTCTTTTTGATGAGAAGATTATGACTGAACGTGAGGGCAATCTAATCTTGTCAACAGCGTCGGACTCGATTTTGGGTGACGGAGCTGCGGTGATTCGTGCCCGAATATTAAAAAAGATTTTACAACAACTAGACAGAAAAGGAATGGAATCATAAATGAAATACTCAAAAGCCTTAATAGAAAGCTTGGAAGCAGCCCAGCTCTTGGCCGGCCATTTTACGACAGATTATCTGGAATCATGGCATCTGCTGATTGCTCTGGCTAATAATCCCTACAGCGTTGCTGGTTCAGTCCTCAATGAGTTTCCTGTGGAAGTGGATGGATTTGAAGAAGCGGCTTTTCAGATTACTGGTCAAGCTTATCAGAAAGACGGTCACTTCGAGCTGCTGCCTTTTTCTTATCGCTTAGAGGAGTTGTTTGAGGAAGCGGGGCAAATTGCAGAAGCTGTTCGCGCTAAGCATGTAGGTACTGAGCATGTGCTGCTGGCCATGCTATTTGACCGGGGGACCTTGGCTTCTCGTATTCTGGAATTTACCGGCTTTAGCTACGAGGACAAGGAGCAGGGACCGAAAATTAGTGATTTGCGAAAGGTCTTGGAGCAGCGAGCTGGCTGGGGCAAGGAAGATATCAAGGCTATTCGCAGTCTGAATAAGGGGGTAATGGCTGCCAAGCAGACCATGGCTAATATGATGGGGATGCCGGCTTCTACTAGCGGGGGGCTAGAAGATTACACTCGTGATTTGACGGATCTGGCTAGAGATGGCCGATTGGAGCCCGTCATTGGCCGCGATCAGGAAATTTCACGGATAGTTCAGATTCTCAGTCGCAAGACTAAAAACAATCCAGTGCTGGTTGGAGATGCTGGGGTTGGTAAGACAGCTCTGGCTTTAGGACTGGCTCAGCGTGTAGCAGCTGGTCAGGTTCCGGCTGAACTTGCTAAGATGCGGGTTTTGGAGCTGGACTTGATGAATGTAGTCGCTGGCACTCGCTTTCGCGGAGATTTCGAGGAGCGGATGAACAACATCATCAATGACATTGAAGAAGATGGTCATGTCATTCTCTTCATTGATGAGCTGCATACTATCATGGGCTCTGGCAGCGGTATTGACTCGACCTTGGATGCGGCCAATATCCTGAAACCGGCTCTGGCTCGCGGAACTCTGCGAACAGTTGGTGCCACGACGCAGGAAGAGTATCAGAAACATATTGAAAAAGATGCGGCCCTTTCCCGGCGTTTTGCTAAGGTCAGCATAGAAGAGCCAAATGTGGCTGACAGCATTGCTATTTTACAAGGTCTGAGAAAGAGCTATGAGGACCATCACAAGGTACAGATTAGTGATCAGGCTATTGAGACGGCGGTGAAATATGCCCATCGCTATCTGACTAGCAAGCATCTGCCGGACTCTGCTATTGATCTTTTAGATGAGGCTAGTGCGACAGTCCAGAACAGAGGACCGCAGAATTACGAGCAGTCGGATTTGTCGCCAGTGGATCAAGCCTTGATGGCAGCGGATTTTAAAAAGGTTTCACAACTGCTTGAGCAAGAGCAGCAACCCAAGCTCTATAAACTGAAAGTGGAAGAAGACGATGTCTTGGCTACTCTTAGTGCTTTGTCTGGTATTCCAGTGCAGAAGCTGACTCAGACAGATGCGAAGAAATACCTCAATTTGGAAACAGAACTGCATAAACGCGTGATTGGGCAGGACGAGGCGATTTCAGCTATCAGCCGAGCTATCCGGCGGAACCAGTCTGGTATCCGCAGCAGCAAGCGGCCTATTGGCTCCTTTATGTTCCTAGGTCCGACAGGAGTCGGAAAAACAGAGCTAGCCAAGGCCTTGGCTGAAAGTCTCTTTGATGACGAATCTGCTCTCATCCGCTTTGATATGAGTGAGTACATGGAGAAATTCGCGGCTAGCCGCCTCAATGGAGCGCCTCCAGGCTATGTAGGCTATGAAGAAGGAGGGGAGCTGACGGAGAAGGTACGCAACCGACCTTATTCTGTCCTGCTCTTTGACGAGGTGGAAAAGGCGCACCCAGATATTTTCAATGTTCTCCTGCAGGTCTTGGATGATGGTCAGCTGACTGACAGCAAGGGTCGCAAGGTGGACTTCTCCAACACGATTATTATCATGACCAGCAATCTGGGGGCGACCAGTTTGCGGGATGATAAGACGGTGGGCTTTGGAGCGCGGGATATTCGCTTGGACCATGCCAATATGGAAAAACGGATGCTGGAAGAACTCAAGAAAGCATATAGACCGGAGTTTATCAACCGTATCGACGAGAAGGTAGTCTTCCACAGCCTATCTGCAGAAGATATGCAGGAAGTGGTCAAGGTTATGGTCAAACCGCTCATTGCCAGTCTTGCTGAAAAGGGAATTGAGCTGAAGTTCCAGGCCAGTGCCCTTAAGCTGCTGGCTCAGGAAGGCTACGATGTGGAAATGGGGGCACGGCCATTGCGCCGCACTCTGCAGACTCAGGTGGAGGACAAGCTGTCTGAGCTCCTCTTGACAGGAGATTTGACAACGGGTCAGACTCTTAAGGTCGGGGTCAAGGCTGGCCAACTCAAGTTCGAAGTGGCCTAGAAAGCGAAACCTTGCAATGGAAAGTTGAGTGCTTTCGGTTAATCCTTGATAGAAAGCATACCTATAGATACCGAACAGTTATTTCATCATTCAATGAAACTGGGAATTGAAGGATTGGAGGCTGATATGTCGTTTTTTAAAGACTTGTTTGCTGGCAAGAAAGCTAGAGTAAAAGCACCAGAAGAGCGCAAGGCGGCCAGTATCCAGCGTTTGAAAAAGGAAGGCATTCCTTACATTGAGCATTTGCCAGTCATCGAAAGTGCTGAGCAAGTAAGGCCGCGCTCGCTAGAAGAAATTGCGCGTCGAGCTGTTACCAGCCTCTTGATTATTCAGGCGGCCTTGGATATCGAAAATAATAATTATAATGAGGAGAGCCGCCAGTGGCTGCAAGATAAACTGCAGCAATACGGGGTGCAGGAAGAGTTGACGCCCAAAGAAAGGGCAGTCTTGGAAGATCGTGCCGACTCGGCAGCTATTATTAATATGGTTTGGAAATACGAGGCCTATTGGTCCCTGATTTGGTACTTAGGTCTAGTAGATACTTTACCGTTTCCAGATAAGATTTGTGATTGTGATGCTGCTATTGACGCAGTCGCTAGTGCGGTTGACTTTCAGGAATTTCTGGGCAAATGCCAACCGCGCAGCTTAGAAGAGTTACTGGATGAGGATGATTTGATTTATCGTTATCATTGGGCCTGTGTTGATGCTCGGATTCATGACCAGCCAGCACCGGCAGGCCTTGATGAAAGTGTTGTTCTGGAGAGGCGGTCTGGCCTTGACTGGCTGCTGGGGCTAAATACGGCCCAAGACTGGGATGCTGTTGAGCTGCATACCTAGTCCAACTTCTCTTGATTCACTCAATTAGAAAAGGAGGTACCTTTGTCCGCTCGTAAAATGGCTAAAATTGCCATCCTATCGGCTTTATGTGTGGCCTTTCGCTATGCATTTTCCTTTTTGCCCAATGTGCAGCCTATTTCAGCTATCTTTTTCCTGATAGTTATCTTTGAGGATTTGCAGACTTCACTCCTAGTGATGGCTGTGACGATGTTTACATCAGCCTTTCTTTTGGGAATGAGTCCGATCGTCCTCTTTCAGTTGCTGTCCTTTGGACTGATTCTTTGCCTTTGGCGGCTGCTCTATCCTCGGTTAAATCTAGTGGGACAGGGAATAGTAGCAGCTCTCCTATCCTTTGGCTATGGCATTGCCATCGATACACTGACAGCCTTGCTGTACAACTATCACTGGTGGTCTTATGCGATTATCAACGCTTTGACTTTCAATATAGCGCACGGACTGTCAACTTTGTTTTTTTACCCACTCTTGTACCCTATTTTAAGGAGGCTCTATAATGAAAAAAATCTTTAGTTTGCTGACACTTGCTTTTGCCCTTCTCCTAGTTGGTTGCGGCAGCAGCCAGACAAATACTGACAAGGGCTCTAGTTCCGCTGATTCTTCTGTCAAAAAGGAACTGAAAATCAGCATCAGTATTGCACCAGATGGTCAGGAGAAGAGCGAGAAAACGGTGGCTGTTGAAGAAGGAAAGACAGCTATGGATGCTTTGAAGAAGGCCTATAAGGTCGAAGAAAAAGATGGTTTTATCACTTCTATTGACGGCCATGCTCAGGATGAAGCAAAGGGCCTCTACTGGATGTTTAAGGTCAACGGAGAAATGGCTCCTAAGGCAGCCAATCAAATCACTGTCAAGGATGGAGACAAGCTGGAATTCTACCAAGAAGTCTATCAGCAATAAATCTTTTATAGAAAGAATCTGATGCTTAAGACATTAGGTTCTTTTTTTGCGCTTAATACAGTTTTAAAGTGTCTTAAAAATATTTTTATAAAATTTTATAAAAAACTATTGACAAAAGAAAAATATAGTTTATAATAAAATCATAGAAAAAATAAAATATAAAAAATGATAAAAAGGTTAAACGTATGAAAGAAAAAATTGCAATCGTCTTTGGAACATTTGCTCCCTTGCATCAGGGGCATATAGATTTGATTCAGAAGGCTAAGCGTTCTTACGACAAGGTGCGCGTGGTGGTTTCAGGTTATGAGGGAGACCGTGGGCAGGAAGTGGGTCTATCTCTGCAGAAACGATTCCGCTATACGCGGGAGACTTTCGCAGATGATGAATTGACACAGGTTTACAAACTGGATGAAACTTCTTTTCCTCGCTATCCTCTGGGTTGGGACAAGTGGCTGCCGGCTTTATTGGAGTTGGTGGGCTATGATGCAGAACGCGAGGAACTGATTTTCTTTGTAGGAGAATCAGACTATCAAGCGGAGCTGACAAAGCGTGGTTTTGAAACCTGTTTGGAAGAGCGCCAGTTTGGTATCTCAGCTACGATGATTCGGGAAAATCCTAGTCGTTATTGGAAATATATCGCCCAGCCTTTCCGCCGTCACTTTACCAAGAAAGTGCTGATTATGGGTAGCGCCAGCAATGGTAAAACGACCTTGGCTAAGGATTTGGCTCGCTACTATGATGCTCCGGTTAGTCTGGAATATGCTCGAGAATACCAGATTCAAAATAACGTGCGAGACGATGAGCTGACTCCTAAAGACTACTATTATCTGCTCTTAGGACAATATGCTCAGACTTCCAGATTAATTGACAGCAGCGCCAACCGTGGTCTGGTTGTGGCTGATACAAATTCTCTGGTAACCAAGGCTTACTATGATTACTATCTGAAAGAAAGTCCAGTTCAGGACGAAGAAACAGATACCTTTGACAATCTCTTTGCCAGTATTTTGTCCAAGGAAAAATGGGATTTGATTCTCTTTGCTGAGCCGGTCGGCACCTATGTTAACGATGGTTTTCGCGATATGAGCATGGCAGACGAGGCTATCCGCAGTGATTTTTCCAGCCATCTAAAAAGGCTGAAAGACCAGTGTTTGGCTCATATTCCGACGGTCTATCTAGCTGGTAGTTATTTGGATAATTACCAGGCGGCCAAAGAAGCGATTGACATGATTTATCAAGCGGATTAAAAAAGAAAGTGGTAAAATAGAATGGTAGTAAAAAATCAAAAACTCGCTCCTGCGAATCTCTACGCAGGACTGAAACAAAAATTTCAAACCTTTGCTCGGAATTTCCGCAATGTCTGTGCCGCAGCTAAAAAGCAGGGGATAAAAGGGGGCGCGAAATTGCTCTGGCAAGATTTATTTGGCGGGCGCAGCTTGGCTCAATGGCTCTACTTGATTACTCTTTCCAGTTTGCCTTTCATTCTGGAGTTCACCAGTGGCCAGAAGCAGCATGACTGGCTGGGACTCTTTGCTTCTTGGACAGGCATCGTTTGCGTTATTCTAGTGGCCGAGGGGCGGGCCAGCAATTACCTCTTTGGAGCGGTTAATTCGGCAATTTATCTCCTATTGTCTTTTCAGGCTAGCTTTTACGGAGAAGTGTTGACTACGGTCTACTTCTTTATCATGCAGCCGATTGGCCTTTATACTTGGCTGTCCAACCGGGTCAATGAACAAGATAAGGAAGGGCCATCTCATTTTGAAGCTAAGAAGTTAGACTGGCGTGGCTGGCTTAAATATTTGGCCTTGACGGCTTTGATTTGGATTGGCATGGGCTTTGCTTATAAGAGCATTCACAGTCACCGACCTTTCCGTGATAGCGTGACAGATGCGACCAATGGTATCGGTCAGCTTCTCATGACTGGTCTCTACCGCGAACAGTGGATCTTCTGGATTGCGACCAATCTCTTCAGTATCTATCTCTGGTGGGGCAGCAACCTTCACATACAGGCTATGTACTGGGTCTATACTCTCAATAGTATCGTCGGATGGTATCAGTGGACCAAGGCGGTGAAGAAAGCTTAGACTAAGATTTGAGATTTTTTGATAGAAAAAATAGCTTAGGAAAGGAAGAAACTTATGACCAAACAGGATATCCCAGCGGGAATGTCGGAAAAAGAGTACTATGAAACCATGGCGGATGAGTCCGCCTTTTTGGCATGGTACAAGACACAGGATTTGCCCAAGTATGAGACACCTAGCGTAACAGCGGATATGGTAGCCTACTGTTTCGTGGAAGGTCAGATAAAACTCTTGGTCATCAAGCGCAAGGCTCACCCTTATCAAAATAAATATGCTTTAGTCGGAGGTTTTGTAGACAAGCATGAGGATGCCTATCAGGCCTGCATTCGGGAAGTCAAGGAAGAGGTGGGGCTGGAGATACCGCTGAAAAAGGTGGAGCAGCTGATGACAGTTTCTACTCCAGGGCGTGATCCACGCGGATGGGTCATCACTATTGCTCATCTGGTCTATCTGCCGGCCATAGCAGTAAATCAAGTACAAGCTGGCGATGATGCTAAGGAAGTTACCTTTCTTGATGTAGACTTTAAGACAAGGAGTTTTAGAGATGGTGAGCGGCTCCTGACAGCAGAGGACTTTGCCTTTGACCACTACCAAATCCTGCTGGAATCTATCAAGCGGATTCAGGGGCGACTGGACTGGAATCCAACTTTTCTCCATCTGCTGGAATCACCGTTTACTGTTTATGAAGGGACTGAGTTGGTCAATCTCATCACGCCTAGACGACCTATTGTCAGCAATAATTTTCTAGTGAAATTTGGAGAATACTTGGAGGAGGCTGGCGTTAAGCGCGTGCCAAAGAAGAAGCCGAGAAAAGTCTATCGGTTGAAGGCAGAAAAATCAGATTAAAAGAAAGCTGATCATATATTTCTCTGCAGGACAAATTTGTCCTGTTTTTTCGTTTCTAATTACGAATAGATAAGTAGGAGCAAGTTTCTCATGACAAAAGAAACAGATTGAGAAACAGAACTTCGCTTGAGTAAAAAATTTTTTAAGAATTTTGCATAAATGATTGACATAGTAAAATCACAGTGTTACAATAATGTTACAAAAAGATTTCTTAATATTACAAGGAGATAAAAGATGAAAACACGTACTTATACAAAAATGATGGCAGCTACAGTTCTGGCTTCTAGTCTGTTTTTAGGGGCATGTGGTAAGAAAGAAGAAAGTGCAACAAGTGCTAGTTCTAGCAAAACTGTTCAAGCTTCTTCTAGCTCAAAAGTTGCGTCATCCAGCAAGGCCAGCGCTTCTCCTAAGGCCAGCAATAGAGCTTCTTCAGAAGGAGCAGTTAGCCAGCCTGGACAAGCCCAAGCTCCTGCCAGTCAGCAACAGTCTACTGTCGAAGCTCCTCAAGTCCAACAAACGCAGCCACAGCAAGCCTCAGGTCGACAAAACACTCAGAATCAAGCAACTCAACCAGCCCAAGCGCCCGAAAGCAATCGCCAGCTTCAGAATAAACAGGCAGCCAGCAATGCTCGCTATAAAGGTGTCTTGACTATGGTGGATGGGGATTTCTCAGCGGCTGCTGGTAATTGGAAGGATGCCAATGGAAATACTGTGACCGTATCAGGTAATGGTCAATTCACAGTTCAGTCTGCCGATGGAAAGACAGCTAATTATTCCATCGCCTCCTACTCCTATACGCTGGATGATGGCAAATACAATGCGCAGTTAAGCGGGCAAGGCAATGCCAATCTGCAGATTACAACAGGAGCAGATGGCTCAGTAACAAGCGTTGTAGTGACTCAATCCTAAACAGAACAAAAAAGGAAGTCCAATTGGCTTCCTTTTGTTTTTATTTTTGAATTTGTAAGAGTTCTTCAATTTCAGCCAGACTTTCAGCTTGTGAAATAGCACCGCGGAGCTTGGCTGCTCCGGCAGTACCGCGCAGATAGTGCGGAGCTAGGCCCCGGAATTCGCGGATGGCCACGTATTCTCCTTTGAGATTTACCAAGCGGGAGAGGTGGTCGTGGGCGATTTTCATCTTGTCCTCGAAGCTGAGGTCTGGAAGGATTTCGCCAGTTTCAAAGTAGTGGTTGATTTGGTTAAAGAGGTAGGGATTTCCCATAGCTGCTCGACCTACCATGACGGCATCGGCACCGACTTCCTCGATACGCTGTTTAGCGTCTTGGACGCTGCGGATATCACCGTTAGCGATGAAAGGAATCTTAGTCAGAGCATGGGCTACGTCGTGCAAGGTCTCAAGGTCAGCATGACCAGTATACATTTGCTCACGGGTGCGACCGTGCATAGCCAGGGCTGAGACTCCAGCGGCTTCGGCTGCTAGAGCATTTTCTACAGCTAGTGAGCTGTCAGACCAGCCAGTCCGCATCTTAACTGTCAGAGGAATATCTAGCACTGACTGGACCTTGTTGATGATTTTATAGATTTTCTCAGGGTCCTTGAGCCATTTAGCTCCGGCTTCGTTTTTAACGATTTTATTGACCGGGCAGCCCATATTGATATCGACGATATCCGTCTTGGTGTTTTCTTGGATAAATTCTGCTGCGCGGGCTAAACTGTCTTCGTCGCTACCGAAAAGCTGGATAGAAACGGGATTTTCTCCCTCATCAATATGGAGCATGTGGAGGGTTTTTTCGTTGTTGTATTGGATGCCCTTGTCAGAGACCATTTCCATCACGACCAGGCCTGCTCCCAACTCTTTGGCAATGGTTCGGAAAGCAGAGTTGGTTACGCCGGCCATAGGTGCTAGAACCGTACGGTTGGGAATTTCGACTTTCCCGATCATAAAAGGGGTATTAAGATTTGTCACGAATCAGTTCCTCCAAGTCATTTTGGTCAAAGTGATAAGCAGTTTGGCAGAATTGGCAGACGATTTCGGCTCCTTGGTCTTGGTCACGCATCTCTTCTAAGTCAGCCTTTGGCAGGGTAGCCAAGGCATTCATGAAGCGCTCTTTGCTACAGTCGCACTGGAAGCGGATTTCTTCTTCAGACAGGCGTTTGTATGGCTCATCACCATAGATGGCAGCCAGCAGAGCTTCGATATGGTTATCTGATTCCAGCAGTTTTGAGATAGCAGGCATTTCTTGGATCCGCTTCTCAAAGCGGGCGATTTCGGCTTCCTTAGCACCAGGCAGAACTTGTACCAAGAAACCGCCAGCAACCTTGACTTTATCATTCTCATCCAAGAGGACATTGAGGCCAACTGCGGAAGGTGTCTGCTGGCTTTCGGTCAGGTAAAAGGCTAGGTCTTCGCCGATTTCTCCAGAGATGAGAGGGGTCATGGAGTTGTAAGGATTGCCCGTACCATAGTCCGTGATAACGAGGAATTCACCTTGGCCGACAAAAGGACCAACTAGAACCTCACCGGTGGCAGTCTTTTTGATATCTACACCGGGATTCTGTACATAACCTTTGACATTGCCCTCGGTATCTGCTACTGTGATAATCGCGCCTAATGAGCTGGTTCCGAGGACCTTGACGGTAATCTTGGTCTGGCCTTTTTCATTTGCAGCCAAAATCTGGCTGGCAATCAGTGTGCGGCCAAGTGCAACAGTAGAACTTGCTTGAGTTTGATGTTTTTCTTGAGCGGTCCGAACCGTCTCTGTGCTATCCAGCACATAAGCGCGGAATGAACCATTTTCTGAGATAGTTTTGATAATTTTGTCCATACCTTTTATTTTAACATAAAATAGAAAAACAAGCGCGAGGCTGCGCTTGTTTTTTGGGGTTAGGAAGAATTTTAAGATCAAAAATAGTATAATAAAACAAAGGAGGCTAGTATGAACCAATCTTTGAAAGCGGCAGTCTATGGTTTGGCGGTAGCTGATGCATTAGGAGTTCCGTATGAATTTTTAACCCGAGGCAGTTTTAA
The DNA here is from genome assembly GCF_041431615.1 of Streptococcus sp. 27098_8_82. Lineage (NCBI taxonomy): Bacteria > Bacillati > Bacillota > Bacilli > Lactobacillales > Streptococcaceae > Streptococcus > Streptococcus sp. 27098_8_82. The sequence continues at coordinate 79,665 of NZ_JAPVYB010000003.1, forward strand.
AGCGATTGAGATGACGGGCTATGGCAGCCATCAGCAACCTGCTGGAACTTGGTCAGATGATACTAGCCTTGTTTTGGCGACCTGTGATTCTATTAGGGAAAAAGGTAAGATTGATCTTACTGATATGCAGCATCGGTTTAAACATTGGCTCTTCGAGGGAGCTTATACACCAGATGGTCTAACCTTTGATGTAGGAAATGCGACTCGCGAAGCCTTGACAAGAGGACACGGTCTGTCTGATGAATATTCCAACGGAAATGGTTCTTTGATGCGGATTCTGCCCCTTGCCTTTACGGAAGCCAGTCCGTCTGATATTGAAGCTGTTTCCAGTATTACACATGCCCATGCGACTTCCGTAGAGGCCTGCTTGCTTTATGTGGATATTGCTCGTAGGCTCTTAAAAGGCCAGCAACTACCGGAAATACTATCAGGCTTAGAGACTAGTACGACCTACGCTCGTTTGCAAACTTTAGCAGAGCTGACCGAAGATGACATTCTCTCCACTGGCTATGTGGTGGATACCTTGAAAGCAGCACTGTGGTGTCTGCTGACTAGCACTTCTTATCTGGGAACTGTCCTGAAAGCTGTTAATTTGGGCGATGACACTGATACAGTAGCAGCAGTTGCTGGTGGCTTGGCTGGTATCATCTATGGTTTGGAAGGGATTCCTGACAACTGGCTAGCCCAGCTGCGTAATAAAGAACTGTTGGAAAGCTGCTTGTTTTAAAGGGATAATCGGAAGACAGGACTGTATTGATCATTTAAAAAGTAAAACATTAAAAGAGCCATCTAGGCTCTTTTGCTTATTCTGTAGTTAATTCTTTCTGGGCTTCCTTGCCTTGGTCCAACAGGGCTTGGATAATCTTTTGATCACGCAGTTTGACAGAGTTGTTGATGGTCTCTGCAGATTGGATAACAGTGGCTTCTAGCAGAGCGCGTTTTTCTCGTCCTTTATCAATGGCTTCGATAATGCCTTGATTTTGTGCGACGAGGCTTTCTGCCAGCTTAGTGACAGATTCAACAGCGATAGTAGGGCTTTGGGAAATCCGCTCCAGTTGAGGAATGACTTCCTTGCTCGTTTCGGCGAGCATTTGCAGGGCAGCGTTATTCGCATTAGAGATAGCGTCAGCTACCTGACCAGACTTCATCGATTGCTGGAGAATGCCTAATTGGGCGATAGACAGTTTCATAGTTGGAATGGTATTTCGACGGAGCATTCCAAGTTTTTGGCGCATATCAGAGGAAACCTTGACCAGATTACGCATTTGAGGAGTCGTCGCCCAAGCTACATAGAGACGGCTGACATATTCAGTATGTTGCTGCTCTAAGGTATTGACCACCTCTGTTATTCGGGCTAATTCTTGCGATTTTACTTGGTAGTCAACGGTTGTCATATCTAACTGAGCGACTTCAGCCTGCAGTTTGAGCGCTCGATTGCCAGATTCTTGCTGAGCAGCTTCGATAAAGGAAATAACTCCAACTAGGTTTTCAATCGATTTGGTATTGTCCTCAATCAGCATTTCAGCAGAAACAATATTGCGAGCCAGAACGTCTTCTTGCTTGACGACGGTTGCAGCCATGCCGTCCATTTTCTGCTCAATATTTTGTGAATCAAAATAGAATTCTTGAAGAGTGTTTTTGCTCTGTTTGAAGAGTTTTTCCAGGAAATTAGGCTTCTTGTCCAGTTCTGCTACTTGAGCATCCTTGTATTTTGCGACAAAGCCATTGAGTTCTTTGTTGGTATTTTTTAAAAGCTCATCTACCTGGGGAATTTGTAATTTTTTCTGTTCGGCTAAGATACGATTGACAGTACCGTTGACCTCTTCTACAGCAGATTGGCCAAAGTCCAGCAAGGCATTTTGGTCTGATACGAAATTATCCACCAGCTGCGGAGCTTTAGCCGTAATCGCACTCTGTTGCTCAGGAGTCAGCTTTTCCAGAAAAGTTAGCTGACCATTTTCTTGAGTCGTGTTGGCTTCGATGATTTCTGTTGTTTTGTCGCTTTTGCTGATAGCATTATTGGCAATTTTATCAATATCAAAATTAAATTCTTGGCTCATAGTTTCTCCTTTGGTTTATCTAGCTTAAAAGCCGGTTTCTGTGTGCTTTTCCTTGTCTAAGATACGCAGGCTAATGTCAAAGTCCCTCAAATCAGCTTCATTTAACTGGCGCAGCGCTTCGTCTAGGTCCAAGTCAAACTGCTCGATGGCTGCTTTGGCCTTGGCTAGCCGCTCCTCTGCATTGTAAAAATCTTTGGGAGAAGCTTTGATTTTGAGGTAGCCTTCTAAAATATCTTCGTAGTGCTCCATCTGGGACTGATGAATGGCAGTCAGCTCTTCCTTATTGTTGCTTTCGGATTGAGAGATTTTTTGAAGAATGGCCTCATGGTCAATCTGAATATTGCGAACCGTAGCGACCAATTCTGGGGCTAGCTCTTCTAGACTAGTTTTCTTAGGCTGCGCTTCTTTTCGTTTTTTCTCTCGTTCAATCTTTCTCAGTTGTTCATCAATTTCATCGGTTACAGTACGAATTTTGGTCTGGATTCGCTGGTAGACTGAAGCAGGAATTTCTCCCCGTAGGTCGTTAGCAGCATTTTTGATATAGGTTAGCTGGGGAAGAATTTCTAGAGCTAAATTCTGATAGCTTTCTTGGTCCCCATCTTCTTGGTAGGCTTCCAATTTTTTTATGCGGCGGTCAGCCTGACCAATCTCTGATTTCAAATCTTCAATACGGCCAATGCTAGCTTGCTTTGCTTCAATCCGAACTTTTTTCTGGCTTTGGTGGCGATAGATTCCGTAACCAATAGCCCCCAGAATAGCTATGGGAATTAGATAGCTGGCTACAGCTCCAGAACCAAATACAAATACAAGTATCCAAATCCAGCTAAACCATTCTGGTTGCTGGTTAGAATCATCCTTTTTTCTCGACATGGACTTTGCTCTTTCTTCTCAATGTGATATCTCTATTTTAACATAAAAGCTGGTTTTTGAAGGATAAAGATTGAAATGATTTTATATATTGAGACCATTTTTTATATTTGCTTAATTCAAAAAGACATTTGATTCCTATCAATAAAGCAAGCGTCATTTCTAAAACGAAAGTTTCTTCGTTTCTCTCAAGTATTCAAACAAAAATCGCAGGGCATTCCTTGCGATTCGTGTTTTATCAGTCCATTTCTGGGAAAAGTTTGGCCAGTATTTTAGGTGTGATGCTTTGTCCCGGTCCCTCAGCACAATAGGTGTGCATATACATAGAGGGGTTGAAGTTGAGCTCGATGCAGGTACAGTTGGGATTTTCTTTTGTGGAAATAGCAGAGCTGTCAGGGATGATTAGGTCAACGCCACAAGCCCAAGCTCCCATAGCCCTTGCCATGTCCGCAGCGAGTTCCTTATAAGATGGGTGCATGCTGTTTGTGACATCGATCGAGTCTCCGCCAGTAGAAATATTGGAATTGCGGCGCAAGTCAACCTTAACTCCAGCAGGCAGGATATCATCTGGTCCATAACCTTGCTGGTCCAGCATGAGCAGTTCAATGTCCCCCAGTTCAATGATTTCGAGTGGTGAACGATGGTCTCGCCCGCGCAGAGGATTGTCATTTTTGATGGCAACCAATTCTCTCACGGTATGCTGACCGTCTCCGACGACATTGGCTGCTACTCGCAAGAGGACTGCCTCACATTGACCGTCTAAGACAAAGAAGCGGTATTCCGTTCCAGCGATAAATTCTTCGACTAAGACAGCAGCGTCTTCTGAAAAGGCAATCTCTAAAGCCTTGCGATAAGATTCCAGACTAGCTGGTTCTTGGAAGATAGAGATGCCCAGTCCGAAGTTGGTTGACTTTGGTTTGACAACAATTTGACGATCCTTAATCAAAGGGTAATAGGCCAGTCCTTCTTCAAGAGAAGAAAATTCTGCTCCAGCCGGAACAGGAAAGTCAGCTGCAGCCAAAATCTTTTTGGTGACGGTTTTATTGGCCATAGCCAGAGGGATGACATAGTTATCCTTGGAGGTCATGTTTCCGTTCTTGACATACTCCACATGGTGACCATGCCAAAGCTTGAGAAATTGGTCGTTTTCATCTAAGATTTCGACATTAAGCCCCTTTTGAATAGCATCAAAGAGCAGCATCTGGGTGGATAGTTCCATATTTTCGTATCCTTTGAGGGCATAAGGAGCAGTCCAAGCGTAGCGGTGATATTCCTCTGCTTTTTCTAGTCCAAATGTCATTAAGGAATCATGCTGGATATGAGGCAGGAGCTGACCAGATAGGGTTAGCTGAGGATTTAGTAGTGCCTCTTTAAGCTGTTGAAGTAAGGTTTGGTAGTATGTCGGCAGTTCAAAATGCTGGATGAGCTCTTCCATAGCTTGAAGAAGGGCTGAGCTGTCTGCCTCATCTGGCAGGGCAGTCAGCGGGTGGCTACAAGCAATTTTTTGGTTTAAGTCGTGGGCAGCTTTTAATGCCGTATCAACATTTTCTACATCATCTAGCCAGAGCAGGCTCAGTAAAAAGAGATGGACAGTATCTAAGGTCTCTTGGCTAATACCTAAATGGTCAAAAGGATTGAGATCGAAGCAGCGGAATTCCAGATAAGTGATGCCTTGCTCCAGATAGGCACGATTGTGCTTCTGTCCACGGAAGCGAACGGCTGAGTAAAATTCTTTTTCAGCGCTGAGCTCGCCTGACTGAACGTAGTTTTCAATATCAGTTACATATTGCTTCAAAGAAGCGTAGGATACCTGAATATTCTCGTCATTGACATAGCCATAGTCGCTGTTGCGAAAAGAGCGGATAGGCTGGGAAATTTTCTGACTGTAGAAGCCAGCTTCTGCTAGAGGGGCAGCCCCGTAGAGATAGGTTGAGATCCAGCGGAAACGCAGAAAGTTTCTAGCCAGCTTGAGATAGAGGTCATTTTTAAAGTCCTTGAGCGAATGGTGGGAGCTGACTTGAAAGAGAGCAGTGACCAGATCTTTCCCTAGCTCCATGTTGTAGTGGATGCCAGAGATAGCCTGCAGTTTTTTGCCATATTTTTTAGCTAAGCCCTCTCGGTAGTGGCGTTCATAGTCGTTTTCCAGATGGGCGATGGCAATCTCTTCTTCCGTCAGCTGTGGTGGCATGGACAGGGGCCAGAGGCGTTCATTCCGGTCAATCGAGCGGCCAGCCACATCGCTGATAGCTCCCAGTAAGCGCCGTGCTTCCTTAGTCGAGTGAGCGATAGGTGTAATTAGCTCCAGTTGTTGCTCGCTGAAGTCTGTTTGGATGGTCGGGTGGAAATTGCGGGAACCCAGCTGACTCGGATGGGCAGTTTGAGCTAAGTGTCCGTCAGCTGTCACCCGCAGATTTTCCCTCTCCAGACCAAAGGTCGCTTGGAGAATAGGGCTTGATGCATCTAGTTTCTGCAGTAATTGATTAATCGTCATCGTTTCACCGTCCTATGATAGTAATTTTAGTCTATTACAAACAGAAAAAGAAAACAAATTTCCGCTACGATTTTACAAAAATTCCGAACTTTTATTTTTAATAAACTAACAACTTTCAGAAAAAACAGATTTTTTGAAAGTTTAATTCGTTTTCAAAAAGGAAAAAGCAAATCAAGAATGGATCCCACCTTGAAAAATTGTTAAATTTTTCATATAATGAGGTATAAAACATAATCGCAGGTGAGATTCCTGCCTGCTTTTCAAGAAAGGAAGAGCTGCTTTAGCTCAGACAAAATTATGACATCAGTAGTTGTTGTAGGAACCCAGTGGGGAGATGAAGGAAAAGGGAAGATTACAGACTTCCTTTCAGCCAATGCCGAAGTGATTGCCCGCTATCAGGGTGGTGACAATGCCGGCCATACTATCGTGATTGACGGCAAGAAGTACAAGCTGCACCTGATTCCGTCAGGGATTTTCTTCCCAGAAAAAATTTCTGTCATTGGAAATGGAATGGTGGTCAATCCTAAATCTCTGGTCAAAGAATTGAACTACCTGCATGAGGAAGGTGTGACGACAGACAACCTTCGCATCTCTGATCGAGCCCATGTCATCCTGCCTTACCATATCGAGCTGGATCGTCTGCAGGAAGAAGCAAAAGGCGACAATAAAATCGGGACGACAATCAAGGGAATCGGTCCTGCCTATATGGACAAGGCTGCTCGTATCGGTATCCGCATCGCTGACCTTTTGGATAAAGATATTTTCAGAGAACGCTTGGAGCGGAATTTAACTGAGAAAAACCGCCTCTTTGAGAAATTGTACGATAGTACAGGAATCAGCTTTGATGATATTTTTGAAGAATACTATGAATATGGTCAGCAAATTAAGCAGTATGTGACGGACACTTCTGTTATCCTCAACGATGCGCTGGATCAAGGCAAGAGAGTTCTCTTTGAAGGGGCTCAAGGGGTTATGCTGGATATTGACCAAGGTACTTATCCATTTGTAACTTCATCTAACCCAGTTGCGGGGGGAGTGACTATTGGTTCCGGTGTTGGTCCGAGCAAGATTGACAAGGTAGTTGGTGTCTGCAAGGCCTACACCAGTCGGGTCGGAGATGGACCATTCCCAACAGAGCTTTTCGATGAAGTAGGCAATCGGATTCGTGATATCGGCCACGAATATGGCACTACCACTGGCCGTCCGCGTCGGGTAGGCTGGTTTGACTCTGTTGTCATGCGTCATAGCCGCCGTGTCTCAGGGATTACCAATCTTTCGCTTAACTCCATCGATGTTTTGAGCGGTCTGGATACAGTCAAGATTTGTGTAGCCTATGACTTGGATGGTCAGCGAATAAACCATTACCCCGCTAGTTTGGAACAGCTCAAGCGCTGCAAGCCGATTTACGAAGAGCTGCCAGGCTGGTCAGAGGACATCACTGGTGTCCGCAGTCTGGAAGACTTGCCAGAAAATGCCCGCAACTATGTTCGCCGAGTGAGTGAGCTGGTTGGTGTTCGTATTTCTACCTTTTCAGTCGGCCCTGGCCGCGAGCAGACCAACATCTTGGAAAGCGTCTGGTCAAATTTATAAAAAAGTCAGCACAAGAAAATTGCTTCTTGTGCTTTTTTGTAGGAAAATTTAATATTAAGACTCATTTAAGATATATATTTTATACTAACAGCATAAACAAAGACCTCCTAACTTTGTTTAAAAATCCTAAACTTTTTTCATAATAATCTCCTGAAAGTCACCCCAGTGGTGGCTTTTACTTTTTCTGAGAAGTGCGACAGGCTTGTGGTATAATGAGATAGACGACTACAGATTTAGAAAGACAATGATGAATTATACGATTGAAGAAAAAGAAGTATTTATGCGGGAAGCTTTAAAGGAGGCGGAGATTGCCCTAGCTCATGATGAAATTCCTATCGGCTGTGTCTTGGTTAAAGAAGGTAAGATTATCGGCCGCGGTCACAATGCACGTGAGGAGCTGCAGCGGGCTGTTATGCATGCGGAGATTATGGCTATCGAAGAGGCGAATCGGCATGAAAATAGCTGGCGCTTGCTGGATACAACGCTTTTTGTGACTATTGAGCCATGTGTCATGTGCAGTGGAGCAATCGGTCTGGCACGCATTCCTCATGTTGTTTATGGGGCAGCAAATCAGAAATTTGGAGCAGCTGGCAGCCTTTATGATATTTTGACAGATGAGCGTCTGAATCATCGAGTAGAAGTGGAGACAGGTGTTCTCCAAGAAGAGTGCGCTCAAATTATGCAGGAATTTTTCAGACAGAGAAGGAAAAAATAAAATTAGCCAAAATCAAAAGTTTGTGTTATACTAATTAGTGGAGCAACAGTTTTGCGTGAAGCGGGTCAGGGGAGGAATCCAGCAGCCCTAAGCGAAGTAAGCTGTGTGCTCTTTTCTATTGCTCTTAACGAATCAACTCCGAAGGAGGAAGATGAGTTTAGAGACATTGACGCAGTTGAATTTACATGCTGGTCTTTTTTATTTTTAGTAAAACGTTATAAAGAATTTATTCGGAAGAAATGGCAATAGCTAACCCTGTTTTCATAAGATAAATGCAAACGATTGCTCTCAGTCATGTCCTAGGATTAGCTTATTTAGAAAAATAGTATATAATAAAAAATGTAAACGTTTTAAAATAGTAAAAGCACTTGCTTATTTTTTCTTAAAGCGTTATCATAAAAGAAAAGAACAATTGGAGGATAAACATGACACATATTAAATTTGACTACTCAAAGGTATTAGATAAATTTGTAGCACCACATGAACTAGATTATATGCAGCCTCAAGTGACTGCAGCAGATTCTGCTCTGCGAAATGGTACAGGTCCTGGGGCAGAAATGACTGGCTGGTTGAACTTGCCTGAAGAATATGACAAAGATGAATTTGCTCGTATTCAAAAGGCTGCTGCTAAAATCCAATCTGATAGTGAGGTATTGATCGTAATCGGTATTGGTGGTTCCTATTTAGGAGCTCGTGCAGCTATTGATTTCTTGAATAATTCATTTGTAAACTTGCAAAGCAAAGAAGAACGCGAGGCACCTCAGATCCTCTATGCTGGAAACTCTATCTCTTCAAGCTATTTGGCTGATTTGGTAGACTATGTATCAGACAAAGATTTCTCTGTCAATGTTATTTCTAAGTCAGGAACAACAACAGAGCCTGCTATTGCTTTCCGTGTCTTCAAAGAACTCTTGGTTAAGAAGTATGGTCAGGAAGAAGCAAATAAACGGATTTATGCAACTACAGACCGCGCTAAAGGTGCAGTTAAGGTTGAAGCAGATGCTAATGGCTGGGATACTTTTGTAGTGCCTGATAGTGTAGGTGGTCGTTTTACAGTATTGACAGCAGTGGGACTCTTGCCAATCGCAGCTGCAGGGGCTGATATCAGCAAGTTGATGGAAGGAGCAAATGCTGCTCGCAAGGCTTATGCTTCTGATAAGTTGGCTGAAAATGAAGCATATCAATATGCAGTTGTACGCAATATCTTGTACCGTAAAGGTTATCTGACAGAAGTTCTAGCTAACTACGAACCATCTTTGCAATACTTCTCAGAATGGTGGAAGCAATTGGCTGGTGAGTCAGAAGGTAAAGACCAAAAAGGTATCTACCCAACTTCAGCCAACTTCTCAACAGACCTGCACTCTTTGGGGCAATTTATTCAAGAAGGAACTCGTATCCTCTTTGAAACAGTTATTCGTGTAGATAAGCCTCGCAAAAATGTGTTGATTCCTGAATTAGCAGAAGACTTGGATGGCCTTGGCTATCTGCAAGGAAAAGATGTTGACTTTGTCAATAAGAAAGCAACAGATGGAGTGCTGTTAGCTCACACAGACGGCGGAGTGCCAAATATGTTTGTGACCCTGCCTGAGCAAGATGAGTTCACTTTGGGCTATACTATTTACTTCTTTGAGTTAGCTATTGCTCTTTCTGGCTACCTGAATGGTATCAATCCATTTGACCAGCCAGGAGTTGAGGCTTATAAGAAAAACATGTTTGCTCTTCTTGGGAAACCAGGCTTTGAAGAGCTGGGTGCTGAGTTGAATGCACGCCTTTGATTCTCATATGCTTTGAGTTCATTTAGAATATAAAAAGATCCACAAGTTCATTTCTTGTGGATTTTTTAGTACAAGCCTCTTAATTAGTTTATTATTTTTTTGAACAGTGAAAAAAAGAGTGTCTTAATTCTTTTATGAAAGCGCTGTATAATTGCCTTGTAAATAAAATTTGAGAGGTATCAAAATGAATGATTGGTTAGACATTAAAGGCAAAACAGTTCTTGTGACGGGTGCGTCATCTGGGATCGGTAAGGCAATCGTCGAAGAATTGTTGGAATTAGGAGTCAATGTAGCGAATTTTGATCTTAGCGACAACGATTTGCGTCACCCGAATCTATTATTTGTAAAAGTTGATGTAACTTCTCGCTCTGAAGTAGAAGAGGGTGTTGCCAAAATAGTTGAAAGATTTGGCAATATTGATGCGGTAGTCAACAATGCGGGGATTAATGTCCCTAGATTATTAATCGATGCAGAAAATCCTAAAGGTCCTTACGAGTTGGACGATGAGACGTTCGAAAAAGTAACAATGATTAATCAAAAAGGTTTGTATCTGGTTAGTCAGGCAGTAGGACGTATTTTAGTGAAAAATGGGAAAGGTGTAATTGTGAACATGGCTTCAGAAGCAGGCTTGGAAGGTTCTGAAGGACAAAGTGCCTATGCTGCAACGAAAGCGGCAGTCTATAGTTATACTCGTTCATGGGCGAAAGAGCTTGGGAAACATGGTGTACGTGTGGTTGGAATTGCTCCAGGAATTATGGAAGCTACGGGTCTTCGAACTCTTTCTTACGAGGAAGCTCTTGCTTATACCCGTGGAAAGACGGTAGAAGATATTCGAGCTGGTTATGCTTCAACTTCAACGACTCCATTGGGACGGAGTGGGAAACTACGGGAAGTAGCTGATCTTGTAGCGTTCTATATTTCAGACCGTTCTAGCTATATAACAGGTGTCACTACAAATATTGCCGGAGGTAAAACTCGCGGTTAAAACAATGAAGGTAGGGAAGAGAGTTGACCTTAGTAAATCGGTGGTATAATATTTTAGATAAAATGGTCTCGCAGCCAACTTATTCCTTGGTAGATATGCGCTCAGAACTGGATATTAGCTTGCAAACCTTGCAAAAGAGTATCCAACAATTAAATGATGTTTTGGCTCCTAATATCCAGATTATCGCACAAGATGATCAGTTAATGTTAGAAGTGTATGACTATACAGAGTTGGAAAGGATTTTATCTGGTAGTTTAAAACAGGAGAGTGACTTCAATTCTTCCAGTAAAAGAATTGCCTATTTGCTAAAACGTTTAATTGAGTCAACCTCCCCTCTTCTTATTGACGACTTGGCTGAGGAAGTAGGTGTTAGTAGAAGTACCCTTAATAAGGATTTAAAACAAGTAAAATCTTTGGCAGAGAGTTACTCTATCACTATTTCAGGAAAGCCCAACCGTGGGCTGGAGGTCTTGGGGAGCGAGCTGAATTTGCGCTTGCTCTATATTCACCAAGTGGCTCCTTACTTTGAAGGAAGGACACTCACTGAGGCAACATCTTCTTTTCTGGAGACGCTAGTCCAGGACTATAAAATCCCTAAAGAAACACAGGAACTCCTTCGAAAGACCATTTCAATTATGGTGGAGCGTATTCATACATCTAGAGTGTTGAATTGTCCTATTCCTTACTATAGGAATGATTTAACAGAGACACCTTTAGCTGAGAAATTAATCTATCATATTGAAATGACTTATAAGATTTCCCTCAGTCAGTTTGAGATAGACTTTTTGTGTTTTCCGTTTAATGTCCGTTTTATTGACACTTTAAGCAAGACATCTTATCAATCTGAACAGCTTGCAAAGATTTTTCAAGGGATTGTCAAGAAAGTCAAAGAAACAATGTTGGTTCACTTTGATGATGAAGAATTATTTGAAGAAATCAAATCTCATCTAGGCCCCTTAATCAATCGACTGATTTTCCATGTGCAAGCTAATGATATATTTCATGGCGAGGTTCAAACTCAATATCCTTTTGCTTTTGAAATGGCAAAAATAGCTGGAGAAGAACTATCTGCAATTTTTGGTTCTGAATTGGAATTATCTGAAATCGGATATCTGGCTTTGTATTTTGAAATGATTTTAAGAAAGCAAAATTCTGCTGTAAAGGGTTCTCGCAAGCAGATAGCTGTAGTTTGCACAACAGGAAGAGGAACTGCTACGATGATTATTCAGCAACTCAGACGAGTCCTTGGAAATGATGTAGACATTACTCAGTATTCTGAAGAGGATTTTAATGTGGATTTGAATCAGGACTATTTCGCGATTTTTACGACAGTTCCTCTAAAATATAAAGATTCTAAATCTCCAGTCATTCAAGTTAATCATCTTTTTGATGATCAATGGCTGCAGGAAGAATGGCAGAGGGCCAATGCTTTTCATCAAAAAAATCTAGAAACAGTCAGCTTACGTTTTCTTCGGTTGAGCCCCCAAAAAACCTATCAGCAATACTTGCTAAATATGGTTGCAGAGTTAGAGAAACTTCAGATGATTGATGAAGGTTTTAGAAATCGGATAATTGATAGGGAGAAAAAGCAATCAACCATTTTTGGTGGAGGAATTGCCTTCCCCCATACAATTAACCAGGGTTATGCAAAGACTATTTTAATGTTCGGAAAACTAGAAGAGCCTTATCAAAAAGGAGATGAATGGATTGAATTTATCTTTCTAGTCGCCATACCCTCAGAAATTGAAAGAAAAATGGAAAGTGAATTGCTGGAATTGTATGACGATATTTTTCGAATTGCAGGAGAGCCTTCTCTAAAAGAAGCATTGAGGGCTGTAGAAACAGAGACAGAGTTTCTATCATTTTCTAAGAGCAAAGGAGTATTTTAATGAATTCGCTAATAATTTTCGCTGTGTTTGTCATGGCAGCTTATATATTTCAAATGTTCCTCGGCTGGCAGCAACTCAAAGACTTCAATAAGACCTATACGATGCTCCGAAAACTGGGGCGCGTAGCGATTGGCAGGAAGTCCGGAAGAATAAAATCCGGTACGATTGTCATGTTCGCGGTTGATGAAAACGGTCGGGTTCTTAAAGCTAGCAAAATGCAAGGAGTAACAATCTTAGCGCGTTTTCAAAATATGGATGATTATGTCGGAGAAGACATCCATTATTTTGACAAGTATAATCCTCTTGTGAGAAAAGAAAATAAGTTGATGCAATCAGTCATAGAAGATGCTAGAAAAGTCTATCTTTGGCATGAGGCAGGTATTGAGAAAGAGACAAGTTCTTCTGATTCTTTTCTGGGATTCGGCTTTTATACGAATTACTTACAATTATCTATTAAACAGTTATTTAAAAAAAATAAGAAAAGGAGTTCCTTATGAATCACATTACAAAATTTGCAGAGAGTTTTATGAAACTCTTCCAATTAGGTGGAGAAACCTTTATTAGCTGGATGACAAATATTGTACCGCTTGTCTTAATGCTATTGATTGCAATGAATACCCTTATCGCTTTCTTGGGAGAAGAAAAGGTCAATTCCTTGGCTAAGATTTCTGCCAAAAATCCTGTTAGCCGTTATATGATTTTACCTTTCATTTCAGCCTTTATGCTGGGGAATCCGATGGCGATCAGTATGGGACGCTTCTTGCCAGAATATTATAAACCTAGTTTTGTAGCAGCTCAGATGCAGTTCTGCCATACTTCAAACGGGGTATTCCCGCATATCAATCCTGGGGAATTGTTTGTATGGATGGGAATTGCAACAGGAATTCAAACTTTAGGTTTAAGTCAAATGGACTTAGCCATTCGTTACATGCTTGTTGGGCTTGTCATGAACTTTGTAGGCGGTTGGGTAACCGATTTTACAACTGCTTATGTAGCAAAACAGCAAGGTGTTACCTTGAGTAAAACATTTGATTGATAGAAAGAGTGAAATTATGTCATATAAGAGTATAAAAGTTGTTAAAGGAAATGGCGGTTTCGGAGGACCTTTGGTCATTACCCCTAGTGAGGCTAAGCATAAATTTATCTATATCACTGGCGGCGGAGAAAAGCCAGATATTGTAGATAAAATTGCTGATTTGACCGGTATGGAAGCTGTTAATGGGTTTAAAACTTCTATCCCTGATGAGGAAATTGCTTTAGCAATCGTGGATTGCGGCGGTACTCTTCGCTGCGGTATTTATCCTAAAAAGGGGATCCCTACAATCAATATTGTCGCTACAGGGAAAAGTGGCCCTCTAGCACAATATATCACCGAGGAAATCTATGTGTCAGCAGTTGGCCTTAATCAAATTTCTGCTGCTAATGAAGACGAAAAAGCGACAACTGTGGTAACAGAAAAGCCAACTTACGATACTAGTAAAAAAATTACAGAGCAAAAAGCTGAAACAAGTATTGTAGCAAGAATTGGGATGGGCGCTGGGAAGGTCGTTGCGACTTTCAACCAGGCAGCTCGTGAAGCCATCCAAACAATGCTCAACACAATCATTCCTTTCATGGCCTTTGTTTCCTTGCTGATTGGGGTTATTCAAGGTTCAGGTGTTGGAAATTGGCTGGCAAAATTAATGGTTCCCCTAGCGGGGAACATCTGGGGACTCATTTTGATTGGCTTTATCTGTTCCTTGCCATTCCTATCTCCTTTGTTAGGCCCCGGAGCTGTTATCAGTCAGATTATCGGAACCTTAATTGGAGTCGAAATCGGAAAAGGGAATATTCCGCCCCAAATGGCTCTGCCAGCTATATTTGCTATCAACACTCAAAACGGTTGTGATTTCATTCCTGTAGCACTCGGTCTATCTGAAGCCAAGTCTGAAACAGTTGAGGTTGGTGTCCCTTCTGTGCTTTATTCACGCTTTCTCAATGGTGTTCCGCGGGTGCTAGTAGCTTGGATAGCTAGTATTGGTCTTTATCAATAGACCTTTGATAGATGCACGTAAACAAAGCAACTATTATGTTAAACTTATCTATAAGCATAAGTTTAAGACAAATTAGAGAAAGGATAAATAGGAATTAGATGAAGAAAATTTTTGAAGCTAAAGTAATTCAAGTGGGACCTGAAGCTCAGAATATGATTCAAGATGCCAATATGCTCATTTTATTTGGAGAAGAAGCACCGGAAGATTTAGCAGAGTATTGTTTTAAGATTGATAACAAAAATCTGCTAGGTTCAATACTAGAAGGCGGCAAGCTGGTGGTAGATAATCAGGAATATTCAATTAGTTCTGTGGGAAATGTAGTAGAAAAAAATTTAACTGGACTGGGCCATATCACGATTTCTTTTGATGGTTCAAAAGAGGGGAGTCTTCCTGGTACACTCCATGTCGCAGCAGACCAAGCAGTAGTAATTGAAAAAGGCTCTACCATTCAGATTTTTGAAGTAGCTCAAGTAGGATAAAATATCTAAATAAGAATACTAGAAAAATAAGAGTCTAAAAACTTGATTCAGAGCCTGGGCAAAAAGTCCAGGCTTTTGGGTCTAAATTAGAAAAAATAGATGACGCAGTGGTTGATTGGCATCTTCCTTCGCTTTTTAAGCCCCAAAGATTGCCTGATCAACTGTGCGGGGGTGGGAAGACGAACTTTTTAACTTGTTTGAAGTTCTTTCCCACTCCCTTTTTGATTGGAAGAATAATTTATGTTATAATATTGTAAAATTTGTCATTATTTTTCAATATTTTCGCAATATGACAAATCAACAAAATTTATAAGGAGAAAACCATGTCAGATAAAGATGGACAAGGTCAAGTGCAAGGGGCTTGGCAAGAAAATCAAACTAGCCAGCCAATGCAAGGGAATTTCCAGCAGCTTCAGTCGCAAGAATTACCTGATAAGAAAGGCAATATCGGAAAAGTCATAGGACTTTCAGTTTTTGCTCTTATAATTGGTCTTTTGATTGGTAGCGGTTCAGCTTATTTTATCGGCAAGCAGGCGCAGACAAATAAGGATATACAAAGGATTAAGCGTCTGAGTAAGGCTCAGGAAGAAGCTAAAGACAAGAGTTACAGCTTTACTACAGACGGGCAGTCGGTTCAGTTTAATTGGACTTTGAAAGACTTGGGACGGTTGAGCTATACAAATGATGAGGGATTAGGCCTGACGGCTGATCAAATCGTTGAAACTTATGGCTTGGCTAGTTCAGCAGAATATGATCGTAATCGTCTGTTACTCCGATGGGGCCCTTCTGTCAGGGATAAGGAGCAAAATATTTCTTTTCAATTTGATAAAGTTGACCAGAACTACTATCTGAGACAAGTGGTAGTTGGAGATTCTTTTAAAGAATATAGAAAAGGGAAGGAAACGACAGATTGGAGCGTATTATCTCCCAAAGACCTTGAACGTTTGAAAGAAGGAGACAAGGAAACGGGTGAAGGAGGAATAGCTTTATCAGAGGTCCTGAAGAAGCATCCTGTTCCGTCAGAAATTGTCATCGCAACCGAACGTGACGTAGATAATAAGATTATCTCCAACCGTCTGATTGCTGAGGTAACTTATAAAACAGAAGATGGTTATGAATACCTATTGTTTGTAGGCCAGCCAGATGGAAATTTCTTATATATAAAGTCAGAGGAAATGTAAGTTTTTAGTTATTTAGTTTATCTTTTGTGACTGACTGCTTTCAAAGCATTTCGTTATTAAAAGAGAACTGATAAAACTATTGGAAATAAACAAGAAAGAGGAAAGAAGATTGACAGAACAGCAATCACAGCATTCTTTTGAATCGTCAAAGAATGTTCGGCCAGAAGAAGGAATTCCGCGACATTTTCAATCTCAGCAAGGCCATGTTTTCAGTCCGCAGGGACCAACCCCACCTTTGGCCAAGAATAAATCTTGGAAAGGAATCCTGATAGGCGGAGCCTTGCTCTCTCTTGGTCTTGGACTAATCGGAGGGGGAATCTGGGGCTATAGAATGGGAGTAGCGGATGTTATCAAAGGGGAATATCCTGTGCTCCATCCTTTAGCAGATGCTGGGGAATCAAAGAGAGATCAATCAGATCAGTACATTGACCCTGATACTACTGAGTTCAAGTGGGATATTGATAGTTTGTCAGAGTTACGGTTCAATACTATTCAGACAGATACGAATGGTACTTCTGTGGAAGATATTCTTGATAAATATGGCAAGGCTTTAAAAGAAGAAATCTCTCATGACAGCCTTGATTTAGAGTGGGGAACGCTTCAAGATTCTGATGATGAGGAGGACTGGCCAGTTTATTATACAGATCAAACTGCTTCTCTGGATTTTGAGAAGAAAAAAGATGGTTTCTATCTGAATAGCCTTCATATCTATAATATTCGCTTTGAAGGAAGCAATCATAATGCTAAGGACGAAGCCATGGCCGCTGATTACTTTGAAAAACTGAAAAAAGGCGATGCAAAGACTGGTAAGGACGGCATTTCCTATAAGGAAGTTTTTAAGGAATATGGCAGTCCGCGAAGTATCTCTATTCGTGTAGATGAAGATTTCAGTGAGGATACTAGTCAAACCATTATGGAGGCGGCTTATGACGCTCCTAATGATGGTACTTATAGGTTGTTCTTCGTTCAGCAGGAGGACGGAAACTATCTTTTGTCCATTACTGCCAACAAATAAAACAGAACTCAAATAATAAAAGGAGAAACGATGTCAGAACAAAATAAACCGCAGGAACAATCTTTAGAAGGATTAGCTCCGTATCCACAGCAAGTCCCGTCATCAGATCCAGGACAATTTGTAGCTAACTCAGTAGAGGGGCAGCCTCTTCCAGTAGAAGGGGGCAGTCCTGAAATGCCGAATCCTAATCAAGATTTTGGTGTTCAGCAACCAATTTTTGATGCTCCTCAGCAGCAGATGCCTCAGCAGGATAATTGGGGAAATCCTGCTTTTCAAGAAGCAATTCCTCAGGGATTTAATCCAGCTGGTCAGAACTTTGCCGGACCACAGCAAGCTGCAAACTTCGCTGCCCAGCCAAGTCCAGAGCCAAAGAAAAATAGTACGGGCAAGCTGATAGGATTTTTAGGAATAGGTTTGGCAGCGGGACTATTGCTAGGAGGTCTTGGCGGCTATTTCCTAAATGATTTTATGGGTGGGGGAAGTGTGCCAAGTCTGTCTCGAAAGGGACATCAAAGCGATGTTGCTTCTTTTGTGGCTCCGTCAAAAGAGGATGTGTATGAGTGGGAAGTGAAAGACCTTGAAAAGCTGAGCATTGTTAGTGCGGATGATGAAGGATTGACCCCTGAACAAGTAGTCAAAGATTTTGGCTTGGCTAGCAGTGTGACGTTTCAGGAAGAAGGGCTCTCATTGTCTTGGTTACCTGACTCTAGTTATACCACTCTGACCTTTATGAAACACGAGGATGGTAGCTACCATCTTCAGGGTATGAGTATTATGCCCGGCAGTGACAGCTATAATAAAAAGGTATCTAGCCAGATTACAGAGAGCTTAAAGACGGGTGATGCGGAAACAGGCGAGGGCGGTTCTTCCTTTAAAGAAGTAATCAAGGAATACCCAGAATATCAACATATCTCAGTTTATGGGGATGGTGAATCAGAGCCGAAGATGCTTGTAAACTATGAAACCTCTTCAAATAAGGAGATAACTTTGACTTTTATCCGTCAGGAAAACGGACAGTATCTATTGAGTAATCTTTCTAAATAGAATAAATGAATAGGGGTGCTTATCTCACAAGCTGGAAGCTCTGAACGGTACGCAAAAGATTAAAATAACCATTGATGCTAACAGCGGGAACATTTTGAACGAAAGAATTAAATAATATCGTTGGTATATGGTTTGGAATTGCTTTGTTAGGCACGGACGAAAGTTCGTGTCTTTTTCCTTGTAGATTTAGAGCTAAACCTGTTCAAAATATGATATACTGGAACAAGACTGTCTTAGCGAAACATTGCCTTTTCAAAGTGTTTAGAGGAAGGGTGAACTGAGAAGTTAAAAGGACTATTCATCAAAGTCTCACATTAGTTATTTTTGTTGTAAAATATTTTAAATAGTAAATGATGTTTTAAAAAAGTTATTGATACAGATATGGTATTTCTAGCTTATTGAAGAAAGAGAAGCTAGCGACTGTCTGTTAGAGCAGATCTATCAAAATAAATAACAAATGCTATCTTACTAATGCTGATTAGTTTAAAAAATATGATTGGGAGAATATATGGAAAAAAGAAATCTGGAAGCCTTAAGACGGGAACATAAATCAAAATTTAACAAGGTTCAGCCTAAAAGAAGTGGCATCAAACATTCTGTATCACAATCCAAAAAATCTGAAGAAGAGAAATCTCAGGTTTTGGCTCAATCTCAAATGATTGAGAAAAAAGTAGTAGAAAAAATAGAAAACATTGAGTTCAATGAATCCTCTTCTAATCCAGTAATTAATGTAAGCGACAAAGATAGTAGGGCTCAGTTAAGCTATCAGGATGTTTCAGAGACTCCAGACGGCTTGAGAACTGAAACAGAGATTAAACGAGTTTCAACGGCTGAGTCAGATGACTTCTTACACCTGAGGGAGAGAGAGTTATCTCGCCTTATTTTTGCTTTAGAATCCTTGAAATCTAAGAAGAAAGAATCACTCTATTTTAAGGATGAAACTAATCGTCCAGACTCAGAACTTGTATCTGAAGCAGAAGAGTATGAGCTTCGTCCGAGATTTAGTGCTGAGGAGCTCGCTAAAAAAGAAGAGAATGAGGCTTTTTGGAAGGAAAATTCGGAGTCTTCATCTGATAGTTCTATGGGTTGGAAACTTATGTGGGCGTTTTTTATGTTACTCATAGGACTAGGAGCTGCAGGGCTAGTTTCCAATCCGAGCTCTAAAACAAATAATATTTATAATGATTCTTTTGATATTTATCAGGGGGGAACGTCATCTAACAGCGAAAAGGATTTAACTTCTACTAATCGTTCAGAATTGATTGCTGGAGAAGACTATCAGTTCCATATCACTTATGATGATATCGCACTTTTGTTTGCGGATTTTAAAGGAACTGCCTCTCGTTTAACAGCAGATGAAGTGGTTGCTAAGTTAGGAAAAGCGAAATCTGGGAGAGAACATAATTATGATAATCAAATAATAACACTGAATTTAGATTATCCTGATGCAGGATCAAATGCTTCGGTTTCAATTTCTTTTTCTAGTTACGGTAGTGTAGGAACGCCTAAATTAGATTCTCTATTCAGTCATCATCTTAGCAGCAATAGTTTACCAAATCGAAATTCTCAATTAACTCGTCAAGATTTTTCTGGTATAGAGAAAGGAAAATCCTACCAAGAAGTTGTCGGTCAATTGGGATTGCCAGATAGTCTTTCTATCTATACAAATTACATATCTTCTAGCAAAGTGTCTATTAGTTACCAGTTATCTGATGGCCAAATAGTTCATCTTTCTTTTGAAATCTCTGATTCTCAAGATTATATATTAGAAAAAAGTCCTGACTTAGAGGATGGAGCAGGAGAAACAAACACTTAGTGCTTGATGTAGAAGCTAATTTTGTTCAAGGTGCAAAAGCATAGAGTTTAAAAAATACAATAGGAGAATGGATGAAAAAAAGAGATTTAGAGTCATTGAGACAACAGCACAAGGCTAAATTTACAGGAGGTAAATCGGCGTCAGCTAAAAAAGAGCAGCGACAACCTCAAAAAAGTCCTGATATTGATAAAACGAAAGAAGAATCACATCAGTTACCAACAGGAGAGAAGAAACTCGAAACAAAAACTGATTGGAAGCAAGGGGAGTTTGTAGAGAAGAGGAGAAAAAATTTAAAGTGGGTCTGGACAAGCGGGTCAATTCTTTTAGTGATATTGGTGCTTATTCCTATTTTTCGATATGTTTCTTCAAATAAGGGAAGTCAGGAACGCAACACCTATCAATCTAGTTGGTCCTCTAGTAAGGAAAGTGAGAGTTACTCTTTTTCGGAAACATCATCTCGCTCATGGGAGGTTCCTGAGGATGAGACTTCTCAAGAGGCCACAGCTTATGTTGATAAGAAAGCAGCTAACTTCGCTTGGACATTTGATGATATCTTAGCTCTTCAAGTCTATTCATCTGAACAGCAAGGAAGTGGACAAGACGCTCCAACTGCCGAAGAAATTATCGAACGGTTTGGGAAGGCAACTTCTGGAGGAGAAAGCAATAACGGTAGCGACGATACACTTTATCTTTTTTATAGTGAATCGAGTGGACAACAAACAGCTAGTCTTTTGTTCAAAAAAATTGACGGCAAGTACCGACTGAGCACAATTCGTGGTAACCAACTGAGCAGTTCGCTTTACTCAAGTGGCTCAGAAACGCTGACTGAAGCAGATTTCCAGGACTTGAAAGCAGACGAGTTTGGTCAAGGTGCCCACATTCAAGATGTGGTGTCGCGTTTTGGTTTGCCACAAGTTATCAACAAGTCTGTAGACTATAAAGACAGAACGATTGTCTATCTCAAATATAAGCTGACGAATAAAAGCTATCTTTACTTAGACTTTGCCTTATCAAAGACAGGGGATTATCGACTGACTCGGAAGTATGTTTATTGATAAGAAGATTCTTATTCTATGGTTTAGAATTATTTGTTTGGAGATGATAGTTGGGTCATAAAGGAGAGAAGGATGGCAAGAAAAGACTGGGAGAGTCTGCGTCAGAAGCGTCAAACTAAATTTCAACAGGGTCAGAAGAGAGCAGGAAAAGTTCAAGGAGAACAGAAACTAGCTATTACTGAAGCAGAGTACCAAGAATTTGCGAAGAATAGGGTGGAAAACAAGAGCTCTACTCAGGTCGAGAGAGACGGGAAAGGAATTCTTGGACGTATGCTTTTTAATAAACAAGTGCTGTGGTTATCAGTAGGTTTCTTGTCCATCCTCTTGCTTTTATCAGTTCCTTATTTGGTGAAACAGCTTGAATATTTCTTATCCCCTCAGAGAATATTGGATGAATATGTGGATGAGGGGAACGATCATTTTGACTGGACTTATGAGGATATTAGCCAGCTTCAACTACAGAAAAAAAGTGATGTTGATGAGCGAAGCGGGTCTGGACTAACACCCAAGGATATTGTGAAGAAATTTGGTAAAGCGCAGTCAGGTAATCTAGCTCCTTTCCTGAATCAGACTGATGGGCGCATGAGTCTTTTCTATTCTCGAGAAGAACCGCGGCAGCGTTTGTCTTTCTACTTTGAAAAAATAAATAATGAATATCAGTTGTCAGGTATTTATTCTTATAATCTTGCTAGTTCGCAGTATGCTCAAAGCCGAACGGATCTAAAAGAGGAAGATTTTGAACATCTTGTCCTTGGTAAAGAGTTTCAAAACGAAGATGGAACTAGCTATCAGGAAATTTTAGAGAAATTTGGCCTATCAAAATATATAGAAGTTGATTCCGGTGGCGAGAGTGGTCAAAAGCTGAATGTGTTGTATAAGTTGGAGAATGGGAAATATGTAAGTCTCTGGTTCACCGTTTCTCAGGCCGGTGACTATCTTCTTTACGAAAAACATATCACTTGATGTTAGCTACCTTGAGAGCGAAAAGTATCGGTAGGCAATGATTGAAGATGCTTATGAGTATTCATTGCAGTGGAAAATTAAAAATATCCTCTATTGTGCGACCAAGGTTCATTTTAATTGAATGAATAGTATTTGTCAGATTTTGAAAAAGTAGGCAGATGGTATTCTTTGTTTTGAAAAAATAATTGCTAGAAAAAAGGAATTTGGTTTATTTAAGGAGAAGAGCATGGGAAGAGGGCGGAAAGTTCAACGGGAGTGGTCAAAGAAGCCAGGATTCAACAAGCAAGCAACTAGTGTGTTCTCTGATAGCAGTCCTCAGGGGGAAGTTTTTGAGGCTACAGCTAAAGAAAAACAGCAAAAAAAGTTGGCAGGTAGTCGAAAACCTAAACTTATATCAAGTTTAGGTCAGTCTCGATACGCCTCTTTGTTAGTAGTTTCTACAGGTCTAGTGCTAATTACTTGTTTTGCAATACTTGTATCATATATGTGGCCAAGGTCCAAGCAAGTACGAAACCAGTCATCAGTGCAGTCTGCTAGTACAGTTCAGAATGAATCAGAAGATAACATAAAGAAGCTGACTGAAGATTATTCTGACCTTATAGAAGAGAATCGACAAATAGACTTCCAAATAGAAGATATACTACAGATGGTAAAAACGATGAAAGAACCTAATGTGCTTCCACAGGATGTTGTCGAGAAGTATGGAAAAGCTAGTTCCGGTAGCATCGATAATAGCGTGAAAGGCAGTCAACTAGTAGAACTGACATATAAACTAATAGGAGAGAAAGGAGATATTACCTTAAGGTTTAGGGATGTTGAGGGTAGAACAGAGCTCTCATTAGTATACGTTAGATTATTTCGTAATGCTTGGGGGCCAGTTACGAAATCGGTTGATGATTACCGAACTCTTATCCCTCAAGATAAGCAAGAAGGATTGGAAGTAAAACAGGCCATAGCAGAACTGGGGATGCCTAAGACTATTTATGCTTCTAAATCAGTTAAGGGGCAAGTTAATTCAATTAGTCTAAGTTACTCAACCACAGACAATATGACTGTTTCTTTGTATTTTGACGAAGTGAATGGGCTTTACCGTCTAAAAAGTTTGTTGACTAGCACGGTCTGAGAAGATAGACCAGAAACGCTAGGATCTTCTTTAAAAATCAAGAGGCTGGCAAAAATAGAACTAGAAAAATCCTGATGAGAGCATCAGAAAGGTATTGAGGTAGTAAAAGTCTAAGGAATAGATGGGACCAGTCGTAATGGACCTTATCTCAATCGGGTATCTAGAGAGTCCTAAAACATTTGGAGCTTCCAAATACTTATTACAAAGTAGGAATCAAGGAGTATTAATCTGAGTCTATGTTAGATAGAATCTACTGTCATTTGAACTGTGCGGAGGATAAAGATAGGAAACTTCATTTAAAAAATATTCAATCCTCTGAGTAGGAAATAATAGTATCATTCTAATAAAGTGCAAACTAAACTTCTGAATTGTGTTATAATAGATAAATATTAGATGGCTAGGAGAGAGTGTATCTTTCTCTACATAAAGAAATGGAAAGAACAAAGAGGTAAAGCTATGTCTGCTACTAAAATGAACGCTCAAGAAATTATCAAATTTATCGCTGATGCCAAGAAAAAAACTCCGGTCAAGGTGATCTTTGATGGAGAATTACGTGGATCAATCCCTTGGTCTGTTGTGAAGTTAGGCAATGTTCTTTTTGGAGACTGGGAAGAAATTAAGCCACTTCTAGTGAATTTAGAGGAAAATAAGACCTATGTCGTAGAGCAGGATGCCCGCAACTCAGCGGTCCCGCTTTTGGATAAGCGCGCCATCAATGCCCGCATTGAGCCGGGTGCTATTATCCGTGACCAAGTTGAAATTGGTGACAATGCTGTTATCATGATGGGGGCGGTCATCAATATCGGTGCAGAGATTGGCGCTGGAACTATGATTGATATGGGTGCTATTCTGGGTGGCCGAGCGATTGTCGGCAAAAATAGCCATGTCGGTGCAGGAGCTGTTTTAGCAGGCGTGATTGAGCCGGCTAGTGCTGAGCCAGTTCGGGTCGGAGACAACGTGCTGATTGGTGCCAATGCGGTTGTAATCGAAGGTGTACAAATTGGCAGTGGTTCCGTTGTTGCGGCTGGTGCGATTGTGACCCAAGATGTTCCAGAGAACGTAGTGGTTGCTGGTGTTCCGGCAAGAGTTATCAAGACTATTGACGAGAAGACCCAGCAGAAGACAGCTCTGGAAGACGCACTTCGCACACTTTAATATTGCATAAACAAGAGTGCCGCGCCCGAAGTTGATTGGGTGCGGTCCGACTTTTATCTGGTTTGACAAGACCATAAAGGAAAGAAACGATGCTTGATTATCTGAACATTCGCCGCGATTTACACCAGATACCAGAAATTGGTCTGGAAGAATACAAGACTCATGCCTACTTGATGCAGGTCATTGATGACCTGACAGCTGGCCTAGACTTTGTGGAAATCCGAACTTGGCGGACTGGTATTTTGGTCTTTATCAAAGGAAGTTCACCAGATAAGACGATTGGCTGGCGAACAGATATTGATGGTTTGCCGATTGTGGAGGATACAGGACTGGACTTTGCCAGTACTCATGAAGGTCGCATGCATGCCTGCGGACATGATATGCACATGACGGTGGCTCTAGGTCTGCTGGAACAAGCTGTGAGCGCTCAGCCTACCCACAATCTGCTCTTTCTCTTTCAGCCTGCTGAGGAAAATGAAGCTGGCGGAATGCTCATGTATGAAGACGGTGCTTTTGGCGACTGGCTGCCAGATGAATTTTACGGACTTCATGTGCGGCCGGATCTCAAAGTTGGTGATATTGCGACTAACAGAGGAACTCTCTTTGCTGGCACCTGTGAGGTCAAGCTGACTTTTAAGGGGAAGGGAGGCCATGCGGCCTTTCCTCATGAAGCCAATGATGCTTTGGTGGCGGCTAGCTACTTTATCACCCAGGTGCAGACCATTGTCAGCCGCAATGTCGATCCTATCGAGGGGGCGGTTGTGACCTTTGGTTCGCTCCATGCTGGCACGACCAACAATGTCATCGCAGAAACGGCCTTTTTGCATGGCACCATTCGGACTCTGACTCAGGAGATGAACATCTTGACTCAGAAGCGCTTACGGGAAATAGCAGAGGGCCTAGCCCAAAGTTTCGGTCTGGAATTGGACTTGGAGCTTAAACAAGGTGGCTACCTGCCTGTGGAAAATCATCCTGGCTTAGCAGACGAATTGATGGACTTTTTCCAGAAGGAAGAAGGAGTGGAGCTGATTGATATTGCGCCGGCTATGACAGGCGAGGATTTCGGTTATTTGCTCAGCAAGGTCAAGGGCGTCATGTTCTGGCTGGGAGTGGATAGTCCCTATGCCCTCCATCATCCCAAGATGACACCGGACGAGGCAGCACTGCCCTTTGCTATTGAAAAGATTGGGAAATTCCTAGATTATAAAATCAACGAAAGATAAGGAAAGGGTGGACGAGCTGCATGAAAAAAGAGCTGAGACAAACTGTACTGAACCAGATGAAGAAACTGTCAGGAAAAGAAAAAGAACAGGCAGATAGCTGGCTGACCCAGCACTTGCTCAGTTCAGCAGCTTATCAAAACGCTCAGGTTATCGCTACCTATCTTTCTATGCCGCATGAAGTCTCAACTGCATCCTTTATCAAGCAGGCTCAGTTGGACGGCAAGCGGGTTTTAGTGCCCAAAACCTATGGCCAGGGTCGGATGATATTTGTGGATTATGATGAAAGTTGCCTGCAAAAAAGCTCTTTTGGTCTTATGGAGCCGATAAGTGAAGAGGCTGTGGACAAGACAGAAATTGATCTGATTCATGTGCCGGGTGTGGTCTTCAATTCTCAAGGCTTTCGGATTGGTTACGGCGGTGGCTACTATGACCGCTATCTGGCTGATTTTGCAGGAGCATCCATCAGCAGCATCTATAGTTTTCAAAAATCTGATTTTGAGCCTGATTATCACGATATAGCAGTAAAGGAAGTGTTGACTTATGAACTACATCTATGATAAAAAATATCCTGTGACCAGTGTTTTGTTAATTCTAACAACACTTGTCTTTGTGGGGATGCTGATTTTACGTGGCTTTTCTTATGCTGAAGCACAAACGGTCTTTGAATTTGGAGCAGTGTATTCTCCAACTATTATCATGAATCCCATTCAGATATGGCGTCTCTTTTCTGCTATCTTTGTGCATATTGGCTTGGAGCACTTTGTGGTAAATGTTATTACTCTTTATTTTATTGGACGGCAGGCAGAAGATATTTTTGGCTCGCGAAATTTCTTTCTGCTTTATATGATGTCAGGCCTGATGGGAAATATCTTTGTCTTCTTTTTCAGTCCGGATACTCTGTCAGCAGGAGCCTCTACAGCCTTGTTTGGACTTTTTGCCTCTATCGTGACCCTGCAATATGTCGTTCGCGACAGCTATATTCAGCAGCTGGGGCAGTCTTATATGACCTTGATTGTGGTCAATATCATCTTTAGTTTCATGCCTGGCATCAGTCTGGCTGGGCATTTGGGTGGTTTGATTGGTGGTATACTCTGCGCGGTCATTCTTCCTGTCAAAAGCTCAAGCAATGCCTTTAAACCTACTCAGCGCTGGCTAGTCCTATTTGGTTATCTAGCCTTGGCTGCCCTTCTGATTTTTCTTGGCTTTCATCATTCCTTGATTTAATGAATCTTTAGAAAATAACTGATGAAATATCAAAAAAAGAGGTTGGGAACCTCTTTTTTATAGCTAAAATTTTATTTTCAAAGTTAGTTGTTTGAATCAATTATTTTTTACTTTGTTTTTTCTCTAACGTATGACCCAAGTCAATGATATACTGCTTCAAGGAGTCTTTGACCTGCGGATGTTTGAGGGCGTAGTCGATAGAAGTCTTCATAAAGCCGAACTTGTCGCCGACATCATAGCGATCGCCCTTGAATTCGCGAGCGAAGACGCGCTGCGTCTTGTTAAGAGTATCAATCGCATCGGTCAGCTGAATCTCATTTCCAGCACCTGGCTCTTGCTTTTCCAAGATTTCAAAAATTTCTGGTGTCAGCAGGTAGCGGCCGATAATAGCCAAATCACTCGGTGCATCTTCAGGTTTTGGCTTTTCGACGAAAGTTTCCACGCTGTAGAGACCTTTGACACCTTCGCCTTGAGGGGCAATCACACCATAAGAGGAAACTTCATCATGAGGTACCTGCATGACAGCGATGGTAGAAGCATGAGTAGCCTCGTAGTCATCAATCAATTGCTTGGTCAGCGGCACAGCCTTATCATTGGTGATGTCCATAAGGTCATCGCCCAGCATGACAACGAAAGGCTCGTTTCCTACGAAAGCCTTAGCCTGAAGGACAGCATCTCCCAGTCCGCGCGGATGGCTTTGACGGATGAAGTGCAGACCGATACCAGTGGTTTCATCGACCAATTTGAGCAAGTCGTCTTTACCCTTTTCTTTGAGGTTGTATTCCAATTCAAAGTTTGAGTCAAAGTGGTCTTCGATGGAGCGTTTTGACTTACCTGTGACAACTAGAATATCTTCAATTCCAGATTTGAGAGCTTCCTCAACGATAAACTGGATGGTTGGCTTGTCGACAATCGGCAACATTTCCTTGGCCAGAGCTTTAGTAGCTGGAAGGAAGCGGGTTCCGAGACCAGCTGCAGGGATGACGGCTTTCTTAACTTTTGACATAATTATTTCCTTTCTATTAGAACGAAGTCCATTCGTTCTCAGCCTTGAATTCATTGTTCATGATTTCATAAATGGCTTCTTTGATATTACAGTTTTGATAAATAACCTTGTAGATAGCTTGGGTAATCGGCATATAAACATCCAGCTCTTGGGCCAGTTCATAGGCAGCCTTGGTGGTAGAAATTCCTTCGATAACCATGCCCATATTGGCTTCAATATCAGCTAACTTCTCGCCGCGTCCTAGAGCATTGCCGGCCCGCCAGTTGCGAGAGTGGACAGAGGTCCCTGTGACAATCAGGTCACCAACACCAGATAGGCCGCTATAAGTCAGAGGATTGGCTCCTAGCTTGACACCTAGACGCGTGATTTCGGCCAGACCGCGTGTGATAATAGCTGCCTTGGCGTTGTCACCATAGCCTAATCCGTGGAGAGCACCGGCTCCGACTGCGATGATGTTTTTCAGAGCGCCTGCAGTCTCCACTCCGATAACATCAGTATTAGTGTAGAGGCGGAAGTAGTGATTGCTGAAGAGCTCCTGCACATACTTAGCTGTTTCTAGGTCCTTAGAAGCAGCAGTAATCAGGGTAATATCGCGTACAATGGTTTCCTCGGCATGGCTGGGACCTGAGACAACGATAATCTCGCTGCGAAGCTCTGCAGGGATTTCTTCTTCTAGGATAGTTGAAATCCGTTCGTGGGTATTGGGCTCCAGTCCCTTGGAGGCGTGCATGATTTTCACCTTGTGGTCCAGAGCTTGAGCTACTTGTTCGGCTACCAGACGGGTTACCTTGGTAGGAACGACAAAAAGCACAGCATCCGCATCTTTTAAAGCTTCTTCTAAGTCATGATAGGCCTTGATGTTTTCGTCTAGTACAATATCTTTGAAATAGCGTTTATTGGTGTGTTCGTCGTTGATTTCGTTGATTTGCTCAGCGATATTTCCCCAAATACGAACCTCGTGTCCGTTGTCATTTAACACTTGTGATAAGGCCGTTCCCCAAGAACCAGGACCAATCACAGCAACTCGTTGTTTATCCATATCTTCTCCTTATGATGAAATTCCGAGTCTGAATTTAAATCAGTTTTAGAGTTCTATATCTCATTTTACCATATAATATAAGAAATTTCTTGCTTGACATTGTTTTTATCTGTGATATAGTAAGGAAACTAAGTCAAATATGAAAAAAGTAGGAGGAAGCATGTTTTTTAAAAGTCTATTACGGTATAAATGGTATGCCCTGAGTTCGTTTTTGATGACCTCGCTGATGATTGCCAGCTCTCTTTTACTGCCCTGGTTTTTAAAGCACATCTTAGATGCTCTGCAGGAGCAAAATAGCCAGACCATCTACAGTATGGGCGGCTGGCTGATTGGTATCGGTTTTGTTGGACTGGTGGCAGGAGGGATTAATGTGACCTTGGCGGCTTACATTGCCCAGGCTGTCTCATCAGATCTCCGTGAGGAGACTTTCCGCAAGATTCAGACCTTTTCTTATGCCAATATCGAGGAATTCAACGCTGGAAATCTAGTCGTGCGGATGACCAATGACATCAATCAGATTCAAAACGTAACCATGATGCTCTTTCAAATTCTTCTTCGCTTGCCCATCCTTTTTATCGGTTCAGTCATCCTGGCCATTGTGACCATGCCTTCACTCTGGTGGATTATTTTCTTGCTAATCGTGCTCATAGCTGGTCTAACGGCTGTCATGATGGGGATGATGGGGCCTCGTTTTAAGAAATTCCAGATTCTTTTGGATAAAATCAATGCCATTGCCAAGGAAAATCTTCGTGGTGTGCGAGTGGTCAAGTCCTTCGTTCGGGAGGAAGACCAGTTTCATAAGTTCAGTCAGGTGTCTGATGAACTTTTATCAGAGAATCTCTATATTGGCTATGCTTTTTCAATCATTGAGCCAATGATGATGTTGGTCGGCTACAGCTCTGTTTACTTGGCTATCTGGACTTTATCTGGCATGATTCAGGCGGAGCCAGGACTGGTCAGCTCTATCGCTTCTTTTATCGGTTATCTGAGCCAGATTATTTTCACCATCATTATGGTTGGCTTCTTGGGCAATGGTGTGACGAGGGGGATCATTTCTATCCGTCGGATCAAGGAAGTATTGGCGACGGAGCCAGCTATGACTTTCCCAGACTCGCCAGATGAAGAACTAGAAGGCAGCCTCAGCTTTGAGCATGTGACTTTTTTCTATCCCAACGATGACGAGCCAATGCTAAAGGATATCAGCTTTGAGGTTGAGCCGGGGCAAATGATTGGCGTTGTCGGTGCGACGGGTGCGGGTAAGTCTACCTTGGCCCAGCTGATTCCCCGTCTTTTTGATCCGCAAGAAGGTTCTATCAAGATTGGCGGTCAAGATCTGCGAGAGCTTAGTCAGGGAACTCTTCGTAAAAATGTTTCCATCGTGCTGCAGCGGGCGATTCTATTTAGCGGGACCATTGCGGACAATCTCCGTCAGGGCAAGCTCAACGCTTCGCTGCCTGAGATGGAGCGGGCGGCTCGTATTGCCCAAGCCAGTGAATTTATCAGCCGTATGGAAGAGAGTTTTGATAGTGCAGTGGAGGAGCGCGGCAGCAACTTCTCCGGCGGTCAGAAGCAGCGAATGTCCATTGCCAGAGGTGTTGTCAACAATCCGAATATTTTGATTTTAGATGATTCGACCTCAGCCTTAGATGCCAAGTCAGAAAAGCTGGTTCAAGAAGCCTTGAATAAAGAGCTGCAAGGAACGACGACGATTATCATCGCTCAAAAGATTAGCTCCGTCGTTCATGCAGATAAGATTCTGGTCATGGATCAAGGGCGGCTGATTGGCCAAGGGACGCATGCGGAATTGGTCGCCACTAACGATGTCTACCGTGAAATCTATGAAACTCAGAAAGGAAAGGAGGACTAAGATGCGGACGATTGCATTTTTCTGGCAATATTTTAAGCGTTACAAATTATCCTTTACCGTTGTCCTTTTGATGATGATAACAGCGACTGTTTTTCAGGTCCTTTTTCCGGTTTATGTCGGTCAGGCTGTTCAGCATTTGGTTGAGTTGGGACGTGCTTTTGCAGAGAAGGGTGAGACTGATCAAATTCTGTCGACTTTTGGCAGCGTCATGGGCAGTGTATTGGTATCCTTTGTCTGCCTGTCTGTTTCTAGCCTGATTTACATGCTTTTGATGACCCGAGTTATTGCCCATTCGACCAATGAGATGCGCAAGGGCCTGTTTGGCAAGCTGTCCAAGATGACAGTTGCTTTCTTTGACCGCCATCAGGATGGAGACATTCTGTCGCGCTTTACCAGCGACTTGGACAATATCCTGCAAGCTCTAAATGAGAGCATGATTCAGGTTATGAGCAATGCCTTGCTCTATCTGGGGCTCGTGATTATCATGTTTGTCCAAAATGCTAGATTGGCCTGGATAACGGTAGCCAGCACACCGGTTGCTTTTCTTCTCCTAGTGGTCATTGTTAGGCTGGCTCGGAAATACACCAATCTTCAGCAAAAAGAAGTCGGCCGCCTCAATGCTTATATGGACGAGACTATTTCCGGTCAGAAGGCTGTTATCGTTCAGGGGATGCAGGAGGAGGTCATCAAAGGGTTCATTGAGCAGAATGATCGAGTGCGCTCAGCAACCTTTAAAGGCCGAACATTTTCAGGGCTTCTTTTCCCTATTATGAACGGGATGAATTTGATTAATACAGCCATTGTTATTTTTGTTGGATCGGCTGTCTTACTGAGCGATCCTAATGTTGAAACGGCTGTTGCAGTTGGCCTGATTACTACTTTTACTCAGTTTTCCCAGCAGTATTATCAGCCCATCATCCAGATTGCAGCCAGCTGGGGCAGTTTGCAGTTGGCCTTTACAGGGGCTGACCGGATTCAGGAGATGTTTGATGCGCCGGAGGAGGTCCGGCCAGAGAATGCGCCTGCTTTCACAGAGCTCACAGACTCCGTGGAGATCAAGCATGTGGACTTCTCTTATGTAGAAGGCAAGCCTATTCTCAAAGACGTATCTATTTTAGCCCCTAAGGGCAAGATGACGGCTGTTGTTGGCCCTACTGGTTCAGGTAAGACGACCATTATGAACCTGCTCAATCGCTTTTACGATGTGGATAGTGGCAGCATTGAGTTTGACGGTCGCGACATTCGGGACTATGAGCTGGATAGCTTACGGAGCCATGTGGGCATTGTCTTGCAGGATTCGGTGCTCTTTAGTGGCACGATTCGGGACAATATCCGCTTCGGTGTACCAGATGCCAGTCAGGAAATGGTCGAAACGGCTGCGCGTGCGACTCATATCCATGACTATATCGAAAGTCTGCCAGACAAATACGATACCCTGGTAGATGATGACCAGAATATTTTCTCAACTGGGCAGAAACAGCTGATTTCCATTGCTAGAACTTTGCTGACGGATCCGCAAGTCTTGATTTTGGATGAAGCGACTTCTAATGTCGATACGGTGACGGAGAGTAAGATTCAGCAAGCTATGGAAGCAGTTGTAGCTGGACGGACTAGCTTTGTCATTGCTCATCGCCTCAAGACGATCCTCAATGCAGACCAGATTATCGTCCTCAAAGACGGAGAGGTTATCGAACAGGGCAATCATCACCAGCTCCTCAAACTCGGCGGTTTCTATTCAGAACTCTATCACAACCAGTTTGTGTTTGAGTAGATGGTTGGTTTTGCAGCTGGATAATCAACCAGGCTTTTAAAATATTAGATAGAAAAGTTAAAAAATCCAGCAGGTTTCTGTTCCTGCTGGATTTTTAATTAACATCAAAGTAGTGATTATTTCACATGTTTAGCCAGATCCTCTTGGGTCTTTTTATTGGATTCCTCTTTTTCTTTTTTCCACTTTTCTTGGGCCTTTTGATAGTCTTTAGTCGTGACAATCTCATCACCGATTTCTACATATTTATGATAGTTCGCGTCTTTTGTACCTGTCTGAGCATAAGAGTTGGTAAATGGCACAATCCGAGAAATGAACGGTGCTGCTCCTCTGCTGCTCATAGTTGGCACAACGAGGGCACTATCTGTCAGCCATGCTTGAGCTGCAGCATATTTTTCATAACGCTTGTCAACATCTTGTGTTTCGTTTCCGGCCTCTTCGATTAGCTTGCTGTACTCATCCAGTCCTACAGCTTTAGCAGCAGCATTGTCTTTGTCTTCAAATCCAAGGTAGGTTCTGGTCTGAGTGCTGTTACCTGGGACTAAAATGTCCAGATAAGTAGATGGATCTTGGTAGTCTGGCTCCCAGCCAACGAGACCGTTGATATCCCAGTCTTCCTGGCTAGCAGCTTCAGCATTGAAGGTGATGTTTAGTGCTTCGTCCTCAGACAGCATCTGCAGGTCTACAGAGACGTTGTCCTTTCCTAAAGCCTCTTCTAGTGACTGTTTCAGAGATTGCATACGGTTGACGAAGTTAGTAGAATTCTGAGCGACAGGAACGTCTAGATGGATTGGGAATTGTACGCCTTCATTTGCCAGAGCCTGCTTAGCTTTGGCAAATTCCGCTTTGGCTTTGTCAGTATTGTGGAGACCGTCTTGGCCGTCATCCAGCTTGATACCTTTCCACTCGTCACCATAGGAAGCCAGTGATTCTTCGACCAGAGTGCCAAATTCCTTGCCATTGGCTTGAACGAAAGTTGGCGGAACAAAGAGATTACGGACAGCTGGCTTGGCTGCATCTTCTCCGTTGACCTGAGCTGAATAGCTTTCGCGGTTAAGGGCAAAAGCTAGAGCTTGGCGGAAGTCCTTGTTTAGCAGAGCTTTTTTGGTAGCTTCTTTTTGTTCATCGCTGGTTTTAGAAGTGTGGTTATAACTTTGACGGTCAATGTTAAAGCTGATTAGAGCGACACCCGCTCCTGCTTCTGTCATGAAGATATTATCTTTGTATTTCTCAGCGATTGAGGAATAACTGGAAGTGGCTGGGTAGAGTCTTGCCAAACTGTAGCCGCCATCTCCAAAGGTCCGCGCTAATGAATCTTGGTCAGAACCATCGTAGTAAGACAGTTTGACACCATCAATCTTGACCTTGTCCTTATCCCAGTAGTTAGGGTTCTTCTCAAATTCGACAGAGGATTTAGAAGTAATGGATTTCATGATAAATGGACCGTTATACAGAATGGAGTCGGCTTTGGTTGCCTGACCGAATTCCTTGCCTTGCTTTTCTAGGAAGGCCTCGTTGACCGGCATCATAACACCTGATGTTGTTTTAGAGTTCCAGTAGGTTTCAGGCTTGTTGAGTGTATATTGAACCGTATGATCGTCCAGTGCCTTGACTCCAACAGCTGAAAAGTCTTTGTTGGTACCGGCTGCATATTCACTCAGCCCCTTGATAGAATCTTGGATAAGAGGGAGGGCGTCTGATTTGATATCGGCAGCATGTTTGATACCTGCAACAAAGTCCTGAGCCGTGACATCTGCGTATTCTTCGCCATCAGCGGTATACCACTTGGCATCTTTGCGCAGCTTATAGGTATAGACGAGACCATCTGGAGAGACTGTCCAATCTTCTGCGATAGACGGAGCTAAGTTTCCATATTTATCATTTTCCAGCAAGCCATCTACACCATTTGTAGTCAGCTCGTGGGTAGACCCCTTTGCCGACTGGATGTAGTCCAAAGTTGTTGGATCAGACGTAAAGACATAGCTGTAGATTTTTTTACTGGATTGGGAACTTCCGCCTCCAGAGCAAGCTGTAAGTAAGCCGACAGAGAGCAGAGTGAGCCCTGCGGTAAGAAGAATTTTTGATTTTCTCATAGGGACCTCCAAGTCATGAGTTTTTACACTGCTTATTATAACAAATTTCTGTCAAAAGTAAATAATTTTCTGATAATTCTGAAATGTTTTTCTAAATTTTAAAAAAGAGATTTATAGTGTTGCATATTCTGATAAAAAATTTTTATAACCAGCTTTAAAAAAATCTATTGGACGGCTTCGCAGAGGAGTGGTAAGATATACTATATCAAAATAAGGGGGAATCACGGTATGTGCAGAACAATTGTTGGAATTTCAGCCAATCTTTGTCCAGTCGATGAAGCTGGGAAAAATATTCACACCTCTGTTTCACGCAAGTTTGTAGACGGTGTACGAATGGTTGGTGGCCTGCCGATGGTGATTCCCGTTGGAGATAAAAGTTTAGTTCAGGATTATGTAGAAACGATTGACAAGCTGATTTTGTCAGGCGGGCAAAATGTTCACCCACAATTTTATGGGGAAGAAAAGACCATTGATAGTGATGATTACAATATTGTCCGCGATGAGTTTGAGCTAGCACTTTTGAAAGAAGCTCTGCGTCAAAACAAGCCTGTCATGGCTATTTGCCGCGGTCTGCAGTTGGTCAATGTTGCTTTTGGTGGCACTCTTAATCAGCATATCGAAAATCACTGGCAGGGCTTGCCATTTGGTACTTCGCACTCCATTCGCACGGAGAAAGACAGTGTTGTGGAGCGTTTGTTTGGTCAGGCTAGCCAGATTAATTCGGTTCATCGTCAAAGCATCAAAGACTTGGCGCCTAATTTCCGTGCGACAGCCTTTGATCCTAGAGACAATACCATCGAAGCGATTGAATCGGTTGACAATCATCGTATCATCGGTCTCCAATGGCATCCAGAGTTTTTAATAAACGAAGAAAAAGGCAATTTGGAGCTGTTTCAGTACCTCTTGCAAGAGCTGTAAAAAATAATTTCATTTTTTTAAGTTACTTTTAGGAAAATTTAAGATAAGTGTTCTATACTAAGACCATAAACAAAGACCTCCTAACTTTGTTTAGAAATCCTAAAACTTTTCTTTTTCATAATAATCTCCCTATAAGAACCGCCCAATTGGCGGTTTTTTTGCTTGTTCTTTGCGAATTTAGTATAATAGGGACAGCAAAAATAGAAAAGAGAAATGCATGAAAATTCGCGGATTCGAGCTGGTTTCCAGCTTTACAAATGAAGATTTGTTGCCCAAGAGAGAGACGGCTCACGCAGCGGGCTACGATTTGAAAGTGGCAGAGCGTACCCTCGTTGCGCCAGGGGAGATTAAGTTGGTTCCGACTGGTGTCAAGGCCTATATGCAGCCGGGCGAGGTGCTCTATCTTTACGACCGCTCGTCCAACCCTCGTAAAAAAGGCCTGGTCTTGATTAACTCCGTTGGGGTCATTGACGGCGACTACTATGGCAATCCCGGAAACGAAGGGCATATCTTTGCTCAGATGAAAAACATCACAAATCAGGAAGTCGTCCTCGAAGTTGGGGAACGTGTGGTTCAGGCTGTCTTTGCACCATTTTTGATTGCGGATGGAGATGAAGCGGAAGGTGTGCGGACCGGTGGATTTGGGTCGACAGGACATTAGTATGAAAATCATTTTTATCCGTCACGGAGAGCCAGATTATTCACTTTTGGAAGAGGCTGGTTACACTGGCTTTGGACTAGATTTGGCTCCCTTGTCTGCTGCTGGTCGTCGGATGGCGACAGAGGCCGCTGATAATCCTTTGCTGGAACAGGCGGAAATTCTGATCTCCTCTTCTGTGACGCGGTCTTTGGAGACGGCCTCCTATCTGATTCGAGACCGCCAACTGCAGCTTTTTGTGGAGCCTTTTCTGCATGAATGGCAGGTATATGAGAGTGGGATAGAAAAGTTTGAGCAAGCTCGGGAGTTGTTTTTTGAAAATAATGGTTCTCTTCCTGCAGGAAGTCCTGTCCAGTATGAAACGGCTGAGCAGATGAAAGCCCGCTTTTTCCGTGCCTTAAGCAAATACAGAGACTACGAGACGGTAGCTCTTGTAGCCCATCGCATGCTCATCCGTCAGTTTGTGCCTGATGAGCAGATTGATTTTTGCCAGTTTGTTGAATGTGAACTGAAGTTTTAATGTTTCGTTGTAAAAAGAATCTTAATAAAAGGATTTTGAGATAGAAGAAAATATGAAAGAATTTAAGAACAAGGACTATGCAACAGAAATTCGTCAGAAAATTCCAGGCTATGATGTGATGCTAGATGTGATTTTCCGAGGAGTATTGCTTAGGTTAGCACCCAGTTTAAAAGTCGATAAGGTGTTAGCTTTGGCAAGCCAGACGGATGAGCTGAATGGTTTGGCATCCTTATTTCCTAAGGCCGGATTGACGGTAGTAGAGCCAAGTGAGGCGATGCTACAAGAGCTTAAAAGACAGGCTCATCTGCCTCAAGCGGAGTATCTTAATAGTCGGTTTGAAGAAGCAGTGCTGCCTTCTGCTTATCAGATTTGTTCTTGCTTGCTAGTATTGCAGTTTGTTGAAAATCCATGCTTATTTCTTCGAAAAATTTATGATTCTTTAAGTGAAGATGGCCTTCTGATTCTTAGCTTTTTTTCCAACCAGCAACTGGGCTATTGGAAAACACTTGCTTCAGAGCTAGGAGCTAATCAGCAACAAGTTCAGCGTACTTATGAGAATCAAGCTGGTTTGATGAATTCCCTCTCGCCTCAAGAAGTTGCAGACATGCTGGAAGAGGCTGGCTTTACTAATATAGAGCAAGTGTGTCAGGTTTTATCAACTTTTGTTTGGATTATTAGAAAATAAGGAGAATCACCATCGCTAAGAAAAAAACGACCTTTGTCTGTCAAAATTGTGAATATCATTCGCCCAAGTATCTAGGCCGCTGTCCTAACTGCGGCTCTTGGTCTTCTTTTGTTGAGGAAGTAGAGGCTGCAGAAGTCAAGCATGCCCGTGTTTCCTTGACGGGCGAAAAGACCCGGCCCATGAAGCTAGCTGAGGTTACTTCGATTGATGTCAACCGGACCAAGACAGAAATGGACGAATTCAATCGTGTGCTGGGTGGTGGTGTAGTGCCTGGCAGTCTGGTTCTGATTGGTGGAGATCCCGGTATCGGGAAGTCCACCCTGCTTCTGCAGGTATCCACCCAGCTTTCTCATCAGGGCACCGTTCTCTATGTCAGCGGGGAGGAATCAGCTGAGCAGATTAAGCTGCGGGCGGAACGCCTCGGTGATATTGACAGTGAATTTTATCTCTACGCCGAGACCAATATGCAAAATATCCGCACAGAGATTGAAAAGATTAAGCCAGATTTTCTGATTATTGACTCCATTCAGACAGTGATGTCGCCAGAAATTTCCAGTGTTCAAGGCTCTGTTTCTCAGGTCCGAGAGGTGACAGCCGAGCTCATGCAGCTGGCCAAGACTAATAATATTGCGACCTTTATCGTTGGTCACATGACCAAGGAAGGAACCTTAGCTGGTCCTCGAACATTGGAGCACATGGTGGATACCGTGCTTTATTTTGAGGGCGAACGTCAGCATACTTTCCGTATTTTACGGGCAGTTAAAAACCGCTTTGGCTCGACCAATGAGATTGGTATTTTTGAAATGCAATCGGGTGGGCTAGTTGAGGTTATCAACCCCAGTGAAGTCTTTCTAGAAGAGCGACTGGATGGTGCGACAGGCTCTTCCATCGTTGTGACCATGGAAGGGACGCGTCCGATTTTGGCAGAGGTGCAGGCCTTGGTTACACCGACCATGTTCGGCAATGCTAAGAGGACCACGACTGGTCTGGACTTTAACCGAGCCAGCCTCATCATGGCAGTTCTGGAAAAGAGAGCAGGACTCCTCCTGCAAAATCAAGATGCCTACCTCAAGTCTGCTGGCGGCGTCAAGCTAGATGAGCCAGCCATTGATTTGGCGGTGGCGGTAGCCATTGCTTCCAGCTACAAGGATTTACCTACCAATCCCCAAGAGTGCTTTATCGGTGAAATTGGCCTGACTGGCGAAATCCGTCGGGTCAATCGCATCGAGCAGCGCATCAACGAAGCAGCAAAGCTGGGCTTCACCAAAGTCTACGCTCCTAAAAACTCTCTGAACGGTCTCAAAGTTCCAGACAATATCCAAGTCATCGGTGTGACAACGATTGGGGAAGTCTTAAAGAAAGTATTTTCCTGATTTAACAGTATTGCGAAAAGTTATTGCGCGTGCTATAATATTGCTAGAAAAAATTAGGATTTGTCTGGAATTTCCTATAAGTTGTTTTTCCAGATTTTTTAGGAGGATAATCAACCATGGTAGATCATCGTATGAATGTTTCTATTACCAACAATGCTCAATTTCCCTTGGCGGAGATTGCCTTAGATGCATCAGAGTCTGTTCGTATTCAGACTGGGAGCATGATATACCACACTCCCAATGTTGTCCTGAATGCTAAAGTGAATGCAGAGTCTCAATCAATCTTTGGCAAGGCAATCCAAGCTGTGGGCCGTTCTATGGCTTCTGGCGAAGGAGTGTTTGTCACTGAAGCAACTGCTCAATCAAATAACGGTCGTCTAGCCTTGGCACCTAATGTACCTGGTCAGATTGTTGCTCTGGAACTAGGTGAAAAGCAATACCGCCTTAATGATGGGGCTTTTCTGGCTATGGATGGTTCTGCCTCTTATACTTTGGAGAGGCAGTCGGTAGGTCGAGCTCTCTTTGGTGGCCAAGGAGGCTTTTATGTGATGAGTACCCAAGGTCAGGGGACACTCTTGGTAAATTCCTTTGGCTCGATTCAAAAGGTCGAGCTGCATAATGATAGGATAACGATTGACAATGCTCACGTAGTAGCATGGAGTCGAGAGCTGGAGTATGATATTCATTTAGAAAATGGTCTCTGGCAGTCCATGGGGACTGGTGAAGGAGTGGTTAATACCTTCTATGGAACTGGCGAAATTTACATCCAAAGTCTCAATATTGAAACCTTTGCAAATGTTCTTCGCCCACACCTGCATATTGACAATTCTTGAAAATTTCTAGGAGAGACTCAGGTTGTCTCTTCTTTTTTGATGCTTCAGTTTTCCTTTGTCCAAAATATATGAAAATGTTATAATCAAGTCATAATGAGAAGGAGGCATTTCTTATGCGATTTTCTATGGACAGTAATATGCAGTTTCCTTTGGTTGAGTTGTCGCTCAATCAAGGTGAAACGGTCTTTATCCAGCGTGGCAGCATGGTCTACCACACGCCGAATGTGACCCTGAATACCCAGCTCAATGCAAGCGGTTCTGGCTTGGGACGTTTTGTCAAGGCTGTGGGGCGTTCTATGGTTTCTGGTGAAAGTACCTTCATTACCCAGGCTGTTGCCCAGTCTGATAATGGCTACCTTGCTTTAGCGCCAGATTCTCCTGGCCAAGTCATTCCTCTTCAGCTAGGCGAAAAGCAATATCGACTTAATGACGGCGCATTTCTGGCTCTTGATGGTACGGCTTACTATACCATGGAGCGTCAGTCTGTCGGCAAGGCTATCTTTGGAGGGCAAGGGGGTCTCTTCGTTATGACAACTCAAGGTCAGGGCACTCTGTTGGCTAATGCCTTTGGATCTATTAAGAAAATTGAGCTTCATAACCAAGAAGTGACTATTGACAATGCCCATGTAGTAGCTTGGAGCCAGTCTTTGAATTATAATATCCATCTGGAAAATGGCTTCTGGCAGTCTATTGGAACGGGTGAAGGAGTCGTCAACACTTTCCAAGGAACTGGTGAAGTCTATGTGCAAAGTCTCAATCTTCAAACCTTTGCAGGCTCACTCAGCAAGTATATTCCAAGAAGCTCATAACAAATAAAACTAGGACAGAAGATCAGGCTAGATGCTGGATTTATCTGTCCTATTTTTTTATAACAAAGTCGAGAACTGACAAATAGCAGAAAAGATGGTAAGATAATATAAAATTATTTGGATATCAAAGTACCAGTAAGGGGAAAGAATGTCTTATTTTGAAAACTTTATGAAGGCTAATCAAGCCTTGAAAAGGCAACAGCCGCCTTTATGATCTAGCTGTTAGCACCATCGGACGCGAACTCGTTCGTGGCATTTTTGGCGGATTAAAGAAACGTTAGGAGAATAAAGTGACAATTACTATAAAACCTTATCAGAAATTGCATAAAGAGGCTGTTTTAGAATTATCAATTCAAGCTTGGTCTCCAGTTTTTCCAAAAATGGAAAAAGGAGTTCCTAAGTTTGTTTATGACAATTTTTATCCTCAAGGGTGGGAAACAAGGCAAATCAATGATCTAACAGCAGTCTTAGATGAAGAGAGTCAGTTTTCCTGGTTAGCTTTTCTGGAGGAAGAATTAGTCGGATGGATTCACATTCGCTTGCACCCTGAGGATAAGATGGGTGAGATTTATATCCTAGCTGTTGCTCCAAGATATCAGCGTCAAGGTATCGGAAAAGCGCTCATGACCTATGCTTGTGATCAGATTAAACAAAAAGGAATGGAAATGGTCATGGTTGAGACGGGCGGTGATCTAGGTCATGCACCGGCTCGTAAAACCTATGAGAACTTTGGTTTTGAACAATGGCCCGTTGCTCGCTACTTTAAGAAGTTGTAACACATGGCTCTTTGTCAACTGTAGTGGGTGATAAAAACTAGCACAGAGAGCAGTTCATATAGGTTCTCTCTTTTTTGAAGTTAGGGAAGTTCTAAAGCCAAAACCTAGTATGATAAGGTTAATTCGTTTGAAGATCAAATAATATAATTAGTCAGGAGTCAAAATGTCATATTTTGAAAACTTTATGAAGGCCAATAAAGCTTATGTCGATCTGCATGGAACGGCACATCTGCCCATTAATCCCAAGACCAAGGTAGCTATCGTGACCTGCATGGACTCTAGGCTCCACGTGGCTCAGGCTCTGGGACTGGCACTAGGAGATGCCCATATCTTGCGAAATGCCGGCGGTCGGGTGACGGAGGACATGATTCGCTCACTGGTCATCTCTCAGCAGCAGCTAGGAACGCGGGAAATCGTGGTTTTGCATCATACAGACTGCGGGGCACAGACCTTTAAGAATGAAGATTTTACGGCCTATCTTCATAAAGAGCTAG
Source organism: Streptococcus sp. 27098_8_82 (assembly GCF_041431615.1). Classification (NCBI taxonomy): domain Bacteria; kingdom Bacillati; phylum Bacillota; class Bacilli; order Lactobacillales; family Streptococcaceae; genus Streptococcus; species Streptococcus sp. 27098_8_82. The sequence goes on from NZ_JAPVYB010000003.1 coordinate 121,187, forward strand.
GTGTCGATGTCAGCGAACAGGACTTTTTGCCCTTTACAGATGTAGAGGAAAGTGTGCGTGAGGATATGGCCTTGCTGCGGCAGTCACCGCTAATCCCAGCTGATGTAAAAATCTCAGGTGCGGTTTATGATGTAGATACTGGTCGAATGACAGTTGTTGAGGAATAGTTGGGAAGTCAATTTCTTTGTCTGCGCATCAGCATTGAAATTGGCTCCTTTTTTATGTTAAAATAGAGAAACGATTTTAATTAGTTAGGACAATGTTATGATTCTTTCCATTATTTCTCAGGGACTGGTTTGGGCCGTCCTAGGTCTAGGTATTTTTATGACCTTCCGGATTCTGGGCTTTCCTGATATGACGACAGAAGGCTCCTTCCCCTTGGGCGGGGCGGTAGCTGTTACCTTGATTACCAAAGGAGTCAATCCTTTTCTGGCAACAGCAGCGGCCGTTTTAGCAGGCTGTGCTGCGGGTGCCGTGACAGGTCTGCTCTATACCAAGGGGAAAATTCCGACCTTGCTTTCTGGGATTTTGGTCATGACCTCCTGCCACTCTATCATGCTGATGCTGATGGGCCGTGCCAATCTGGGGCTTTTAGGCAGCAGTAAAATTCAGGATATTCTGCCCTTTTCAGGGGAAGTCAATGACCTCTTGACTGGTTTAATTTTTGTCAGCCTAGTGATTGCAGCCCTGCTCTTTTTCTTGGATACTAAGCTAGGGCAGGCTTATATCGCGACTGGAGATAATCCGGACATGGCTCGCAGTTTTGGGATCAATACTGGCTGTATGGAGTTGATGGGACTGATTCTGTCTAATGGCTTGATTGCTCTGGCTGGAGCGCTGATTGCCCAGCAGGAAGGCTATGCAGATGTTTCCCGCGGGATTGGAGTAATCGTAGTTGGTCTGGCCAGTCTTATCATTGGCGAGGTGCTCTTCCATAGTCTGACCTTGGCAGAGCGGCTAATCACCATTGTAGTTGGTGCGATTGCCTATCAGTTCTTGATCTGGGGCGTTATTGCTCTCGGGTTTAATACCAACTATCTCCGTCTCTATAGTGCGGTGATTCTGGCCGTCTGTCTCATGATTCCAACCCTGAAAAATAAATTCTTTAAAGGAGCCAAGTTAAGCAAATGACAGCGATTGTAGAATTAAGAAATGCAACCAAGCTTGTAAAGAGCGGCTTTGATGAAGAAAAAATCATCCTAAATGATGTTTCTTTAGACATTCACGAGCATGATTTTATTACGATTTTAGGCGGAAACGGAGCAGGAAAGTCAACCTTGTTCAATGTCATTGCCGGCACTCTCCCTTTAACCAGCGGCAGCATTCATATCTTGGGTGAGAATGTCACTCATTTTTCACCAGAAAAGCGGGCCAAGTACCTGTCCCGTGTCTTTCAGGATCCTAAGATGGGAACGGCTCCGCGTATGACAGTGGCGGAAAATCTTCTTATCGCCAAATTCCGAGGTGAAAAGCGTGGCTTGGTGCCCCGTGGACTCAACAGTTACAGGGAAGAGTTTCAGGCGACGATTGAGAAAATCGGCAATGGTCTGGACAAGCATCTGGATACACCGATTGAATTTCTTTCTGGCGGACAAAGACAGGCTTTGAGTCTGCTCATGGCAACGCTCAAGCGTCCAGAGCTTTTGCTTCTGGATGAGCACACTGCGGCGCTGGATCCCAAGACTAGTGTAGCCTTGATGGAGCTGACCAATGAATTTGTCAATCGTGACCGCCTCACAGCTCTTATGATTACTCATCACATGGAGGATGCCCTCAAATACGGCAACCGATTAATCGTCATGAAAGATGGACAGATTATTCAGGACTTAAACAAAGACGAGAAGGCCAAGATGACCATCGCAGACTATTACGGCTTGTTTGAATAGGCTTGCTCAGAGTTTTGTAAAAACAAGAGAAAGAAAACGTACTAAATAATGTACTGCTCCCACAAAGTTAGATAAATAATAATCAAAAGGATCTAGTTCTCTGTTAAATAGGACTATGTCCTTTTTCTTCAAATCGCCCTAATAGATGAATAAAAACCGCTTGATTGCGGTTTTTTTGTTATCAAAATAGTCTAAATCACTCATCTAAGCGAATAAACATCATTGCGTTAAGTAAGGAGATGAGTGCGACCGTATTAATATTATTGGAATATATCAGTCTCTTGTTCTCAATGGGTGGAATAATAAAATTAGAAATGATGATATCGTAAGGTGATTCTTTTAAAGAATCGATTGATAGTTCTAATTTATTCCAAACTTCAAGTTCAAAATTGTTACTGCAATAATAAGAAAGTGTCTCTGCTACCGATCTTGCATGATACTGATCAAAATTGCTCATGACTAAAACTTTTAATTTAGGCTGATTTTGTAAAAGATTCAGTACTAAATGTTTGCTGTGAGTGATAAAAGTATAGGATAGATGGTTGACTTTCATTGGTGTGCTATGGATATCCAAAGTCTCTAGGTAATGTTCAATCCCTTTTTTAATATCTGAAACAAATTGAGGGAAAATATTTTGAAAGTTCTTGATTGTATTCCCTTTTTGATCAAACAGAATAAATTCTGTAGATAGTTCCTGACGGTGCAGATGTGCTGTATTATGCAAATGCCAAATAAGATTGTCATTATTGTCTATTTTTAGATTATATTTGCTTTCTATCTGATCAATTAAATCACTTAATAATTGATACGAATTTTTTACATAGCTGTCTGTTTTTGCGCAGCTCATAAATAGATTTTCATCAATGAAAAACATTTTTTGAAAATAGGAGACAAATAGTTGGCCTATCACTTCTTTATTCAAAGAGATATGATATTCAGAATCAAAGCTCGCTACAATGTCTTCGATTCCTTCTGCCTGCATAAAAGATTCTAACAATTGATTGTTAAAAGAATCTTTCTCAACTTCCAAGAAATGACCAAACTTTATTCGGTATAAATTTGTAACCAGGAGCAATTTTAACATTCTTTGAGTTGCGAAATTGACAGGAAATGCAGTTTCTTTATAGACCAGTTCTAACAGTTTACACAAAGGTTCTACTGAAAAATCTGTAAAGGGCCATTCAAGGAAATAATATTTTTCCGAAAAATATTGTGCAAAAAAATAACGGATATCAATCTCATCTCCAATAATCCGAGCAGGATTGAGACTAATTTTAAAATTATATTGTTTTTTTATGATTTTGTTAATATGACTGATTATACGATAGAGTGAGGAAGAGCTTATATAAAACTCTTTACAAAGACTCTCAGTTTCATATCCTTCGTTAAAGAAGATGAATTCTAAAATTGAAAAATGGGTTGAATGCTTAAAAAAATGGTGATACACCATCTCAATATCACTATCATCGGTATTAATGATACGTATACCATTAGTGGACGAGTGAAAAATCAATTGAGGAAACGCAGACTTGACATGGGATAAATCATCTTTTACTGAACGTTCTGTACAATTCAATAGTTCAGCCAGTTCAGAAATATGAAACCAGCGTTTGTTTTTAAATAGTAGTTCTAATAGTTCTAATTGCCTGTGGCTCTTTTTAGACAGTAATTCTCGCATTAAAATATTATCTTTCTTTATATAGTGTTTTTATTATCAGGCAATTATACCATATTTTATGCATTTAACCTCGTTTAACAACTCTAAAATATATCTAAAAATGCTGATAAAAGCCTATAGAACAAGGAATTCTTATCTTTGCGTATCTATAGTACAGATAAACGGAAAGAAAACCAAGTTGAATTATTATGTTTCCAAGTTGGAAAATTATATAATTATGTTAATCAAAAAATAATAGTAAAAAATATTATTAAACAATTTTGATTTAGAAAAAATTAGAAAGGAGAATCAATATGCTTTGGTCTATTATTGTTGGAGGTGTTATTGGTCTTATTGCTGGATCAATCACTAAAAAAGGCGGCTCAATGGGTGTTATTGCAAACGTTGTTGCAGGTTTAGTTGGTTCTGCTGTCGGTCAGTCACTTTTGGGAACTTGGGGCCCTAGTTTGGCTGGTATGGCCTTGCTTCCTTCTATCATTGGTGCAGTTATTGTAGTAGCTGTTGTATCATTTTTTGTAGGTAAAAATGCATAAATTGTCTTTTTACTTTCAAAATACAATTTAAAATTTAATGATGTGAGGATTCAATATGTCAAAATCAAGAAAAATACTTTCCCTTATTTTCTGTATTTTAATCTTGACAATTTTGATTCCTGTTTTGCTAGACTTTCATAAAGTCAGCGGTCTGGGGCTCCAGTTATTTAGTTGGAAGTTATTCACGTGGAAGCAGATTCCTTTTGTGGGCTACTATCTTTCTAGGTATGTTTTCTGGGGCACTGTGGTTTTAGCAAGCTTAATCTTACTACTAATGTTAGTGATAGTTTTTTATCCTAAGAGACGTTTGGAAATTCAGCTAGCTGATGCGGATGGGAAACTGATGCTGAAAAATTCAGCCATTGAAGGGTTTGTTCGTAGTCTGTTAACAGAACACGGTTTAATTAAAGATCCTACAGTTTCAGTAAATAGCCGTAAAAACAAATGCATGGTTTCTGTTAAAGGAGCGATTGTTCCTTCGGAAAACATCATCAAGAGAAGTCAGTTGATTCAAGAAGAAATTGCGTCTGGATTGACAGAATTCTTCGGAATCAATCATAATGTCAAGCTTAAAATCTCTGTCTCAGACTTCAAGCCAAAAGAAGCGGCTACAAAAACTACTAGCCGAGTAAAGTAAGGAAGTAAAAAATGGAATGGTTTAAAAAATATCAATATCCAATCTTGTCTGGATTGGCAGGCATTATTCTAGCATGTTTTATCCTATCCTTTGGCTTCTTTAAGACTCTATTTGTCTTGATTTGCGCTACTCTAGGGGCAGGAATCGGATATTATATTCAAAAAAATAATATATTTAAATAAAAATAAAGGAGTTTAACATGTCAAATAAAGATGTTAAAGATGTTGCTAAAAAAGAAGTTGCTCAAGTAGCTCACGAAGTAAAAGGTGAATTGACTTACGATGATAAGGTCATTCAAAAAATTATCGGTCTCTCTTTAGAGAAAGTTTCAGGCTTGCTGGCTGTTGATGGTGGTTTCTTCTCTAACATAAAAGATAAATTGGTCAACTCTGACAATGTCACTCATGGTGTCAATGTTGAAGTTGGTAAAGAACAAGTAGCTGTTGACTTGAATGTTGTTGCAGAATATCAAAAGAATGTTCCTACTTTATACAAAGAAATCAAGAAAGTCGTTGCAGAAGAAGTTTCTAAGATGACTGATTTGGAAGTTGTTGAAGTAAATGTCAATGTTGTTGATATTAAAACGAAAGAACAACACGAAGCGGATTCAGTAAGCCTTCAAGACCGAGTGACAGATGTTGCTGAATCAACAGGCGAATTTGCTTCTGAGCAATTCGAAAAAGCAAAATCTGGCATTAGCGGTGGTTTCTCAGCTGTTCAAGAAAAAGTTGGCGATGGTGTAGAGGCTGTTAAAGACGCTGCATCAAATGAAAAAGCTCGCGTTCATTAATCCTCGAACTGGAATTAGAGATTCTTATATTGTTTCATTTCTTTAAAAATTGAAACTGACAATGGAGGTCTAAATTATGTCTACAGAAGAAAAATTCAACCAAGCTAAAGGTTCTGTTAAAGAAGGCCTAGGCAAATTAACTGGTGATAAAAAAACAGAAAAAGAAGGAGCTGCTGAAAAAGTAGTTTCTAAAGTTAAAGAAGTTGCAGAAGATGCCAAAGATGCTGTTGAAGGAGCCATCGAAGGCGTTAAAAATATGGTTAAAAAAGACGATAAATAAAACCAATAGTTGATTTTCCTTATAAAAAGTCTTTGTTAGCTATAGTCACTGATAAAAATTATCTAGAGTTTAAAGGAGATCATTTTAAGGTCTCCTTTCCTTTTTGCTTGCATGATTTATAGCTAAAAAGTTTTTCTACTTCTTAAGTGTAAACGCTTGCAAAAATCTGGATAGAGTACTATAATAGAATTAAGGAAATAGAAAGAAAGGAAACTAAATTCATTCGCTTTAAAGTTTACTTTGTTGGTATAGTTGTTTGTGATACATAAGTAGTTGCTTTACTTGACATATTGGTTGAATTGTCAGACAGGCCCGCTTAGCCTGCCTGATTGTAACGATAGTATAGAAAGTAGAAGCTTTTAGATGGTTTTCAAACTTCGAGAATTCAATCAATAGTGCTTTATTATGTTATAGAGATTTCCAATGCTAAGATAAAAAGAAAATCATTAGCGGTTAAAGGAATTAAAAGTTTATAAAAAATAATAAAAACAATAAATCAAAAAATTGTTATTCAGTTACACCTTGGATGAACTGATTGCTCTCATACCAGCGAAGTAAACCAGACCTCTAGCCGAGTAAAGCTAGAGGTCGTTTTTTGTAGTCAAGAGCGCTAAGAAGGCACGCTTGACTTTGAAAAAACATGAAAAAATGCTATAATAAATCTATTGTGATAACCAGACGAACTGAGAAGCAAATCGCGAATTCTGATGAACAGATGAAAATAAAGGGAAACCGTCAGGCGCTAGCTTATCAAGGACTATGACGGAATCTCCAAGAGGACAATACGTCAGATACCTTTGATTTTTAAGTAAACAGTAGGAAAGGAAAGAAAAATGGTAAAAAAGATTATTGGTTTGTTAATAGCTTTAATGGCTGTCATCTTGTTAGTTGCTTGTTCTTCTGAACAAAAATTTGAAAGTCTGCCTCTAACATTAAATGGGGTAGGAGACCCTAGGGGGATAGCAAATTTTCCTGACCCTCAAAAAAAATTAGATTTAGATACATTGGAGAAAGAGGAAGTAGACCAAAAAACCAAAGATTATTTGGTGAAGCAAATTGCAAAAGTGCAACCTCTGGTTATAGAAAATGCCAAGGATTATTCAGATGATAAAAATTCATTGAACTTATACTATGGCTATCAACGAGTTCTGTATATCATTTCGGATAAGTATCTTGAGGGAACGAAAGAGGGGGAAGAATATAAAAAGACCGCTCTAGCTGAGATGATAAAGCTCAAGGAGCAATATGAAAAACTGACTGGCGAGAAAGTAACAAATAAAAACTAACTCTTTAATAGGTTATAAAGTTAGTAGAGGCTTCACATACTTGATTCAGCGATTACCTTCCGGTAGCAAGTATGCATACTAGAAATTAATAAAAAATGGTAGTTCATATTTTGAACTGCTTTTTTTGTAGCCAAGGGCGCTAAGAAGGCACACTTGACTTTGAAAAAACATGAAAAAATGCTATAATAGATTGGATATGCGAACCTTTGGTTTGCAAGACTGTAATTCGACTTGGCTAGCCAAGGACCGTTAGTAATAAAATAAAGAATCTTTGATAAAAGTGAGGTTCTGAAAATTGAATAGGAGAAAAAATGAGCAAGAGCAATATTAAACTGATTGCTTTGGGCGGCGTACGTGAAAATGGAAAAAATCTCTACGTTGCCGAAGTGGATGATTCCATTTTTGTATTGGATGTTGGGCTGAAGTATCCAGAAAATGAACAATTGGGTGTGGATTATGTCGTTCCCAACATGGACTATTTGTTTGAAAACAAGAAGCGGATTGCGGGTGTCTTTCTGACGCACGGGCACGCGGATGCGATTGGTGCTCTGCCTAATCTTCTGGCAGATGCTAAGGTGCCAGTTTTTGGATCAGAGTTGACAATTGAGCTAGCTAAGCTTTTTGTTAAAAATAACGATGCGGTTAAGAAGTTCAATGATTTCCATGTGATTGATGAAAATACTGAGATTGAATTTGGCAAAACAGTAGTTTCCTTCTTCCGGACGACTCACTCGATTCCTGAGAGTTTGGGAGTTGTCATCAAGACCAGAAAAGGCAGCATCGTTTATACAGGCGATTTCAAGTTTGACCAGTCTGCCAGCCCATCCTATGCGACAGACTTTGGCCGTCTGGCTGAGATTGGCCGCGAGGGTGTTCTGGCCTTGCTCAGTGATTCAGCCAATGCCGACAGCACTGTTCAGGTGGCTAGTGAGAGCGAGGTCGGCAAGGAAATCGAAGATACGATTGCTGACTGGGATGGTCGTGTGATTGTTGCGGCGGTTGCCAGCAACTTGTCTCGTATCCAGCAGGTCTTTGATGCAGCTGCAGAGACTGGCCGCCGAGTGGTTTTGACAGGCTTTGATGTTGAAAACATCGTTCGTACGGCTATCCGCCTCAAGAAGCTGTCCTTGGTGGACGAACGCCTCTTGATCAAGCCCAAGGAAATGTCTAAGTTTGAAGATCATGAGCTGATTATCTTGGAGACTGGCCGGATGGGTGAGCCTATCAATGGTCTGCGCAAGATGTCAATCGGCCGCCACCGCTATGTGGAAATCAAGGAAGGCGATTTGATTTACATCGTAACAACGCCTTCTATTGCCAAGGAAGCGGTCGTGGCTCGCGTGGAAAATATGATTTATCAGGCTGGGGGCATTGTCAAGCTGATTACCCAAAACCTGCGGGTTTCAGGTCACGGGAATGCGCGTGATTTGCAGCTCATGATTAACCTGCTGCAGCCTAAGTACCTCTTCCCTATTCAGGGTGAGTACCGCGGACTGGATGCTCATGCCAAGGCTGCCATGGAAGTTGGCATGCTGCCGGAAAATATCTTCATTCCTAAGCGGGGCAGCATCATGGAATACGACCATGGTGATTTTGTGCCGGCTGGTGCTGTGTCAGCAGGAGATGTCATGATTGATGGAAATGCGATTGGGGATGTGGGCAATATCGTCCTGCGTGACCGCAAGGTTTTGTCTGAAGATGGCATTTTCATCGTGGCACTCACGGTTAACCGTAAGGAAAAGAAAATCATTTCCAAGGCTAAGGTACACACCCGTGGATTTGTCTATGTCAAGAAGAGCAGAGATATTTTGCGCGAAAGCTCTGACATTATCAATAAAACCGTGGAAGACTATCTGGCGCAGGATAGCTTTGACTGGGGTGAACTGAAGGGAGCTGTCCGTGACAGTCTGGCCAAATATCTCTTTGACCAAACCAAGCGTCGCCCAGCTATTTTGCCGGTTGTTATGGAAGTGCGGTAAAAATCTCAACACAAATACAAGAAAAGTCGGGTTTCGGCTTTTTCTTGTCAGGAAGATACGAAGGAGAAATGCGAATGGCAGTGATGAAAATAGAGTATTATTCTGAGGCTTTGGAGATGGAATGGGGTGTCAATATCCTCTATCCGGATGCAGCACGCGTGGACAAGCCGGATGATAAGGACATTCCTGTTTTGTATCTGCTTCATGGTATGAACGGGAATCACAATAGCTGGCTCAAGCGCTCAAATATTGAGCGTCTGGTTCGCTCAACCAACTTGATTGTTGTCATGCCTAATACTAGCAATGGCTGGTACACCGATACTCAGTACGGTTTTAACTATTACGAAGCCATCGCTGAGGAGCTGCCTCGGGTGCTCAAGCGCTTTTTCCCAAATATGTCGGATAAGCGGGAGAAGAATTTTATCGCTGGTCTTTCCATGGGCGGATATGGAGCCTTTAAGCTGGCTCTCAAGTCTAACCGCTTTTCATACGCAGCTAGTCTTTCTGGCGCTTTGAGTTTTCTTGATGCTCGTCCAGACAATGCTGAGATGGCAACGCCAGCCTATTGGCGAGGAGTTTTTGGAGACTATAAAGACTGGACCAGCAGCCCCCATTCGCTGGAAAGTATAGCCAAGCAATCTGATAAAAAGACTAAGCTTTGGGCATGGTGTGGCGAAGAAGACTTTCTCTACAAGGCCAATCAGGAGGCAGTGAAAAACCTGCAAGACTTAGGCTTGGAGATTACTTACAGCCACAGTCCAGGTAAGCATGAGTGGTATTACTGGGAAAAGCAGTTGGAGAATGTACTGGCCTGGCTTCCTATCGACTTCCAGCTGGAAGAGCGCCTGTCATAAAAATAGACTGTAAAGTCGTATTCTGCCTTCAGAGTATGATATAATGATTACGTTTGAAAATCGGAGTGGGAGTGATTCCCCGAAATGCAAATAGGAGAATGGAACTTTGACAAAAGCGATTCGAGTGCGTTATGCACCAAGTCCGACTGGACTTTTACACATCGGAAATGCGCGGACTGCGCTCTTTAACTACCTCTATGCTCGTCACTATGGTGGAACCTTCATTATCCGTATTGAGGATACAGACCGCAAGCGCCATGTAGAAGACGGAGAACGCTCACAGCTTGAAAACTTACGCTGGCTGGGTATTGACTGGGATGAAAGTCCTGAGACTCACGAAAACTACCGCCAGTCTGAGCGCTTGGATATTTACCAAAAATACGTTAATGAACTCTTGGACAAGGGCTTGGCTTACAAGTCCTATGTGACTGAGGAAGAATTAGCGGCCGAACGTGAACGTCAGGAAGCAGCTGGTGAAACCCCGCGTTATATCAATGAGTTTCTAGGCATGTCAGAGGAAGAAAAGGCAGCCTACATCGCTGAGCGTGAAGCAGCGGGGATTATTCCGACGGTTCGTCTGGTTGTCAATGAAGCTGGTGTCTATAAGTGGACTGACATGGTCAAGGGCGAAATTGAGTTTGAAGGCGGAAATATCGGTGGTGACTGGGTAATCCAGAAGAAAGACGGCTACCCAACTTATAACTTTGCTGTGGTTATTGATGACCATCTGATGGAAATCTCACACGTTATTCGTGGAGATGACCACATTGCCAACACCCCTAAGCAGCTCATGGTTTATGAAGCTCTAGGCTGGGAAGCTCCAGAATTTGGGCACATGACCCTGATTATCAACTCTGAAACAGGTAAGAAGCTGTCCAAGCGCGACACCAATACCTTGCAGTTTATCGAGGATTATCGCAAGAAGGGCTACCTGCCAGAAGCAGTCTTTAACTTTATTGCACTGCTAGGCTGGAATCCTGGCGGTGAGCATGAGATTTTCTCTCGCCAAGAATTGATCGAGCTTTTTGATGAAAAACGTCTCAGCAAGTCTCCAGCTGCTTTTGACCAGAAGAAGCTGGACTGGATGAACAACGAATACATCAAGAATGCGGATTTTGACACAATTTTCGCTCTAGCTAAGCCATATTTGGAAGAAGCGGGCCGTTTGACCGATAAGGCAGAAAAGCTTGTAGAGCTCTACAAACCACAAATGAAGTCTGTAGATGAAATTGTGCCGCTGACAGACCTCTTCTTTGCGGACTTCCCAGAGTTGACAGATGCGGAGCGTGAGGTCATGGCTGGTGAAACGGTACCGACCGTGTTGACAGCTTTCAAGGAAAAGCTAGAAGCTATGTCGGATGCAGATTTTGTGACAGAAAACATCTTCCCTCAAATCAAGGCTGTCCAAAAAGAGACAGGAATCAAGGGCAAAAACCTCTTTATGCCGATTCGGATTGCCGTTTCGGGTGAAATGCATGGACCAGAACTGCCAGATACGATTTACCTATTAGGCCGTGAAAAATCCATCCAGCATATCGAAAACATGCTGAATCAAATTCAATAAGACAAACCAGCTTGAAAGCTGGTTTTTACTTTGCAAATTTTTGTTTTTATGTCACAATTGTAATAAGAAAATACCTTAAGGAGAGAGAAATGAAAAAATGGATCATTATCTTGATTGGAGGATTACTAGCCTTACTCGTGCTAGTAACCTGTAATCAAAAGAAAGAGCAAACGACTCCAGCTTCCAACAATTCTAAAGTAAGTTCGCCTAGCTCTGCATCTTCTAAAAAGTCTGAAAGAGAGAGCAATTCGAGCGAACTTTCTGGCGACGCAGATAGTCAGGAAACTTCTGATACAGGCTCTAAGCAGAATTCGGAAACTGAAGCTGAAAAGTCTGCCAAGGAAGCTAGCAAAGGAGAGAAAGAGACGGCACCAACTTCTAGTTTGGATATGAAGGCTATTGCTTCTGGAGATTTTTCCAGCATGATTGGTACTTGGCAGGATGCCAAAGGGAACAGCTATACATTCGATGCGTCTGGTATAGAGTCAGATGTTGCCAAGCTTGAGACAGGAGATTACTCTGGGCCAGATGAAAATGGGATTTTTCGAGCAGGAATTCGTTGGAAAAACCAAACCGGTGCTGCCTTTCTCATCATTCCAGCAGGAAAGAGTCTGCCAGCTGGAGAGACTGTCAATGGGACAGATCCGACTGATACCAGTCAAGATCGTTTCATCATCACCCAGAGCGTTTCCGAACATCCTGATGTTTTTTACCGCGTAAAATAAGGAGTCTTGATGGACTCTTTTTTCTTATTTTAAGTCCAGTATATAATATATTGATTCTGAATAAAAATCGATAAAACGCTTTTATTTTAATAAATATTAAAATTTCTCTTGACATTCGCATTTTCATACAGTAGAATGTTTAAAAATAAAATGTAGAAGGATAGAGGTAATCATATGGTTAAAGAGAAAGTCATTTTAGCATATTCCGGCGGCTTGGACACTTCGGTGGCCATTACTTGGCTGAACAAGGATTATGATGTGATCGCGGTCTGTATGGACGTAGGTGAAGGAAATGATTTGGATTTCATTCATGACAAGGCGCTGAAAGTTGGTGCTATCGAATCACATGTTATTGATGTTAAAGACGAGTTTGCAGAAGACTACGTCTTGGTTGCTCTGCAAGGACACACCTTCTACGAACGAAAATATCCTCTAGTGTCCGCTCTGAGCCGACCTTTGATTTCTAAGAAATTGGTTGAAATTGCCCACAAGACGGGGGCGACAACCATTGCCCATGGCTGTACCGGAAAAGGAAATGATCAGGTTCGTTTTGAAGTCGCTATCGCTTCCTTGGATCCCAGTCTCAAGGTCATTGCTCCGGTTCGGGAGTGGAAATGGTCTCGGGAAGAAGAAATCAATTACGCCAAAGCTAATGGTGTGCCAATTCCTGCAGATCTGGATAGTCCTTACTCAGTCGATCAAAACCTTTGGGGACGAGCCAATGAGTGCGGTGTCTTGGAAAATCCTTGGAATGAAGCACCGGAAGACGCCTATGATTTGACGGTTGCACCAGAAGCAGCACCAGACAGCCCACTCTATGTAAATATTGACTTTGAGGCGGGCGTGCCAGTTGCTTTAGATGGCAAAAAGATGAAGCTGGCGGACTTGATTCTTGAGCTAAATGACCTAGCTGGACAGCACGGTGTTGGGCGGATTGACCATGTAGAAAATCGTCTGGTAGGGATTAAGTCTCGGGAAATCTATGAATGCCCTGGGGCGGTGACTCTATTGGCTGCCCACAAGGAAATCGAGGATCTGACTCTAGTCAGAGAACTGGCTCATTTCAAGCCAATTATCGAAAACGAACTATCTAATCTCATCTACAATGGCCTCTGGTTTAACCCAGCGACAGAAGCTCTGATTGCCTATCTCAAGTCCACCCAGCAGGTGGTCAATGGTACAGCTAAGGTGAAGCTTTATAAGGGTTCTGCTACAGTTGTAGCGCGTAAGTCTGACAATTCTCTTTACGATGAAAGTCTGGCTACCTATACCAGTGCAGATACCTTTGACCAGGATGCCGCGATTGGCTTTATCAAGCTGTGGGGCCTTCCGTCTAAGGTTCACGCAGAGGTTCAGGCTCACAAGGACAAATAGAAAGGGGCTTTCCTATGGCGAATCATAAACTGTGGGGCGGACGTTTTGAAGCCTCTCTCGAAGGCTGGGTAGAGGAATTTGGCGCCAGCATTGGCTTTGACTATCGTCTGGCTCCTTATGATCTGCAGGGCAGCCTAGCCCATGTCAAAATGCTGGGGCAGACAGGAATTATTGCTCCAGAGGAAGCAGCTGCTATTCAAGCGGGCTTGGAAAAGCTGTTAGCACGTTATGAGGCTGGAGAGCTTGAGTTTGATGTGCGTAATGAAGATATTCATATGAATATGGAGGCTCTTCTGACTGAGGAGATTGGGCCAGTAGCTGGCAAGCTTCATACGGCTCGCTCCCGTAATGACCAGGTGGCGACAGATATGCACCTCTATCTCAAGGATCAGCTCGGTCAGATTGCGGATAAACTCTTGAATCTGCGTCAGGTGCTGCTGGACTTGGCTGAGGAGCATGTAGAGACTATCATGCCAGGCTATACCCATCTGCAGCATGCTCAGCCGATTAGCTTTGCCCATCATCTGCTGGCCTATTATCAGATGTTCAGCCGGGATAGTCAGCGCTTTGCCTTTAATCTGGAGCATACGGATTTGTCTCCTTTGGGAGCGGCGGCTCTGGCGGGGACAACATTTCCGATTAACCGAGAGCTGACGGCTGATTTATTGGGATTCAAAGGCATTTACCACAATTCCTTGGATGCGGTCAGTGATCGAGACTTTATCTTGGAATTTCTATCTAACAGCAGCATTCTCATCATGCATCTGTCTCGTCTCTGCGAGGAGCTGATTAACTGGTGCAGCTATGAATATGGCTTTGTCAGTCTGTCAGACACCTTTAGCACTGGCTCTTCCATCATGCCACAAAAGAAAAATCCGGACATGGCGGAGCTGATTCGGGGTAAGAGCGGCCGGGTTTATGGCCATCTCTTCAGTCTTCTGACGGTAATGAAATCCCTGCCCTTGGCCTATAATAAGGATTTGCAGGAAGACAAGGAGGGCATGTTCAATACAGTAGATACCATCCAAAAATCGCTGGATATTATGGCGGGTATGCTGTCTAGTATGACAGTAAACAAAGAAAAAATGCTGGTTTCAACTCAGCAAGACTTCTCCAATGCGACGGAATTGGCTGACTATCTGGCCAAGAAAGGACTGCCTTTCCGGGAAGCCCATGAGATTGTCGGAAAGTTAGTGCTGGAATGCAGCAAGGCAGGCTATTATCTACAGGATATCCCGCTGACTCGCTATCAGGAAGTGTCGTCGCTGATTGAGGGAGATATTTATCAAGCTCTTGAGTCGCAGACCGCTGTACAAAAGCGGGATTCCCTTGGCGGAACAGGATTTGCACAGATTCGTCAGGAGTTGGAAAGGGCGAAGAGACAGCTGAAAAAGGAATAAGATATAGGGAACATCGCAAGAGAATTGCGGTGTTCTTTTGGTGAATTGACCTTTTAAATATTTGCAAAAACGGCGTCATAGCGGCTCTTATTGGCATTTTCGAAAAATATGGTATAATAGATATAATTTTGGTGGATGGAGTTGAGTTTTGAGAAAAAACTATCGCGTCAAGAGCGAAAAAGATTTTAATGCGATTTTTAAAAGAGGACAGAGTTTTGCTAATCGAAAATTTGTCGTTTACATGTTAGAAAAAGAGCAAAAGCATTTTCGGGTTGGAATTTCGGTCAGCAAAAAGCTGGGGAATGCAGTGGTTCGTAATCGTATTAAAAGAAAAATCCGCCATGTTTTGATGCAGCATCAGAAACAGTTAGTCCAGGCGGACTTCGTCGTTATCGCTCGCAAAGGAGTGGAAGAGTTGGACTACCACCAAGTTGAACAAAATTTATTGCATGTGTTAAAAATTGCTAAACTTTATCAGGAAGGATTCATTTGTGAAACAGAAAAGTAAATTAGGGATTTTGCTGGTTGCCTCGCTGCTCTTTCTCACAGCCTGCGGAACCAGTCAAGTAACGGCCGATTCACATGGCTTCTGGGAAAAGTTGGTCTATTTCTTTGCGGATACCATTCGTTTTCTATCCTTTGGTGGAAGCAAGGGGATTGGGATTATTCTCTTTACCTTGATTATCCGGACAGTGCTCCTGCCGGTCTTCCAATTCCAGACGACTTCTTCGCGCAAGCTGCAGGAAGCACAGCCGCATATCAAGCGCCTGCAGGAAAAGTATCCTGGCAAGGACATGGAGAGCAGAACAGCCTTGGCTGAGGAAACTCAAAAGCTCTACAAAGAAATGGGTGTCAATCCTTATGCCTCATTCATTCCGCTCTTTATCCAGATGCCAGTGCTCTTGGCTCTGTTTCAAGCCCTGACTCGGGTTGATTTTATGAAGACAGGTCACTTCCTCTGGCTCAATCTAGGAGCGACAGATCCGACCTTTATTCTTCCGCTGTTGGCGGCTCTCTTCACTTTCCTCAGTACGTGGCTTTCAAACAAAGCCTTGCCTGAGAGAAATGGCGGGATGACAGTCATGATGTACCTGTTGCCAGTTGCGATTTTCTTTTTTGCCTTCTATGCAGCGAGTGGGGTAGCTCTCTACTGGGCGGTCTCAAATGCTTATCAGGTGGTTCAGACCTTGCTGCTGAGCAATCCTTTTAAAATCATTGCCGAGCGGGAAGCCAAGGAACGGTCAGAGCGCCAATTGGAACAGAAAAAGAAACGTGCCCTAAAAAAAGCACAGAAAAAGAAAAAGTAAGTAAGAAGGAGGACTCTTGCAATGGTTATTTTTACAGGAGCAAGTGTTGAAGAAGCCATTCAAAATGGTTTGAAAACGTTGGATATTCCACGTATGAGAGCGCATATCACTGTTATTTCACGTGAGAAAAAAGGCTTTTTAGGTCTGTTTGGCAAGAAGCCAGCTCAGGTGGATGTCGAGCCGATTGCTGAGACGACAGTTGTTAAAGCCAATCAAAAGGCTGTAAAAGGTGTTCCCGAAGAGATTAACGCTCAGAATGAGCCTGTGCAGTCTGTCAGTGAAGCAACGGTTGATTTGGGCCGTGTGGTAGCTGCTATCAAGAAGGTCGAAGGAGAAGGCGAAGTTATCTCGGATGAGGTCAAGGCTGAAATTCTCAAAAATGACAAGCAAGCCAATACGATTTTAGAAGAGACTGGTACCATTGATCTTCTCAAGACCAATCAAGCTATTGATGAGGCCGTTGCTCAAGCAGAAGCGGACGATAGCAAGGTTATCTCTTTTGAACAAGCGGCTAAAGACAAGACTGAGCCGACAGAAACAGAAGAAAGCTCTTTTGCTGACTTAGGTATCCAAGTCGAAGCAGACTATGATATCGAAGAAGTAGTTGAAAACGTAACGAACTATGTTCAGCAAATCGTGGATGAGATGGATGTGGAAGCGGGCATTTCCAGCAGCCACAACCGCCGAACTATCAACATGCAGATTGATACCAATGAACCAGGGCGCGTGATTGGCTACCATGGAAAAGTCTTGAAAGCTCTGCAGCTATTGGCGCAAAACTATCTTTATAACCAATATTCTAAGAGCTTCTATATTTCCATTAATGTCAATGACTATGTTGAGCATCGGGCAGAAGTACTGCAAAGCTATGCGCAGAAACTGGCTCAGCGGGCTTTGGAAGACCGACGCGGTCAGCACACAGACCCTATGTCTAACAGCGAGCGCAAAATTATCCACCGCATCATCTCTCGCATCGATGGCGTGACAAGCTATTCCGAAGGCGACGAGCCTAACCGCTATGTCGTTGTAGATATTGACAGCGAATAAAAAGAAAGCCAGCAGAGATGCTGGTTTTTGTAGTAATAAACCAGGAGAAAGAATTATGAAGAAGAGAGTTTTTCTAATTATTTTAGGGTTAGCATTACTTGCTGCCTGTGGTCAAAATAAAATAAAGAATCAGGAGAATACTCCTGATTCGAGTAAGAGTACATTGGACAAAGAGCAAAAGAGTTCTTCGATTTCAGTAGAACAAGATGAAAAATTATATGCTTCGACTTTGGATAAATTAACAAAAGATACTTCTGAAGGCCGTGCGCAGATATACACATTCTATGATATTGATAAAAATGGAACGAATGAATTAATCACAGGACATCATTCTGATGGGGCTTATTATTTAGCGGCTATTTATTATTTGAATCAAGGAACATCAACTTATTTAGCTCAATCAAAAGTAGCTTCAGCAGGTGGAAGTCGAGAAAGCGCCACAATATATACAGATGGAACAGTCTTTTATGCTCAATGGCACTCTCTAAGTCCTGATGCTAAGGGTTATCTTTATCGACTGAGATCTGATAATAGTGGTATAGATGTGCTAAAAGAAGCAGATTTTCAAATAGCAGGTGTAGATTCAAATTCTGAAAAAAGCGTAGATTCAGTTTTTGGGTTAGCTTCTAAAAAAGAAGTTGATCTAGCTTCGTTGACTTGGAAAGATATTGAATCTTATAAATCAATAAGCTCCGTAGGAGCAGAGGACAATCCAGAAATTTCAACTCAAATGGATTTATCGAGCATTCAAAACGGTGATTTCTCAAGTATTGAAGGTACGTGGAAAAATGGAAATGGAGAAGAGCTGACCTTTGATAAAAATGGTTTGGTGACTAATGGGCTAAAATTAGGAAATCAGTTTAAAATAGTCAACTCCTATTTAGAGGGTGGTGTATCCTATGGTGGTCCGGGTGCAGCAATATTATTTATTCCTGCTGGTGTAGATATGTCTATGACTTTGGATAATCAAAAAATAATGGATGCTTCTAATCGTAAGAGGGACAGGATTCTTATTACGCAAAGTGTTAATGTTAATAACTCAGAGGTATTCTATTATAAAGAGTAAAAAAGAAAGGATTTTTTATGTCACTTTTTCCAGCTATTGAAACTTATCTGCCTCATCAAGGGGCTAAGTATATATCTCCAGACAAGGCAGGGCAGCTGCGTGAGTCTATGTTGGAGTTGAGAGCTAAGGGCCAGGCGGCACGTAAGGAGTTTGCGGATTTGGTCAAGGATTTTCAGAGCCTATATCCTAAGCTGACCTTGGAGCGAACCAGCCAGTGGATGAATCAGGCACAGATACTGCGGCCGCATTTTTGGAATTATCTTAAAGGCTATGGGGAAATCACAGAACCGATGTTCGCCCTTCGCTTGTATGGAACTACAGAAGATTTTGGAGTGTCGCTGGAGGTGAGCTTCATGGAGCGCAAGAAAGATGAGCACAGCCTCAGCAAGCAAAATCGGGTATTGGAGCTACCTATTCAGCCGCCAGCTTACTATTTTGCTCAGATAGATGGTGTGAGTCAGCGTTTTGAAGGTACTGAGGAAAATCGCCAGTTCCTTACTCAGCAGTTAGCAGCCGGTCAGGTTCGTAAGGTCTTGATCAAATACGATGTTCCCCTTTCTCAAGCTGCTTCAAGAGAGCAGGTGCTGTCCCAGCTGCAGGAGGCCATGACAGTCTTGATTCCCTTTTATGAAGCGACTCGGGTTATATGATTACGTTTACAAAGAGAAAGTTATTTAAGTA
Organism: Streptococcus sp. 27098_8_82; assembly: GCF_041431615.1. Lineage (NCBI taxonomy): Bacteria > Bacillati > Bacillota > Bacilli > Lactobacillales > Streptococcaceae > Streptococcus > Streptococcus sp. 27098_8_82. The sequence goes on from NZ_JAPVYB010000003.1 coordinate 140,274, forward strand.
AGTATTGACAAAAGCCCCGGAATCATATAGAATAGTAAAGTATGTTTAGTAACTGATCACAACTAGCCGGCTAAACGAATACAAGAATCTAAGAGGAGGTATTCATCGTGAAACGTACTTATCAACCAAGTAAAATCCGTCGTGCGCGTAAACATGGTTTCCGCCACCGTATGTCAACTAAAAACGGTCGTCGTGTATTGGCAGCTCGCCGTCGTAAAGGACGCAAAGTTTTGGCTGCTTAATCCAAACGATTTATCAAGAAACCAGCGGAGACTCGAGACCGCTGGTTTTTTTGTGTGTTAAATTTATTGACTAAAGTCGATAGACTGGCAGGATAGTTCCTCTTTTTGGCTAGTGTTTTTATTTATGACCTCCACATACCAGTCTCCTTTGTGGCTAAATAGTTTGATAAATTGAACTTGGAGAGACTGCTGTTCATACTTAATTGGAAAAAATTCTTCCTGCCTGTGCAATAAAATATCAAGAATGATTCGCAACTGAGAGTTGTTGATTGTTTTCCTGACTTCTGGTTGAAGGATTTTTTCAATTTTTGTGATCTTGCTTAACTGCTGTTCTGAAATCGAGTTTTCAAATTTTTCCTTTAATTTTTGTAGGTCAATATCAAAAGGGCACATATTGTAGTTTTCTAGAGTCAGCATGGAAAAATACAAGGCAGAAATTTCATCTATGGAGAAAATAATAGGAGATAACAAGTCGTTGCTAAGAATTTTATAACTGCCATTCCGGCCTAAGTCAGAATAAATTGGAATGCCTAACGTTTCAAGGCTGGCAATATCACGAAGGGCAGTGCTTTTTGAAATATGATATCGATTCATAATATCTTTTAGATTGAATTGTCTTTTCTTATTGAGAAAAATAAGCATATCGTTAATTCTTTGAGATTTATTCATGAGAAACTCCATATTTTTATAAAATGGTTTCAAATAATGATACCTTTTTATATTATACTAGTTTTAGAGAAAATAATAAAGGAGTCAAATATGAAGCAATATTTTAAGACCTTATTGGCAGAACAGACAGAAATGGCTCTAGCTACTTCTGTAAAGGATATCCCAAATGTAAGAATTGTCAATTTTTACTATGATGAGGAGACAAAGAAATTGTTCTTTATATCATTTAAAAATAGTCATAAAATCCAAGAGCTGGCAATCAATAATCGTATTGCTCTTACAACAGTCCCGAAAGGTGATGGGAGGTATATCCGGATTCAAGGGAGTGTCAAAGAAAGCCAGCTTTCTATTGAGGATATAAAAAGCGTTTTTATCCAGAAGTATCCTTATTATCAAGATATTATTGAGCAGCATAGCAACTCCTTGCAACTTTTTGAAGTATCTTTTTCGGATGCTTTCTTGGTCTTAGATAATAATCAAGTTGAGAAAATCAAACTATAAGGAGAAAATAGATGGTTGAGATAAAAAGGTGCGATTGGGCCGAAAATAGTGAGCTTGAGAGAAATTATCATGACCATGAATGGGGGCGACCTGTGCATGACGAGCATAAACTCTTTAAAATGTTGATTTTAGAAGGTCAGCAGGCGGGCTTGAGCTGGCATACTATTTTGTCAAAAATGGATGCTATGACAGAGGCTTATGAAAACTTCAATCCTGAAATACTCTCCAATTATGACGAGCAGAAGATTGAAGAATTACTTAGTGATCAAAGAGTGATACGAAATAGGCTGAAAATAAAGGCAGTTATAAAAAATGCTAAAGCCTATTTAAAATTAAAAGAAGAATATGATAGTTTGGATTCTTATATTTGGTCTTTTGTAAATAATGAACCGATTCTTAATTCATGGTCCAGTATTGAAGAGGTGCCCGCTCGAACAGATCTATCCGATAAAATTAGTAAAGAACTCAAAAAGAAAGGTTTTTCTTTTGTTGGTTCTACGACTGTATATGCCTTTATGCAGTCCATTGGCATGGTCAATGATCATTTGCTGACCTGTGATTTTAGGATATAATTTTTTTCCTTTGAGTTAGAAGAATGAGCGGTCTATTATCGAATGCCGGTAAATGATATAAAAAGAGAAAAAAACCAGAAAGAAATTGATTTTCTTTCTGGTTTTTTGTGTATAGTTAAGCACAGTTGCTTATTTTGCTACTGGTAAAAGCATTGGATAAAGATAGCAGAGCAAGGTAAAGCTTATCAAGGCATAAAAGATACCGATGCGAATGGCTTGGATAGGTTTGTAGAAACGAATCAGAGTTAGTAGGCACCAAACCAAGAGAACTAGGATGAACCATGCTGAAATCAAGCGCAGCGGTGTTGGCCCGTAAAGGTAGATGTAGATGCCAAATAATTTCCAGCCAGCTAGCAAGGCCAGTAGACCAGTAAAGATAAAGAGAATAGTAGCTGCGAATCGCGTCCCTTTCTGATCCCAGAGTGGCTTTTTGGCAATCAGATAGAAGACGCCTAGGACTACAAAGTTAAGGATAGACACCCGAACCAGCTGCCAGAAGCCAGCTACGGCAACAGTCGAAGCATTCTGCGGAGAAATAGCCTGAGCTACTGTTCCGGCGCTTAGGAGCTGACCGAGCTCACCCAGACCCGTTAGGAAGAAGAGAGCATAGGTCAGGCAGAGGCTGCCGATGATAATGTAGGCTGCGAAAGCAGGTGCTACTCGCAAAGGACGGATGCTTGCTTGAAATTTTTTGTAGCTAAGTTTAGTATCTTTTTTGCCTAACAGACTGCCAACTAGGAGGCCATAAAGGTAAAGACTGACAGGAACAGCCAGGCAGGCCTTGAAGAGAATCATGCTGCTATCAAGACTTGAAAAGAGGGAGTCGAGTAGATTCTCAATAACATCAGCGGTATTGCTGAAGAAGGAGGCAAAGCTGTCTGAAACCTGACTCAGCTGGGACCAGACAAAGTAGACCAAGATTCCTGCAACAAAGAAGCTGCTGACGATAATCACGAGCTGTTGGGCTTTCTTTGAAGACATACTGTCAGAGCTATCAGAAGAGTCCTGCTGCTTGCCTTCTATAAAGACTAGAATAGCAGCAATGAAATTTTTAAAGGGCAGGATGCAGAAGGCTTGAATCGTGTCAAACCAGACCAGAATCCCCAAACGCCCCTGGCTTAACCAGCCTGTGCGGGACAGAATATAGAAGGCGAATGAGATGTGGATGGCCAGAAATTGGAAAAGTTCTAGCTGGCGATGAAGTCCCCAGAGACTTAAAGCTAGGGCTTGAGCTAGCGTCATGACCAAAAAGCTTCTAGCCTCTAATCTGCTGTCAAGATTCTTTATCTGTAGAGATGGATAGGCTAATTTCCTGATTAAGGCCTCGCTTAATAATATAAGGCCGATTGCAAAAGGGAAAAAGGATGCAGTTTGATAATTAAAAAATACTGCAGAGTAAAAGTAGGTTAAAAGATAGAGGATTAGATAGCTGATTTTAAAGAATCGCAGTTGCTTATCCTCTAGGCCTGTGAAGATGGTCTGTCGTTCTGCTTCTGCGGGCAGACAAGGCTGGACATTCATCTGCTCTTGTGCTGGATATTCCATAATTATTTCTCCTCCTCATCGTCAGGGATATACTCCAAAATGTCGCCAGGCTGGCAGTCTAGTTCACGGCAGAGAGCGTTGAGTGTTGAAAAGCGGACAGCCTTGGCTCGATTATTTTTTAGGATAGATAGATTGGCTGGTGTTAGGTCAATCAACTCTGCTAAACGGCCAGCGCTGATGCGCTTTTGTGCCATGACAAGGTCTAAATTTATCTGAATCATAAGACCTCCTAAATAGTGTAGTCCACTTGATCCTGCAGCTCAATGGCCTTGCCAAAGGCATTGCGGATGACACGGATAATCAGGGTCAAGATACTGCAGGAAACAGTGACTAAGAGCATGGGCAAGTAGGCTGTCAGTCCCATAAAAAGAGAGATAAGAGCGACAGTGCCCACTTCCCAGCCAAGATAGCGCATGTACTGAACATTTTGTGTGATAAAAACCTGATTTTTACCGATGCGGCTAAGGAGCCGATAGAGATGGACAATGCAGGCTAGAGCTAGGCAGCCTAGTACATAGCCGAGCAGCAGCAAGACCCAAAAGCGCGTCTCCCCTTGAAAGAAAGGAGAGGGAAATTCGATAACTAGGTTGACGACCCAAGGTCCAAGAGCAATCAGGATAATGGAAGCAATAAATAAAAGGCTGATACTGATTTTTGTAAGAGTAATGCTCATGTCTTCAGCTGTCTTTTTCATTTTGTCTGTCATAATTTCCTCCGACTAACGTTTCATTTCTTAGTAACTATAACACGAATATTATCGATAATCAATAAGAAAATATCGAAAAAAGACAAAATCGGTCTTAAGGACTAGATGAAAGTTTCTAAAAAAGTTCTTATTTTATAGAGATGGATTTCTTGTCAGGAGATGAACAGAGCAGAAGACGATGAATATTTTGCTTGATTTTTGGTATAATGAAAAACAGGAATTGTATACTCTTTCTGGTCAGAAGCGGAGTATGCGTAAGGAGGGAAGAATCTGTGGGTGTAAAGCTTGTTCATTATCGTAGTAAGTTATATGAATTTCTCATGGTGCCTGCCATCGTTTCAAGGGTTGATAAACATATGTGGAAGGATTTACGGCAGAATCAAAAGGAGCTGCTTCTTGATGTACAGCCGCACTATGATAAGCTCTATCAGGATTTACTTCCCTTGAAGAGAGAGCTTGTTGCGGTTAGTTTGTTTGAAGGAGCTACGGTGGGACTGGCTCCGCTCCTCTACCTCTACTTGCTAGAAAAAGGAGAAGATCCGGCCAATTTGCATGACTTGTTAGAATGTTTGAAAAAACTAGACGCAGAGCAAATCCTCTATTGCTTATCGCTTAAGCTTTCTGCTGGGGAAGTCACTAAGGGATGTCCTGAGGATCTACTGTCTCTTATAGAGAATAGTGACAAGTCTCCGGAAAATAAATGGTACTGGTACCAAGCTATTCAGCATCCAGAGAAGCTTCGAGACAAATTGGTTTCCTTGCTGGAAAGAGTGTTCGAGCTCTATCAGCCTATTTATAAGCAGTTTGAGCAGGAAGTACTAGCTTTTGAACAAGAATTTAGCCTATCTGATGTGATGGATGATGAAGAGCAGAATGCCAAGCTCCTTGAAAAGGACACACGAGTCTTTGTTCTGTCACCCATGTTTATTGACTCTTTTCTCGAAAAGGTTCCTGATTTCACTTCCTATTCCTTAGTCCTTTCGACGAGAAGTTCCCAGTTATCAAAGGCGGAATCAGAGCTTAACGATGAAACATTGGCTCTGACCTTAAAAACTCTTGGTGATGAAACCCGCTATAAAGTCTTGATTGAATTGATTCAACCGCATGCCAAGAATAAAGATATAGCTAAAAAACTGGGGCTTACAAGAGCCTCTATCTCATTCCATACGCAGAAGCTGCTAAATTCTGGCTTGCTGGAGCTTGTGGTGGATGATGATTCTGTTAAATACACGGTCAACAAAGAACTGATTCAAAAAATTATAGAGAAGCTCAAACAAGACCTAAAATAGTTTGAGAAGACCTGGATTCATTCTAGGTCTTCTTTTTGTAAAATAATAATCTAATAAAAATTTGACAATTGACTAATTTATTGCTATGATTTGTTAAACAAAAATCTAACAAGAGTAAAGGAGATGTCGTATGATTGTTTTTACAAAAAACAAAAATTTTCGCCAGTTGCTCATCAATCAATGGATTTCAGGTTTTGGAGACGTTGTTTTTTATTTGGCTTTGATGAACTATGTTTCCGCCTATTCCTTTGCTCCACTTGCGGTTTTATTGATTTCTCTTTCTGAAACGCTACCCCAGTTAATTCAAGTTTTTACGGGAGTTGCGGCGGACTTTCAAAAGAATCGTATTCATAAATACCTGCTTATACAGTTTAGTAAGGTCGTGCTATATAGCCTGGTAACGTTTTTGCTTCTTGGACAAGATTTCTCTTTCTTGACTCTGCTTGTGATTTGCCTGATTAACTTTCTGTCGGATAGTCTGAGTTATTTTTCAGGTGCCATGCTGACCCCTGTTTATGTAAAGGTGATTGAGCAAGATATGACCTCTGCTATGGGCTTTCGACAGGCTAGTATGAGTCTGGTTCATATTTTGGGGAATCTAGCTGGCGGTTTTCTCATCGCTTGGATGAGTATTGGAGCTTTGGCAGGACTAAATGCTCTGACATTCTTACTAGCTTACCTTGGTTTTTGGCATATTAGTAAAAGCTTACAGGATTTAGAACCGGAGCTCAGCAGTGCCAAGGAGCTAAATAGAGAAAATTATTGGCAGCATTTATTGGATTCTCTTAAAGTCTTACTGGGATTGAAAAATGTTGTGAGGTTATTATTGGTTTCAACCTTTGGACAGGTCACTCTGAATATTCTGACGCCAGTAGCGACTCTTTTGTTGCTGAAAAGGCCTTTTTGGAATTTGCAGGTTGGTCAGTCCATTGCCGTGTTAATTGTTCTAAGTTCCGCTGGTCTGATCTTAGGGAACATTTTGAGTGGCAGTTTGCTGAAAAAACTTTCGACGAAGCTTGCTATGTATAGTAGCCAAGTATGTGAAGGTTTTATTCTTTGCGGTTTTTTCTGGCAAAATTTTTTACTTGTCCTGATAGCGAGCTTTGCTTGCTCTGTTACAGTCGGTCTGCTAAGTCCTAGATTGCAGAAATCTGTATTCAGTATGATTCCAGAAGAGTCCATGGGAGCTATTCAGTCGGCTATTAATCTATTTAGTATGGCTGTTCCGAGTGTTTTATCCATGCTGCTAATAGCTCTTGCCAGCAGTTTGGGGATTATTTATATTCTCCTCCCTCTTGTGTTAATGCTGGCACTGTCTTTCTACTTAATTATTCCAATGGAGAACTTGAAGGCAGATTCGGATAGCTGTTGAATGGCAGCTATCTTATTTTTTCTCCTTTGAAGAGACTTCTGATTTTTTAGGTCATTTTTGGTATAATAAAGGACAGGAAATACAAGGAAGTAAAGCATGAAAATTTTTGATACACACACGCATTTAAATGTGGAAGAATTTGCTGGTCGAGAGGAAGAGGAGCTGCAGCTGGCTGCAGAAATGGGCGTCAGCAAAATAAATATTGTCGGTTTTGACCGACCGACCATTGAGCGCGCCTTGGAGTTAGCGGACAACTATGATCAGCTTTATGCTACGATTGGCTGGCATCCGACTGAGGCTGGGACTTATGATGAGGCGGTGGAAGCTTATCTGCTGGATAAGCTTCGTCACCCCAAAGTGCTAGCTCTGGGCGAGATTGGGCTGGACTATCACTGGATGACTTCGCCCAAGGATGTTCAGGAGCGGGTTTTTCGACGCCAAATCCAGCTTTCCAAAGAGCTGAACCTGCCCTTTGTTGTTCACACACGTGACGCATTGGAGGATACCTATGAGATTATCAATAGTGAGGGTGTCGGCCCTCGAGGTGGTATTATGCATTCTTATTCGGGTTCTTTGGAAATGGCAGAGTGCTTTATCGAGCTAGGGATGATGATTTCCTTTTCTGGAGTTGTGACCTTTAAGAAAGCGACGGATATTCAGGAGGCTGCGCAGAACCTGCCTTTGGACAAAATCCTCGTCGAGACTGATGCACCTTACTTGGCGCCTGTTCCCAAGCGTGGCCGAGAAAACAAAACAGCCTATACCCGCTATGTTGTAGAGAAAATTGCTGAGCTGCGTGGGCTACCTGTTGAAGAAGTGGCACAGGCGACCTATGAAAATGCAAAGAAGGTGTTTGGGCTTGACTGAGAAGATAAAAATTACTCAGGTGATTGTCGTTGAGGGCAAGGATGATACAGCCAATCTGCAGCGATTTTACGAAGTTGACACTTACGAGACGAGAGGTTCCGCTATCAATGAAGAAGACCTAGAGCGGATTGAGAAACTGCACCAGCTGCGTGGGGTTATTGTCTTTACTGATCCAGACTACAATGGCGAGCGTATCCGTCGAATGATTATGGAGGCAGTGCCAACTGCTCAGCATGCCTTTCTCCGTCGAGATGAGGCGACTCCTAAGTCTAAGAACAAAGGTCGGTCGCTCGGAGTCGAGCACGCTTCATTTGAGGACTTACAACAGGCATTGGCTGGTCTAGTCGGATATTTTGATGATGAGGATAATTTTGACATTACCAAAAGCGATCTTGTGCGCCTAGGTCTGCTTATGGGAAGCGACAGCCGTCAGCGCCGAGAGTATCTGGGAGAGCAGATCCGTATCGGCTATTCTAACGGCAAACAGCTGCTTAAACGCTTGGAATTGTTTGGGGTGACTTTGGCGGAAGTGGAAGAAACCATGCTCAGATATTCAGGTCTAACGGAGTAAGAAATGAAAAAAGTAATTATTACAGGTGGCAATAGTGGGATTGGCTATCAGGCTGCAAAACAGTTGGCTGAAAAGGGGTGGTCAGTGACCCTATTTTGCCGGCGAAAAGCAGCTGCTGAGCAAGCCTGTGAGGAAATCCGTCAACAAGCAGAAAATCCGCATGTAGATTATATCTTGGTTGATTTATCTGATATGAAAAGTGTCAGGCAAGCGGTAGAACAGTATATCCACAAAGAAGAGACTTTAGATGTTTTAATTAACAATGCGGCCGATTTTGATTTATCGGTCAAAAAGCCGATTCTTACCAAAGACGGATTGGAAAAACAATTTGCGACCAATGTGGGCGCTCCTTTCTTGCTTTCTTCCTTATTGAAAGACTTGTTGGGAAAGTCAGAAAGTGGTCGGATTATTAATATTTCTTCCCAAGGGCTGGTGCTTTATCCTTTCATGAAGCTTGATTTTGAAAATTTATCTGGACAAAAACATTACAGTCCTGCTAAGACCTATTATCAGAATAAACTGGCCTTGTTGATGCTGTCGCTTTATATGCGGAAGCATTGGAAAGGTATCAAGGTTCAGGCCATCCGTGTGACCAATGTCAAAGTAGATATGCGCCGCTATGATCACCTCAGCGCTTTTATGAAAAATCTGTATAAAATTAAGTCGAGATTTTCGATTAGTCCTGAAGAAATGGCGAAAGTCTATACAGCCTTATCTACAGAAGATGGCTATGAGGGTTTTTTGTATGACGAGAAATACAGAGAAGTTAAGGCTAATGCATTTGCTTACGAGGAAGAAGAGCAGAAAAAACTCTACACCTTGCTAGGGCAAATGACCTCCTTAAAAGATAATGAATAAAGAATTAGAAAAGAGAAAAGATGCGAATTGCAGACCATAGTGTGACCCGTGCCATTCTGGAGCGTCACGGTTTCACTTTTAAAAAATCTTTCGGTCAGAATTTCCTGACTGATACCAACATCCTCCAGAAGATTGTGGACACAGCTGAGATTGATAAAAAGGTCAATGTCATCGAGATTGGTCCTGGTATTGGGGCGTTGACAGAATTTTTGGCCGAAAGTGCCGCCGAAGTCATGGCCTTTGAGATTGATGAACGGCTGGTACCGATTTTGGCGGATACTCTGCGCGATTTTGACAATGTGACCGTGGTCAATCAGGATATTCTCAAGGTTGATCTGGCTCAGTACATAGCAGAGTTTAAAAATCCAGACCTGCCTATCAAGGTAGTGGCGAACTTGCCCTACTACATCACAACACCGATTCTCATGCATTTGATTGAGAGCGGGATTCCTTTTAGTGAGTTTGTCGTTATGATGCAGCGAGAAGTGGCCGATCGGATTTCGGCTCAGCCGAATACCAAGGCTTATGGTAGTTTGTCGATTGCGGTGCAGTATTACATGACGGCCAAGGTTGCCTTTATCGTGCCGAGGACAGTCTTTGTGCCAGCGCCTAATGTGGATTCGGCTATTCTCAAGATGGTGCGCAGAGAGCAGCCGGCAGTTGAGGTTCAGGATGAGAAATTCTTTTTCAAGGTCTCCAAGGCCAGTTTTGTCCACCGCAGGAAAACTCTCTGGAATAACCTGACCAGTTGTTTTGGGAAGTCTGAGGAGACTAAAGGCAAACTGACAGCAGCTTTAGAACGAGCGGAGTTATCTCCAAGCGTTCGGGGAGAAGCTCTGAGTTTAGAGGAATTTGCTCGCTTGGCAGACGCTTTGAAGTCAGAGGGATTATAAAAAATAGAAGATCTGCTCTATATAGCTGGTCTTCTATTTTGCTCATGAGGTACATATGAAAGTGAAATTTCTGTCTTTGTTTTCTGCCTTGCTCTGGTTTTCGCAGTCTTTACTCCATTTCCTGCTTATGCTAGGTCTGCCTCTGGGACGTTTGGTATTTGGCGGCGCTTATATAATATTTCCTTTATGGTTGCGGCCAGTTAACTTCCTGCTTTTCTTGCTGTGGGGTTTCTTTAGTCTTAGTTATCTATCTTTTGGTGGTTGGCTAAGAAGTAGCTTGAAGTCTTCTGTTTTGGGAAAGATCATCTTAAGTGGAACTGTTTTTCTCTTTTTGGCTACTGTTTTCAATTTCTTTGTGACCACGAGTCTATTAGAGAAGTATTTAACAGGGGGACTGACCTTTCTGGCTTTTCTCAGCAGTGTAATTTTACTTCATAATAACAAAAAATCCTATCAATCATGATAGGATTGCTTTTTATGCGGAGGAAGGGATTTGAACCCTCACACCCGTACGGGCACATGCGCCTGAAGCATGCGTGTCTGCCGTTCCACCACCTCCGCTTGAGATTCTATTATAACTTATTTTTGTGAAAATGCCAATAGCGAATATCAGTTTTTTTCACTGTATGAAAAAAGCAGAAAAATTTCTATTTTTTCTTTACTAAAATAGTTCTATGATATTGCCATTATAGCAAGTATTTGTTACAATTAGATTAATTACTTATTTAGGTAACGAAATAAAAAAGGAGAATGTTATGAAACTGAAAAAATGGCTGCTATTTTTGATGCTGCCCCTTCTGTTTTTGCTGGATTTGAAGCTGTTTACAGCAACTGCTCAAGCCGATGCTTTGAAGAATGCAATCACAGATATTAAGATTTGGGACCACTCTAATGGCCGTGAAGCAACCAAGGTTAACGGTGCATACAATTTGGTTCAAGGGGGAAATTATCGCTATGAGCTAGTTTTTGATTTGTCTGCTTACGATAACAAGCTCAAGGATGGGGATACCTTTACCTTTACAGTACCAAACGGTGCAACCATTGCTAATGGTACAACCTTTACCCTGACGGATAATGAAACGCAGGTCCAGCTTGGAGCTGCTAAGATGACGTCGAATGGTTCAGGTAAGGGCGGTCTTATCACGGTTACTATTCAGAATTTGGCAGATTACAAGGCCAAGACAACTGCTAGTGGAGTTAGAGGGAGCTTCTTCTTTGACTTTCAGGCGACGACAGTAGGTGCTGATCAAGACTGGAATTATAATCCTGAGGAAACTCAAGGGGCGATGAGCCATAAGGTAACCATTAACGAGCGCAAACAAAACAGTTTTTCAACAGCTGGTGAAAACTACGCTAAGATTGGAGGGGTCATTGCTAAGAAGCCATATAATTCGGCTATTCTAGGCAAGAGCGGTGACTACTCGCATAACTGGACTGTTCGTATCAATACTCAGCAAAAGACCTATAATTCTCCGATTGTTATCAAGGACGTCATTCCAGATAGCAGTGCACCAATGCAATTCGTTCCGGAGCAACTTGTCCTTCGCCAAGGGGAGTACACGCAGAGTTTATCAAGTATTGCGAATTCTGTTATCTTGAAAGAAGGTCAAGATTATACGGTTGCCTATAATGACACTTATACAGAGTTTACTCTAACTATCAATAACCCAGGCAATCGTGCCTTTATGTTGAACTATATGACAACTTCACCAGCTGATGGTTCTTTGGTATCCAATACGGCTGAGATGGAAGTTGATAATACAAAACTGCCATTCAGAGATGATCGTCCTGGTCAGACGAGCTCTACGGTAGAGCGTAGCAGCCGGATTACAGAAGGCGGTGTCATCACAGCAGATATCAGCAACAGTCTGGTTCTCTACAAACAAGATTCTAAGACTGGTAAAATGCTGGAAGGTGCTGTCTTTAAGGTGACAACTCCTAGCGGCCAAGAGATTACTCTGCCGCCGACTGATGCTAACGGGCGGGTTTCTACACAGCCTTTCTCAAGTGAAGAAATCAAGAAAGGCCAATTCACAGTAGAAGAAGTCACAGCTCCGGAAGGCTATGTACTGGACAGCAATCCGATGAAAGTGACTATCAAGGCTGATGGTGCAGTCAAAACAGTCAAGAATACGGTAGATCCAAATGCCAGCAAAAAGCTGACAGTCAAGAAAATTTGGAAAGATGAAAGCAATCAGGACGGCAAGCGTCCAGCTTCTATTGCTGTAGATGTCTACGCTAACGGTCAAAAACTGGCTGATAAGACAGTGACCGTAACTGGCGGTAGTACAGATGCGGAGTGGACAGCTCAGACAACTGATTTACCAATCTTTGATGCAAGCGGTCAAAAAATCACCTATACAATCGGTGAAGATCAGCTTGATGGCTACGATGCTCCAGAAGTAGATCAGGAAAATCTCACTGTTACCAATACTCGTACGCCAGAGAAAATCGCTATCAAAGCCAGCAAGAAATGGGATGATGCTGAAAATCAAGATGGCAAACGTCCTGCCAATGTTGTTGTCAAACTTTATAAAGAAGTTGGTGGTCAGAAATCAGAAGTTGCGAACCGAACTCTGACTGAAGCTGACCAGTGGGCAACCGAGTTCACCAACTTGAACAAATATGAAAAGGGCCAAGAAGTTGTTTATTCTCTGGAAGAAGACGCGGTCCCTCACTATCAATCTCAGGTAACTGGCAATGCTGCTGATGGCTTTGTAGTGACCAACACTTACAAGCCAGAAACCATCAAGATTTCCGGTCTGAAGAAGTGGGATGATGCGGATAACCAAGATGGCAAGCGTCCAAATGCTGTTAGAGTCAAGATCTTGAAAGGCCAAGATATTGTTGATGTACAGGAAGTGACGGCTGCTAACGGTTGGAAATATGAATCTAATCCTCTTCCTAAATATGCAGCAGGCCAAGAAATTGCTTATACTGTTGCAGAAGAAGCTGTCTCAGGCTACACGAGCAAGGTGGACGGCTATAACATCACCAACTCTTACACCCCAGAAACGGTTAAGATTTCTGGTCAGAAGAAATGGGAAGATGCGGACAACCAAGATGGTAAGCGTCCAGCTTCTGTTAAGGTTAAGATTCTGAATGGTGATACGGTTGTTGATGAGCAAAATGTGACTTCCGCTAACGACTGGAAGTATGAGTCCAAGGCTTTGCCTAAGTACGCAGCAGGCCAAGAAATCACTTATACTGTAAGTGAGGAAGCTGTTCCAGGTTATACTAGCAAAGTGGATGGTTACAACATCACCAATTCTTACACTCCAGAGACAACGACTGTGTCTGGAAGCAAGACTTGGGAAGATGGCGATAACCAAGATGGCAAACGTCCAGCTTCTATCACAGTTAATCTGCTAGCTGACGGTCAAAAAGTCAATACCCAAACAGTCAGTGAGGCAGAAGGTTGGTCTTACAACTTTACTGGCTTGCCAGTCTATAAGGATGGCCAACGGATCACCTATACAGTGACAGAAGAAGCTGTACCGGGTTATTCAACCAATCTCAACGGCTACAATATCACTAACTCTTATACACCAGAAAAGACAGAAATCACTGCCAGAAAGACCTGGAATGACAGCGACAATCAAGACGGCAAGCGTCCAACTAAGATTAGCATTAAGCTGATGAAGACAGTCGGCGGTGTCAAGACAGAAGTCGCTAGCAAGGAAGTGACGGCTGCTGATCAATGGCAAACCAAATTTGAAAATCTGCCAGTTTATGAAAATGGTCAGAAGATTGATTACTCTATCGAGGAAGATGATGTAGCTGGCTATACTAAAGAAATCAAAGATTTCACAGTTACCAACTCTTACACTCCAGAGATGATTAAGATTTCTGGTCAAAAAGTCTGGGATGACGCTGATAACCAAGACGGCAAGCGTCCAGCTTCTGTTAAGGTTAAAGTGAAAAATGGCGATACTATCGTAGATGAGCTGGAAGTAACAGCTGCTAACGATTGGAAGTTTGAGTCTAAAGCTCTTCCTAAGTATGCAGCAGGTCAAGAGATTGCCTATACTGTCACTGAAGAAGCGGTTGCGGAATATCAAACTAAGATTGATAAGTTCACCATTACTAATTCTTACACTCCTCAAAGTACAGAATATACTGTGACTAAGGTCTGGGAAGATGGAGATAACCAAGATGGCAAGCGTCCAGCTTCTATCACGGTGCAGCTGTATAGCTCAGTAAACGGTCAAGATCCAGTTGCTGTCGCAGGTAAGACATTGACCTTGACGGCTGATAATGAGGTAGCTGCTAACACTTGGAAAGCAAGCTTCACCAATCTGCCTCAATTTGACAAGGGACAGAAGATTACCTACTCTGTCAAAGAGGATGATGTAACTGTAGCCGCTTTGAAAGAAAAAGGTTACAGTCCGAAAGTAGAAGGTCAGACAATCACTAACTCTCATACTCCAGAGCAGGTTAAAGTTTCTGGTCAGAAAGTCTGGGATGATGCAGACGATCAAGACGGCAAACGCCCAACATCTATTACAGTTAAGGTAATGGATGGAAGCACAGTTGTTGATACACTTGAAGTAACAGCTGCTAATGGATGGAAGTTTGAATCTAAAGACCTGCCTAAATATAGAAATGGTCAAGAGATTGCCTACACACTTAAGGAAGATGCTGTTGCTCAGTATGAAACTAAGATTGATAAGTTCACCGTTACCAACTCTTACACTCCAGAAACTGTTAAAGTCTCTGGTCAAAAGGTTTGGGATGATGCTAATAATCAAGATGGCAAGCGCCCAGCATCTATCAAGGTTAAGATTTTGGACGGAGATAAGGTGGTAGATGAGCTGGAAGTGACAGCAGCTACTGACTGGAAGTTTGAGTCTAAGGATTTACCTAAGAATAAGAAGGGCAAGAAAATCAACTATACAGTCCTTGAAGAAGTGACAGTTGAGGGTTATAGCAGCAGCCAAGAACAAGCAACAGATGGCAGCTTTACTTTGACTAATAGCTATAAACCAACACAGATTGCTGTTAAGGGAACTGTGGTATGGTCAGATGCTGAAAATCAAGATAAGGTTCGACCTTCTAAGGTTACTGTTCGCCTCTTGGCAGATGGCAAACCAATCAAAGAAGAGGTTGTGTCAGGAGAAAATGGTTGGCAGTATGACTTTAGCGGCCTTCCTAAGTACAAGGATGGCAAGGAAATTGTCTATAGTGTTGCGGCTGATCCAGTTGATGGCTACAAGCTTGAGATCAACGGTACTCAGCTGACCTTTAGTCATATCCCTGCTAAGAAAGAGGTTGTTGACGGAGCGATAACTAATAAGCCAGGCGGTCAAGCTCCGAAAGTCGGAGGTAAAGCTCTTCCTCGTACTGGACAGGAAGAAAATCTCCTTGTAACTATTCTTGGCTTCCTAGCAGCGCTTCTCGCAGGAGGAATGCTGATGGCTAAGGCGAAACGCAGCTAATTTGTTTTGATACTTACTGAAAATTACAGTGAGCATCTCATTCGAAAAAGCGAACAGGTTCTTTTGGACTTGTTCGCTTTTATCATGTCAGTTTCATCTCAAGTATTTTAAAGTAGCTGCTTTCTATGAAAAATGAACCTGACCTTAAGAAATGCCTTCTATGCAAAACAAGCAAGCTAAATCTCGCATTTTTTGTTATAATGAGTGTATTAACTTTTAAGGAGCAATCTTGCAAGGAAAAATCATTAAGGCTCTGGCTGGTTTCTATTATGTAGAGTCGGACGGACAGGTTTATCAAACCAGAGCGCGGGGTAATTTTCGTAAAAAAGGGCAGACACCTTATGTCGGTGATGAAGTCGAATTTTCAGCAGAAAAAGACTCGGAAGGCTATATTTTAAAAATAGCAGAGCGAAAGAACAGTCTCGTGCGGCCGCCGATTGTCAACATTGACCAGGCAGTTGTAATCATGAGCGCGAAAGAGCCAGATTTCAATGCCAATCTGTTAGATCGTTTTCTGGTGCTTTTAGAGCATAAGAGGATTCATCCTATTATCTACATCAGCAAGTTAGACCTGCTTGAAGATGAGCAGAGCTTGGATGTCTATGTACAGGCCTATCAGTCCATCGGCTATGAGGTCATTAAGACGACTGAGGAGTTGCTGCCATTGCTGACAGGGAAAATCACTGTTTTCATGGGACAGACTGGGGTTGGAAAGTCCACTCTGCTCAATAAAATTGCCCCAGACCTGCAGCTAGAAACAGGAGAGATTTCTGAAAGTCTTGGCCGCGGCCGTCATACGACGAGGGCTGTCAGTTTTTACAATCTAAACGGTGGGAAGATTGCCGACACACCAGGATTTTCGTCTTTGGATTACGAGGTGACTACAGCTGAAGATCTCAATCAAGCTTTTCCGGAGATTGCTGAGGTCAGCCAGTCCTGTAAATTTCGTACTTGCACTCATACCCATGAGCCAGCTTGTGCCGTTAAGCCAGCAGTCGAGTCCGGCCAGATAGCGTCATTCCGCTTTGATAATTACCTGCAGTTTCTCAGCGAGATTGAAAATCGTCGGGAAACCTATAAAAAAGTTGCCAAAAAAAATTCTAAATAAGGAGAAGAACTATGACTTCATTCAAAATTGCCCCTTCAATCTTAAGTGCGGACTATGCTAATTTTGAATCAGAACTAAAAAAGTTAGAAGCAACAGGCGCTGAGTATGCCCATATTGATATTATGGATGGTCATTTTGTACCCAATATCAGCTTTGGGGCTGGGGTTGTTGCCAGTATGCGTCCTCACAGCAAGCTAGTCTTTGACTGTCATCTGATGGTTTCCAATCCTGAGCACCATATCGAAGAATTCGCTCGTGCTGGTGCAGATATCATCAGCATCCATGCCGAAGCGACGCCACATATCCACGGAGCGCTGCAGAAGATTCGGGCAGCGGGAGTCAAGCCTAGTGTTGTGATTAATCCGGGAACACCAGTCGAAGCAGTCAAAAATGTTTTGAATTTGGTCGATCAAGTCCTTGTGATGACAGTTAATCCAGGTTTTGGCGGTCAGGCCTTTCTGACAGAAACCATGGATAAGATCCGTGAGCTGGTCGTTCTGCGTGAAGTCAATCAGCTGAATTTTGATATTGAAGTGGATGGCGGTATTGACGATAAGACCATTGGGATTGCTAAAGAAGCTGGTGCCAATGTCTTCGTAGCAGGCAGCTATGTCTTCAAAGGTGATGTCAATCATCAAGTTCAGACCTTACGGGATGTCCTGCATGACTAAGGTTGCACTGTTTGCTGGCGGGAATTTGGAGCATTTTAGATTAGATTTTGATGTGTTGGTCGGAGTAGACCGTGGGAGCCTCTTTTTGCTTGAGCAGGGAGTTTGTCCTGACTTGGCTGTCGGGGATTTTGACTCTGTGAGCAAGGAAGAATTGCTGCGCATAAAAGATAGTGCCAAAGAAGTCGTTCAGGCCCATCCTGAAAAGGATGATACAGATTTGGAATTAGCTGTTCTAGCTTGTTTTGAGCGGTATCCAGATGCTTCTCTGACCATTTTCGGAGCCTTTGGCGGCCGTCTGGATCATGCCTTGGCCAATGTTTTCCTGCCCAGTAATGAAAAAATTGCACCTTATATGGAGAAGATTTTTCTGGAAGACGAACAGAATCTGCTGACCTATGTTCCCAAGGGGCACCATGAAATCAAACCAGTAGCTGGCATGCGTTATCTAGCCTTTCTGCCGTCGGATGATGCTGCCTTAACAATTGAGGGCGCCAAATATCCGCTCAACAAAGATAACTTTTTTTTCAAAAAAGTGTATGCTTCTAACGAATTTATAGATAAGCCCATTTATTTGGACTTTGATAGCGGCTATACAGTCGTCATTTATAGCAAAGACAGGAGCTGATATGGAGTTTATAATCATCCTCATTCTTTTAGGAAATCTAGTGCTGACATTTCTTTTATGGCAAAAGCTTAGTCAGCAGACCGAGACGCTAAAGCAAGTCTTAGAAAATCAGGCGGATCATCTGTCGGATCAGTTGGACTATCGCTTGGAGCAAGAAAGCCAGAAAAAGCAAACGGCTCAGAAAGAGCTGGAATTAGCTCTGGGAGACCGTTTGAGCGAGGTCAGGACAGATTTGCATCGCAACTTGACAGAGCTGCGCATGGAAATCAGTGACAACCTGACCAAGAATCGGGATAAAACTGACGAGCGTATGCGGCAAATCCAAGAGTCCAATGAAACCCGTCTAGAGCAGATGCGGCAGACCGTTGAAGAGAAACTGGAAAAAACACTTCAGACTCGTCTTCAGACTTCTTTTGAAACGGTCTCTAAGCAGTTGGAGTCTGTCAATCGTGGTCTGGGAGAAATGCAGAGTGTTGCCCGAGATGTCGGCACGCTGAACAAGGTCCTTTCCAACACCAAGACCCGAGGGATTCTAGGGGAATTGCAGTTGGGCCAGATTATCGAGGATATCATGACGGCCAGTCAGTATGAGCGAGAGTTTGTGACGGTGGCCGGCTCCAGCGAGCGTGTCGAATATGCCATTAAACTGCCAGGACAGACGGAGCATGAATATGTCTATCTGCCCATTGATTCTAAGTTTCCTCTAGCTGATTACTACCGTTTGGAAGATGCTTATGAGTCTGGCAGCAAGGAAGAAATTGAGCTCTATCGCAAGTCTCTCTTAGCAAGTGTTAAACGCTTTGCCAAGGATATTAAGAGTAAATATCTGGCACCGCCAGCTACGACTAATTTTGGAATTATGTTTCTGCCAACGGAAGGTCTCTATTCGGAAGTTGTCCGCAATCCAGCCTTTTTTGACAGTTTGCGACGGGAGGAGCAGATTGTGGTAGCGGGGCCATCTACCCTATCTGCCTTACTCAATTCACTGTCTGTCGGCTTTAAAACGCTCAATATTCAAAAAAGTGCGGACGACATCAGCAAGGTTCTGGGTTCTGTCAAATCCGAGTTTAACAAGTTCGGTGGCATTCTGACCAAGGCACAGAAACATTTGCAGCATGCTTCGGGCAATATTGATGAACTATTAACCCGGCGGACAGGAGCTATCGAAAGAACCTTACGCCATATTGAGCTGTCTGACCAAGACCTCGATTTGAACTTACTTGATTTTTCAGAAGAAAGGGAAAACAATGAAGATTAATCAAATGAAAAAAGATGAACTGTTTGAAGGTTTCTATCTGATCAAGTCAGCAGAAGTCCGTCAGACAAGGGCTGGGAAAAATTATCTGGCCTTCACTTTCCAAGACGATACAGGGGTAATCGAGGGTAAACTCTGGGATGCTCAGCCACATAATGTTGAAGAATTCACTGCTGGCAAGGTCGTGCATATGCAAGGCCGACGGGAAGTCTACAATAACACACCCCAGGTCAATCAACTGACCCTGCGTCTTCCTAAGGCTGGAGAGCCCAATGACCCAGCGGATTTCAAGGAAAAACCGCCAGTAGACCAGAAAGAAATCCGAGACTATTTATCTCAGATGATTTTCAAGATTGAGAATTCGGTCTGGCAGCGCGTGGTCCGTTCGCTTTATAGCAAGTATGATAAGGAGTTTTATTCTTATCCAGCTGCTAAGACCAATCACCATGCTTTTGAGTCTGGTCTAGCCTTTCATACCGCTACCATGGTCAAGCTGGCAGATGCTATCGGAGACATTTATCCTCAGCTTAATAAAAGCTTGTTATTCGCAGGGATCATGCTCCATGACTTGGCCAAGGTTATTGAGCTCAGCGGTCCGGAAAATACAGAGTACACCGTACGAGGCAATCTGATTGGTCACATCGCTTTGATTGATGAAGAGTTGACCAAGACCCTGATGGAGCTGAAAATTGATGACAGCAAGGAAGAGGTTATCGTCCTGCGGCATGTGCTTCTCAGCCACCACGGTCTCTTGGAATATGGCAGTCCTGTCCGGCCTAAGATTATGGAGGCAGAAATCTTGCACATGATTGATAATCTGGATGCGGAGATGATGATGATGACTGCTGCCTTAGGGCTTGTAGATCCAGGTCAAATGAGCAATAAAATATTCGCTCTTGAAGGCCGTTCTTTCTACAAACCAAAACTTGAACAGTAAAATACGAAAAATGGACATTACTTGGAAAAGAATGTTCGTTTTTTTGTTTCTGTTATGGTATAATGAATAAAATAACTTTAATTGGTGAAAAAATGAAATTAAGAAGAAGTGAGCGTATGGTGGTTATTTCTAATTATTTGATTAACCATCCTTATGAATTAACAAGCTTAAATACATTTGCAGAAAAATATGAATCTGCCAAATCTTCTATTTCAGAAGATATTGTCATTATTAAGCGTGCATTTGAAGAGATTGAAATTGGGACTATAGAAACGATTACTGGTGCCGGTGGAGGAGTGATTTTCAGCCCATCCATCTCCGATACAGAAGCTAAGACCATTGTACAAGGTCTTTGTGATCAGCTGTCTGAAAGCAATCGGATTCTTCCGGGGGGCTACATTTACCTATCTGATCTGCTCAGTACTCCATCCATTTTGAATAATATCGGGCGGATTATTGCCAAAAGCTTTAAAGATCAGCAGATTGATGCAGTTATGACGGTTGCGACCAAGGGTGTACCTTTGGCCAATGCAGTAGCCAATGTTCTCAATGTACCTTTTGTCATCGTTCGTCGGGATTTAAAGATTACAGAAGGATCAACGGTTAGTGTCAACTATGTATCGGGCTCCAGCGGAGATCGTATTGAAAAGATGTTCTTGTCCAAGCGCAGTCTCAAGGCCGGCAGCCGCGTCTTGATTGTGGATGACTTCCTCAAAGGCGGGGGGACCATTACAGGGATGATTAGCCTCTTATCTGAGTTTGACTCTGAGTTGGCAGGTGTAGCTGTCTTTGCGGACAACGCGCAGGCCAATCGCGATTATCTGGACTATAAATCGCTCTTGAAAGTAACCAATATTGATGTCAAGGCGAATACCATTGATGTGGAAATTGGAAATATTTTTGATTAGGGAAAAGGGCGGAGATTATAGATGAAAACAGTTTTAGAAAAGTTTGACCACAGTCCGCTGTGGATTCGTTTAGGAGTATTGTCGATTTTATTTGGGATTCTGATTACCGGCATGGTTTTTGTGCAGGGTCAGTCTAATTCCACCAGAAATTCAGTTAGTTCAGCTGCCAGCATCGCATCAAGCAGCTCTTCCTTACAACTGTCTTCTGCTCAAAAAGAAGCACAGGAAAAAGAAATTCAGGAAGAGGAGCAAGCAGTTCAGGGCGCAGAAGAAGCGGTTAAACAGCTTGAAACCATGCAAACTTTGGAAGATTTGCAGCTAGCTAAGACTGCAGTAGAGAAGGTTAAGGATGCAGCGACGAAGGCTAGATTCCAAAGCCGTATTCAGGCGATAGCAGTCTTGATTGATCCGGAAGCAGCTCAGGCCGCTGTTTCTGAAAATCCAACTGCTGTATCAGAAGAAGCAGTGGCTCAGCCGCAGCAATAAGTTAGCAGCAATCTAATAAGCAGAGATAGGCTTAAAATAGAAAAAATGTATTGACAGAGAAGTATCGTCGTGCTATAATGATAGACGGTACTTTTTACTTTTGGTCTCTCAAAAGTGTACAGAGACGTGCTGACAAATGTTGCAAAAGTACACGCAGATGGTAGCTGTCACCAAGTGTATCATCACCAAAATTAAAAAAATACAGGAGAATGTAGATGCCTACAATTAACCAATTGGTTCGCAAACCGCGTAAATCAAAAGTAGAAAAATCTAAATCACCAGCTTTGAACGTTGGTTACAACAGCCATAAAAAAGTTCAAACAAACGTATCTTCACCACAAAAACGTGGAGTTGCAACCCGTGTCGGAACTATGACACCTAAGAAACCAAACTCTGCCCTTCGTAAGTTTGCCCGTGTACGTCTGAGCAACCTGATTGAAGTTACAGCTTACATCCCAGGTATCGGACACAACCTGCAAGAGCACAGCGTAGTGCTTCTTCGTGGTGGACGTGTAAAAGACCTTCCAGGGGTACGTTACCATATCGTCCGCGGTGCACTTGATACAGCAGGTGTTACTGATCGTAAACAAGGCCGTTCTAAATACGGTACTAAAAAACCAAAAGCATAAGGAAAGGGGAGAAAGATAAATGAGTCGTAAAAACCAAGCGCCTAAGCGCGAAGTATTGCCAGATCCGCTTTACAATTCAAAATTAGTTACTCGTCTTATCAACCGCGTTATGCTTGATGGTAAGCGTGGTACAGCGGCTTCTATCGTTTACGGAGCTTTTGACCAAATCAAAGAAGCAACTGGAAACGATGCGCTGGAAGTATTTGAAACAGCTATGGAAAACATCATGCCTGTACTTGAAGTTCGTGCTCGCCGTGTCGGTGGTTCAAACTACCAAGTTCCGGTTGAAGTTCGTCCAGAACGCCGTACAACACTTGGACTTCGCTGGTTGGTAACGATTGCTCGTCAACGTGGTGAGCACACAATGGTTGACCGCCTTGCAAAAGAAATCTTGGATGCATCTAACAATACTGGTGCAGCTGTTAAGAAACGTGAAGACACTCACCGTATGGCAGAAGCTAACCGTGCCTTCGCACACTTCCGTTGGTAAGAATAAGATACTAAGAGCTTTTAGCCCGAGTTCAATTCAACTTATCTACAAGTTGAGACCAACAAAAACAAGATAAACATTGAGAACGGGTAGGTCCTGCCTATCCGTTTTTGCTAAATAATGTTATAATAAACTGTAAAATAAATTAATAGGAGAAATAACCAAATGGCTCGCGAATTTTCACTTGAAAAAACTCGTAATATCGGTATCATGGCCCACGTCGATGCTGGTAAAACAACAACAACTGAGCGTATTCTTTATTACACTGGTAAAATCCACAAAATCGGTGAAACTCACGAAGGTGCGTCACAAATGGACTGGATGGAGCAAGAGCAAGAACGTGGTATCACTATCACATCTGCTGCGACAACTGCTCAATGGAACAACCACCGCGTAAACATCATCGACACACCAGGACACGTGGACTTCACAATCGAAGTACAACGTTCTCTTCGTGTCTTGGACGGTGCGGTAACCGTTCTTGACTCACAATCAGGTGTTGAGCCTCAAACTGAAACAGTTTGGCGCCAAGCAACTGAATACGGAGTTCCTCGTATCGTATTTGCTAACAAGATGGACAAGATTGGTGCTGACTTCCTTTACTCAGTAAGCACTTTGCATGATCGTCTTCAAGCAAACGCTCATCCAATCCAATTGCCAATTGGTTCAGAAGATGACTTCCGCGGAATTATCGACTTGATCAAGATGAAGGCTGAAATCTATACTAATGACCTTGGTACAGATATTTTGGAAGAAGATATCCCAGCTGAATACCTTGAGCAAGCTCAAGAATACCGTGAAAAATTGGTGGAAGCAGTTGCGGAAACTGATGAAGACTTGATGATGAAATACCTTGAAGGTGAAGAAATCACTAACGAAGAATTGAAAGCTGGTATCCGTAAAGCAACTATCAATGTTGAATTCTTCCCAGTATTGTGTGGTTCAGCCTTCAAGAACAAGGGTGTTCAGTTGATGCTTGATGCAGTTATCGACTACTTGCCAAGCCCACTTGATATTCCAGCAATCAAAGGTATCAACCCAGACACTGAAGAAGAAGAAACTCGTCCTGCATCTGATGAAGAGCCATTTGCAGCTCTTGCCTTCAAGATCATGACTGACCCATTCGTAGGTCGTTTGACTTTCTTCCGTGTTTACTCAGGTGTCTTGAACAGTGGTTCATACGTATTGAACACTTCTAAAGGTAAACGTGAGCGTATCGGACGTATCCTGCAAATGCACGCTAACAGCCGTAACGAAATCGAAACAGTATACGCTGGTGATATCGCTGCTGCCGTAGGTTTGAAAGATACAACTACTGGTGACTCATTGACAGATGAAAAAGCTAAAATCATCCTTGAGTCTATCAATGTTCCAGAACCAGTTATCCAGCTGATGGTTGAGCCTAAGTCTAAGGCTGACCAAGACAAGATGGGTATTGCTCTGCAAAAACTGGCTGAAGAAGATCCAACATTCCGTGTTGAAACAAACGTTGAAACTGGTGAAACAGTTATCTCTGGTATGGGTGAGCTTCACTTGGATGTCCTTGTTGACCGTATGCGTCGTGAGTTCAAGGTTGAAGCTAACGTAGGTGCACCTCAAGTATCTTACCGTGAAACATTCCGTGCTCCAACTCAAGCTCGTGGATTCTTCAAACGCCAATCTGGTGGTAAAGGTCAGTTCGGTGACGTTTGGATCGAATTTACACCAAACGAAGAAGGAAAAGGCTTCGAGTTTGAAAATGCTATCGTCGGTGGTGTGGTTCCACGTGAATTCATCCCAGCGGTAGAAAAAGGTTTGGTTGAGTCAATGGCTAATGGTGTCCTTGCTGGTTACCCAATCGTTGACGTAAAAGCTAAACTTTACGATGGTTCATACCACGATGTCGACTCATCTGAAACAGCCTTCAAGGTTGCGGCTTCACTTGCTTTGAAAGAAGCTGCTAAGACTGCTCAGCCTGCTATCCTTGAGCCAATGATGTTGGTAACAATCACTGTTCCTGAAGAAAACCTTGGTGACGTTATGGGTCACGTAACAGCTCGTCGTGGACGTGTTGATGGTATGGAAGCGCATGGTAACAGCCAAATCGTTCGTGCTTATGTGCCACTTGCTGAAATGTTCGGTTATGCGACAGTTCTTCGTTCAGCATCACAAGGACGCGGTACCTTCATGATGGTATTTGACCACTACGAAGATGTACCTAAGTCAGTACAAGAAGAAATCATTAAGAAAAACAAAGGTGAAGCTTAATCTTTGAGCAAACCTTGGCACTCGCATTTGCGGGTGCTTTTTCTATTTATATAGAACCGTCCCTTAATAAAAAGAGTAAATGATTTATCTTGTAAGTTGTATTCCTGCATTTTCAAAAGTTACTGCTTCGCTTTTTCAAATCAATGAAAGCAGAAATGAAAGTTAGTGAAAGAATTCATAATACTTGTTAATAACAATGAAATCAGTTGCATTTTACCTCAATTAAGTATATAATAGAAATGTTGAAAGGTGATTTGTAGCAACTCAAGTTACTCTTTTCACATAAAAATTTTTTGATTTTCATAAGGAGGAAATCACGAATGGTAGTTAAAGTTGGTATTAACGGTTTCGGTCGTATCGGTCGTCTTGCTTTCCGTCGTATCCAAAACGTAGAAGGTGTTGAAGTTACTCGCATCAACGACCTTACAGATCCAGTAATGCTTGCACACCTGTTGAAATACGACACAACTCAAGGTCGTTTCGATGGTACTGTTGAAGTTAAAGAAGGTGGATTCGAAGTTAACGGTAAATTCGTTAAAGTTTCTGCTGAACGTGACCCAGAACAAATTGACTGGGCTACTGACGGTGTAGAAATCGTTCTTGAAGCAACTGGTTTCTTTGCTAAGAAAGATGCTGCTGAAAAACACCTTAAAGGTGGAGCTAAGAAAGTTGTTATCACTGCTCCTGGTGGAAATGATGTTAAAACAATTGTATTTAACACTAACCACGACATTCTTGATGGTACTGAAACAGTTATCTCAGGTGCTTCATGTACTACAAACTGCTTGGCTCCAATGGCTAAAGCACTTCAAGACAACTTCGGTGTTGTTGAAGGTTTGATGACTACTATCCACGCTTACACTGGTGACCAAATGATCCTTGACGGACCACACCGTGGTGGTGACCTTCGTCGTGCTCGTGCTGGTGCTGCAAACATCGTTCCTAACTCAACTGGTGCTGCTAAAGCTATCGGTTTGGTTATCCCAGAATTGAATGGTAAATTGGACGGTTCTGCACAACGCGTTCCAACTCCAACTGGATCAGTTACTGAATTGGTTGCTGTTCTTGAAAAGAACGTAACAGTTGATGAAGTAAACGCAGCTATGAAAGCAGCAGCTAACGAATCATACGGTTACACAGAAGATCCAATCGTATCTTCAGATATCGTAGGTATGGCTTATGGTTCATTGTTCGACGCAACTCAAACTAAAGTTCTTGATGTTGACGGCAAACAATTGGTTAAAGTTGTATCATGGTACGACAACGAAATGTCATACACTGCACAACTTGTACGTACTCTTGAATACTTCGCGAAAATCGCTAAATAATTCAATGGTAAAAGAAAGAGGCTCATTTGAGTCTCTTTTTCTGTACCTTGCTTTGTGAAAATCATCAAAGACAGGTCTGTGGTTTATTGAGCTTCTATTTCCCCAAATTTTTAGTCATATAGAAAGTCATTTTTGTTATATCTGTCCATTTTTCTAAATGCTTCAAGGAGCTATTTTGCGGTAAGAGAAGCTAAGCATACTTTTCTTAAAGAAAACTATACCAATTTTACACTTGACAAACCAAAAAACAGTGTGTATACTAGCCTTGTTGGAGTTTTTATACTCCAAGAAGACTATACCAATTTTCAATAAGAAGGGCTGGTTTCTAAGGTTAGAAATCAGAAGTAACGTTATGTGTGGAATTGTCGGAGTTGTCGGAAATCGCAATGCAACTGATATCTTGATGCAGGGCTTGGAAAAGCTGGAATACCGAGGTTATGACTCAGCTGGAATTTTTGTAACAACAGGGAAAACTTCTAGTCTTGTCAAGTCTGTCGGTCGTATCGCTGACCTACATGCTAAAATTGGCATTGATGTTGCTGGGACTACTGGTATCGGACATACTCGTTGGGCTACTCATGGGAAACCAAGTGAAAACAATGCCCATCCTCATACTTCACAGACTGGCCATTTTGTCTTGGTTCACAACGGTGTGATTGAGAACTACCTTGATATTAAGAATAATTATCTAGCTGGTCATGACTTCAAGGGGCAGACAGATACAGAGATTGCTGTGCATCTGATTGGCAAATTCGCTGAAGAAGAAGGCTTGTGTCTTTTAGAAGCCTTTAAAAAAGCTCTCCACATTATCCGTGGTTCTTATGCCTTTGCTTTGGTGGATTCAGAAGATGCAGATGTTATCTATGTTGCTAAAAATAAATCCCCTCTTCTAGTCGGACTGGGTGAAGGCTACAATATGGTCTGCTCAGATGCTATGGCTATGATTCGCGAGACAAGTCAGTTTATGGAAATTCATGATCAAGAGCTGGTTATTGTCCGTAAAGACAGTGTGGAAGTGCAAGATTATGACGGGCATACTCTGGAGCGTGAAAGCTATACTGCTGAGTTAGATCTGTCCGATATCGGTAAGGGAACTTATCCATACTATATGCTCAAGGAAATCGACGAGCAGCCAACTGTGATGCGTAAGCTAATCAGCGCTTATACAGATGATAAGGGGCAAGTATCAGTAGATGCGGATATTGTCAAGGCTGTTCAGGAAGCTGACCGTCTCTATATCCTTGCGGCTGGAACTTCTTACCATGCTGGCTATGCTTCTAAGCGTATGCTGGAAGAGCTGACGGATACACCTGTTGAACTGGGCATTGCTTCTGAGTGGGGCTATGCCATGCCGCTCCTTAGCAAGAAGCCTCTCTTTATCTTTATCAGCCAATCTGGTGAAACAGCTGACAGCCGTCAGGTCTTAGTCAAGGCGAATCAGATGGGTATTCCAAGTTTGACCGTGACCAATGTTCCAGGTTCTACGCTTTCTCGGGAAGCCAATCATACCATGCTGCTGCATGCAGGTCCTGAGATTGCGGTTGCTTCTACTAAGGCCTATACAGCTCAAATCGCAACCTTGGCTTTCTTGGCTAAAGCTGTTGGCGATGCCAATGCTTCTGAAAAAGCGGCAGCCTTTGACTTGGTTCACGAGCTGTCCATAGTTGCGCAGTCTATTGAGTCCACTTTGTCAGAAAAGGAGTTGATCGACAATAAAGTCCGTGGCCTTCTGGAAACGACCCGCAATGCATTCTATATCGGCCGTGGTCAAGACTACTATGTGGCGATGGAAGCTAGCTTAAAACTCAAAGAAATTTCTTATATCCAGTGTGAAGGTTTCGCGGCTGGTGAGCTCAAACACGGTACGATCTCTCTGATTGAAGATGGAACACCGGTTTTGGCCCTGCTTTCAGACGAAGTCTTGGCTAGTCATACACGAGGCAATATTTCAGAAGTCGTAGCTCGGGGTGCCAAGGTGCTGACTATTGCTGAGGAGAATGTAGCTAAAGAAGGTGACGATATCGTACTCAATCAGGTTCACCCTTACCTGTCACCAATCTCTATGGTGGTACCAACTCAATTGATTGCTTACTTTGCAACCTTGCACCGTGGTCTGGATGTTGACAAACCGCGTAATCTGGCTAAGTCTGTCACTGTAGAGTAAGCTTTCTAACGAATCTTGATAATAATACTAAGCCTCAGATTTTTCTGGGGCTTTTGGTATGGTATTTTGGTGACGATGCTCTTTGGAAGTCTCTTTCGACCATGGCAAAGCCATGCTGACGACAGTCATCCTATTTCATACAGATGGACAAATAGGATGAGCATCATTTTTGTATATATCACTAATTAGTGATAAAATATTTTTATCTTAAATATCAGGAGGACAAAAACATGGTGGAATTAGGTATTTCTACTTTTGGAGAGACAACGCCGCTGGAGGGGACAGGGCAAACCTATATTCATGACGAGCGGATTCGGCAGCTGGTAGCAGAGATTGAGCTGGCAGACAAGGTGGGGCTGGACGTGTATGGCATTGGAGAGCATCACAGGGAGGACTTTGCGGTCTCTGCGCCGGAGATTGTGCTGGCGGCTGGTGCGATCAAGACGGAGAAGATTCGCCTGACCAGTGCTGTCAGTGTCCTGTCGAGCTTGGATCCTATTCGAGTCTACCAGCAGTATGCGACGATTGATGCATTGTCAAATGGCAGAGCAGAGGTCATGGCTGGCCGTGGCTCTTTTATCGAGTCCTTTCCGCTCTTTGGCTATGACTTGAAGGATTATGAAGAGCTTTTTGATGAAAAGCTGGACCTGCTCCTCTATGCCAGTGCCGAGACTCGGCTAAATTGGAAGGGCAAGCTGACGCAGACTATTGACAATCGGGAAGTCTACCCACGGGCTGTGCAAGAAACATTGCCAGTTTGGGTAGCGACGGGGGGCAATGTCGAGTCCACCATTAAGGTCGCCCAGAAGGGCCTGCCAATTGCGTATGCCATTATCGGTGGACAGCCTAAGCGCTTCAAACCCTTGCTGGATGCGTATCGCCGGATTGGGCAGGAAAGTGGCCACTCAGATGAAAAGTTGAAGATCGCTGCCCACTCTTGGGGCTGGGTCATGGAGGATAATGAGGAGGCGATCCGGACTTACTTCCATCCTACCAAGCAGGTAGTGGACGCTATCTCTAAGGACCGTCCTCAATGGCGGGAGATGACCTATGAGCAATACCTAGATCAGGTAGGACCAGAGGGGGCCATGTTTGTCGGTAGCCCAGAAAAGGTCGCTCAGAAATTGATCAAGATGATAGAGGAGCTGGGACTGGACCGCTTCATGCTGCATCTGCCGTTGGGATCGCTTCCGCATGAGCAGGTTCTCCAGTCTATCGAACTCTTTGGCACCAAGGTTGCACCGCTCGTGCGGGAGTATTTTGCGGCCAAGGGCAAGTAAGATCGGAGTAGCAGTTTTTTGATAAAAATTACCTATCTCGTCTATAGAAAATATATATGGTACTTATCTAAAAGAGGTACAAAAAACAAGGTTGTTCAGCAGAGTCTGAAAAGCCTTGAAAAAGCTAGCTTAGTCTAGCTTTTTTATTTTGCTTTGATAAATATTTTTAATCAGGCTGATAGGGAAAATATATTTCCCAGGAGAAGGAGGGGATGGTAAGATATATTACAAATTCAAAGAAGGAGGAAGTAATGGCCAGCAAGAAAGAATTAGTGCTGAGAGCTTTTCGGGGTGAAGAAGTTGACCGAGTGCCTGTTGGATTCTGGTTTCACTTTGTAAGCCAAGAGGAAAAGATGCTGGGCCTGGACAATCCAGTGATTTTCAATAAAAGTGTTGAGGGGCATGCTGCTTATGTTCGAGCTGCACGGCCAGACTTTGTCAAGATTATGAGCGATGGCTTCTTTAAGTATCCCAGCGAGCTTTATTCGGATCATATTGAGTCCATTCGGGACTTGGCAGCTATCCAGTCTATCGGTGAGCATCATCCTTGGATTGAGCAGCAGATTGAGATGGTGAAGGCTGTGAAAGAAAGCTATCCGGAGGACCTCGCTTCCTTCTACAATATCTTTTCGCCGGTCTCCTATCTCAAGCGCTGGTTCCGCAGGGAAGGGTCGCGAGGAGATAGAGAAATTGCAGATTTTCTAGCAGAGGATCCTGAGCTGACAGGACATATTTTAGATGTCATTGCCGGTGATATTGCTATTTTGACTAGACGTATCATTGAGGAAGCGGGCATTGAGGGGATTTATCTCAGTACCCAGCAAATCCAAGACGGTCGGGTAGATGCGGCCGGTTATCGTCGTTATATTGAGCCTAGTACGGTTAAGGTCCTGGAAGCGGCCAATGCGGCTGGTGGTCAGAATATTCTCCACATTTGCGGCTTTGAAGGGGCCAGCAATTATTTGGAACTGTTTAAAGACTATCCGGCTCAAGTGTTTAACTGGGCAACCCATCATGAGGGAGTCAGCTTAGCGGAAGGGAGCAAGCTCTTTGGCGGTCAGACTGTCCTGGGCGGCTTTGAAAATGGCAGAGCAGCTCTTCTAAATACGGGCAGTCGTGCAGAGTTAGAGACTGAGACCAAGCGGCTGCTGGCTGAAACTGGCAGTCAAGGAGTGATTCTAGGGGCTGACTGCACTGTACCAGATGATTTCGAAGTAGAAAGACTGGACTGGATTCGTCAGGCAGCTAGTCAGTTCTGATAGATTTGCCAAAGCAATCAAAGAGTAATTTTCAACTCTTTCAAGGAGGAAGATAGATGAACTGGTATCAAAAAAGGCTTGCTGCTCTTGCTCTGATATTCTTGATAATAGGAACATTTCTGAGCATCGGTCAAATTTACGCTCACCAGTCTTCAGACAAAAAAGAAGATGATTTGCAGGTGCTCAAGAGACTGCCTGAGCAATCAACTGGATTGATGCAGCCCAATGATATCGC
Organism: Streptococcus sp. 27098_8_82; assembly: GCF_041431615.1. Classification (NCBI taxonomy): domain Bacteria; kingdom Bacillati; phylum Bacillota; class Bacilli; order Lactobacillales; family Streptococcaceae; genus Streptococcus; species Streptococcus sp. 27098_8_82. The sequence goes on from NZ_JAPVYB010000003.1 coordinate 171,419, forward strand.
TGCTCTGCTCTTGTCTGATTAGAATTTTTACTAAAAGGTTGACTTAGCTCAATGAGCAAGCTAAAAAACAACCCATTGGCTAAATAAGGATAATAAAAAAGGAGAGAAGATGACTTCAAAAAGAGAATTAGTACTGAAGGCTTTCAGAGGAGAGCCCGTTGACCGAGTGCCAGTTGGTTTCTGGCATCATTTTACCAGCGAGGATGAGTGGCTGGCTGGTTTTGGAAATCAGGCCATTATTGATAAAAATCTGGCTGGTCATCAAGCTTTTCTGGCAGAAGTCGACCCAGACTTTATCAAGTTGATGAGTGATGGTTATTTTTCCTATCCTAATGAACTCTTGAAAAAAGTCCAATCTATCAAGGAGTTAGCAGATATTGAGCCGCTAGGTGCTGACCACCCTTGGATTAGTGAGCAGGTGGAACTGGTTCAGAAGATTAGGGCTGGCTTTACAGAGGACTTGGTCGCTATTTACAATATTTTTGCGCCAGTGACCTACTTCAAATGGTTGGTCGGTAAGGTTGCCGGAGGGGATGATATCATTGCAGATTTCCTGGCAGAGGATGCAGTGCTCACGAAGCGGGTGCTGGATGTGATTGCTCAAGATATTGCAGCTCTGACGGAGCGGATTATCAAGGAAGCTGGTGCGGATGGAATCTACCTCAGCGTTCAGAGCATTCAGGATGCACGGGTGTCGGCTGAAGACTATAAGGCTTTTATTGCTCCTAGTGAATTGGCGGTGCTGGAAGCAGCCAATGCCGCTGGCGGAGTGAATATCCTGCACATTTGCGGTTACGAAGGCGCGCGAAATGATGTTCATCTTTTCACAGATTATCCAGCTCAGGTCATCAACTGGGCAGTGGGGCCAGAAGGCATCAGCTTAGCGGAGGGACGGGAATTGTTTGGCGGTCGCACTGTTCTGGGTGGCTTTGAAAATGGCAAGGACGGCCTGCTTTACACGGGCAGTCAAGCGGCTATTCAAGACGAGACCAAGCGACTGATAGCAGAGGCTGGCAAGGAAGCTTTGATTATCGGGGCTGACTGTACTATTCCAAGCGATATTAAGACAGAGCGGATTCAGTGGGTTCGCCAAGCAGCAAGCTTAACATAAGAAGGAGACGAAAGAATGAGCAAGAAAAAATGGATTATTGGTGGAGCAGCAGTGATTGCTATTGTAGCGGCGACTTATTTGGGGCGAACCTTGACAGGTGCTTCATCTAACAAGACAAGCAGCTCTGCATCAGGCAGCGGTAAGGTCACGACTTTGAAAGTGGCACATACACAGAACTATGTTCCTTATGACTTTGTGGATGAAAAGGGAGAATCAGATGGCTATGAGGTTGCTGTTCTCAAGGCCATTGATGAGAAGTTGCCAGACTATCAGTTTGAATATACTGGTACTAGTGACGAGGATCTCTTAGTCGGTCTGGAATCTGGGAAATATGATATTGGAACCAAGGGAGCATGGTACACCGAAGAGCGGGCGAAGAAGTTCATCATTCCAGAAAGCCCAATCGGGGCTAGCATTATCGGTTTCACTATCCGAAAGGAAGACGCTGAAAAATACAAGACTATTGATGATTTTGCCAAGGAAAAGGGTAAGCTGGTACCAATCTCTCCGCAGAATGCTCAATGGGCCGTTATCGAAGAGTATAACAAAAAGCATAGCGGTGCTCCTATTGATTTGACTGCAGCAGAGTCCTTCAAGGTAGCTGATGCTTATGCTTGGGTTCTGGAAGGGCGCTACGATGCTTTCTTTGACATCAAGCTGTCGTTTGAAAAAGCAGTGACGGACAAGGAAGGTTCTTACCATCAGTATGCGGATCAACTGACTTGGTTTCCTTACAAGGGGATTCCGACCTATCCCCTGCTTCATAAAAACGAAAAAAATGAAGAATTTGCCAAAGCATACGAGAAGGCAATTAAGGAACTGGAAAAAGACGGAACCTTGGCTAAACTATCTGAGAAATATTTCGGAGAAGATGTCTTCTCTTATGTGGACAAGGATTAGTGGCTGCTGTCTGCTGATCACGGAAAATCAAAGGCTGACTGAGAAGCTAGCTGAATACAGTGCTGGTGGCTTCTAAGCTGACCTTGATGCTGTTTGAAGGAATTTTCAAAGAGAGAGCAAGGCTGCTCCAATCTGAAAGTGCCCGTCCAGGAGAAGCTTATTCTATCTAATCACTGTCGAAGGAGAAGAAAATTATGGTCTCGTATGACTTATCCCGTGTCTTTGGCCTGCTGCCTAGTCTGCTGCAGGCTCTGCCGACCACTTTATGGATTATGTTTGTGACAGCATTGATTGGCTCATTGCTGGGTGGTCTGTTGGCTTGGGGTCAGATTGCTGAGGAGCAGTCTTTTGCTGGCCTGGCTAGAGGATATATATTTATTCTTAGATGTACACCGCCTATTGTCTTGCTTTTCTTGGTTTTTTATGGCATTCCAGAGTTTTTAGAATGGTGGCTGGGGCTGGATATCAATAATTGGTCGCGGACTGTTTTTGTCATCATCACCATGATTCTGCTCTTTGCGGCTATGATTGCGGAAGTCTTCAAGGCAGCTTATCTTGCTGTTCCCAAGGGACAGACCGAGGCAGGTCTCAGTATTGGCTTGACACCGATGCAGACTTTTCTGCGCATCGTCCTACCACAGGCTTTTCGCATCGCCCTACCCAATCTCACTACCGCTCTGCTTAACCTCATGCGGGATGCTGCGCTGGCTTATACGATTGGAGCAGTTGATGTCATGGGAGCAGGACAAAATCTCATCAGCCGGAATCTGGGCAATTATTCCCTCGAAACCTATACAGCGGTGGCCTTGATTTACTGGGGGATTGCCCTAGTGGTTTCACTGGCTTCCCAGCTTCTGGAAAAAAGTCTGACTGTCAAGGAGAGGTAAAGCATGGATTTGAATTATATTGTAAATACCTTTCTGGTTACTCTGAAAGGCATTCCAGTAACCCTGATCATTATGGTGGTGGCTATTCTGCTCAGCTTTATTCCGGCTCTGCTTCTAGCTCTGGGACAGATTTATAAAGTTCGAGGTGTGCGGACCTTTTCGGTGGTTTATCTGGCCTTCATTCGGGCGACGCCGCCCATTTTGCTCATTCTCTTTTTCTACAGTCTTTTTCCTAGCTTACTGAATCAAATTTTCAAAAGTCTGGGCAGTCAGGTAGACGTCTTTAAGTTCAATCCGCTTTACTATGCTTTCATCATCTATAGCCTGATGACGACAGGCAGTTTGTCGGAAATTCTGCGCTCTGCCATTTTGACAGTGGATAAAGGACAGTTGGAAGCGGCGCAGGCGATTGGTTTAACGAATTTTCAAGCCTATCGGAGGATTGTTTTTCCTCAGGCATTGCGTTCTGCCCTGCCCAATCTGGCCAATCTGGTTATCAATCTAGTCAAGGGAACCTCGCTGGTATTTGTCATGACGGTCAAGGATATCACAGCCTTGGCTAAGATAGAGGCCTCCCATTCTTACCAGTATTCAGAGTCTTATCTGGTGATTTTTGTTATTTATCTCATTATTTGTGGCTTGATTCAGTGGATTTTTAGGGGCTTGGAAAAGCGCTATGCTCTTGCTTAGGAAGGAAAGATTATGTTAGAAGTAAAACATATCTCCAAACGATTTGGAGAGCACCAGGTGCTGGCAGATGTCAGTCTCAAGGTCAATCAAGGTGATGTTGTGGTTATTCTGGGACCCTCAGGCTCTGGGAAAACAACATTTCTGCGCTGTCTGAATCACTTAGAAAAAGCGGATAGCGGCCAGCTGACTTTGTCTGGTAAGGACTATGATTTGGCTAAACTCAGCAAAAAGGAGATTTTGGAAATTCGTAGAAAGACAGCCTTTGTCTTTCAGCATTATAATCTCTTTGCCAATAAAACAGCCCTTGAAAATATCTTAGAGGGCTTAGTGATCGCTCGTAAGATACCGAGGGAAGAAGCGCTTGAGATTGCGGAAGAGTCCTTGAAGCGCGTGGGCCTCTTGGCCTACAAGGACTATTATCCTTCGCAGCTATCAGGCGGCCAGCAGCAGCGGATTGGAATTGCCCGTGCCATTGCTGTCAAGCCAGATGTCATCCTGCTGGATGAACCAACTTCGGCCCTAGATCCGGAATTGGTTGGTGAAGTTCTCAGTGTCATGAAGCAGCTAGCTCAGGAGGGAGTGACCATGGTCGTTGTGACCCACGAGATGAGCTTTGCCCGTGATGTGGCTAACCATGTCATCTTTATGGACGGAGGTCATATCGTCGAAGAAAACCCTCCTCAGGAATTCTTCAGCAGTCCAAAGGAAGAGCGGACCCAACAGTTTCTGTCCCGCATTCTGTCCGATGCCAGCTATAGTGTAGAGTATATGATTTAAAAATCTGGATTATGTCCAGATTTTTATTATAAAAAAGCGTCTTTATAGGAACGAAAAGGACCTAAACGATAACTTCGATTACAACTGTAAATTTATTTTAAAAAATTATGTAAAATCTATTGACAAATAAATTCTGTCATGATAAAATTACAACTGTAAACAAAAAAGTTTACGTAAATTTAATCAGAAGGTATGAATACAGCCGGAAGGCAATTATTTTTGGGAGGATTAAAAATTATGTAAAATTATCTTCTTCTGAAAGAGATCAAATCACTCATAAAAATAGAGACTGAATCAGTCTTGATTTTTGAAAAGAGAATAAGTTATGTAAAATAATAGATTGCAGAAGATCTCCCAAATCAAAATTTATAGTGGATAAGGAAGAGATTTCTTATCTGAAACTTTGGTAAAATCAAAAATTATGTAAAGCAAAATATGAAAAAAGCGAGGTAATGCTATGAACAACAACTACAACAATTTTAACAATATGGACGACCTTTTCAACCAACTCATGGGGCGCATGGGTGGCTACAACAGCGAACATCGGCGCTACTTGATTAATGGTAGAGAGGTCACACCGGAAGAGTTTGCTCAGTACCGGGCTACTGGTAAGCTCCCTGGTCAAGGAACAGGTGAGCAGACTGGACAAGCTACTGCTCAAGGACCTAAGCAAGATGGTATCCTGGCTAAGCTGGGTCGCAATCTGACCCAGGAAGCTCGTGATGGTAAGTTAGATCCAGTCATTGGGCGCAATAAGGAAATCCAAGAAACTGCAGAAATCCTTTCTCGTCGAACCAAGAACAATCCTGTATTGGTCGGAGACGCCGGAGTTGGTAAGACAGCTGTCGTAGAAGGATTGGCTCAGGCTATCGTCAACGGTGATGTGCCAGCGGCTATCAAGAATAAGGAAATTATTTCTGTTGATATTTCCGGTCTGGAAGCTGGAACCCAATATCGTGGTAGCTTTGAAGAAAATATCCAAAACCTGGTCAATGAAGTCAAGGAAGCCGGCAACATTATCCTCTTCTTTGATGAAATCCATCAAATCCTAGGAGCAGGATCTATCGGTGGAGATAGTGGCTCTAAGGGCATGGCGGATATTCTCAAACCAGCACTTTCTCGTGGAGAGTTGACAGTTATCGGGGCTACCACTCAGGACGAGTATCGTAACACCATTCTCAAAAATGCAGCTCTGGCTCGCCGTTTCAATGAAGTCAAGGTCAATGCACCGTCTGCCGAAGATACCTATCAGATCCTTCGAGGCATTCGGGACCTGTATGAAAAGCACCACAATGTCATCCTGCCAGATGAAGTGCTGAAAGCAGCTGTGGACTACTCTGTCCAGTATATTCCACAACGGAGCTTGCCAGACAAGGCGATTGACCTGGTCGATGTGACTGCTGCCCACTTGGCAGCCCAGCATCCAGTAACCGATGTTCATGCGGTTGAAAATGAGATTGCTGAGCAAAAAGACAAGCAGGAAGCGGCTGTTGAAAAAGAAGATTATGAAGCAGCTCTAAATGCCAAGACCCGCATTGAAGAGTTGGAAAAGAAAATTCAAAACCACACTGAGGATATGAAGGTGACAGCTACAGTCAACGACGTAGCAGAGTCTGTTGAGCGGATGACAGGTGTGCCGGTATCTCAAATGGGTGCCAGCGACATTGAGCGCCTCAAGGGCATGAATGACCGTCTCAAAGCCAAGGTTATTGGTCAAGACAAGGCTGTAGAAGCTGTAGCTAGGGCTATCCGCCGAAACCGTGCAGGCTTTGATGAAGGCAACCGTCCAATCGGAAGCTTCCTCTTTGTTGGTCCGACAGGTGTCGGCAAGACTGAGCTGGCTAAGCAGCTGGCTCTAGATATGTTCGGTACCAAGGAAGCCATCATCCGTCTGGATATGTCAGAATACTCCGACCGGACTGCCGTTTCCAAGCTGATTGGTACCACTGCGGGCTATGTCGGCTATGATGATAACAGCAATACCTTGACCGAGCGAGTGCGCCGCAATCCATACTCTATCATTCTCTTGGATGAGATTGAAAAGGCGGATCCACAGGTGATTACCCTTCTCCTTCAAGTTCTGGATGATGGTCGTTTGACGGATGGTCAAGGGAATACAGTCAACTTCAAGAACACGGTCATCATTGCGACTTCCAATGCCGGATTTGGCTATGAAGCAGGCTTGGAAGAGGATGCAGAAAAACCAGATCTGATGGATCGACTCAAAGCTTATTTCCGTCCAGAATTCCTCAATCGTTTCAACGCGGTTATTGTGTTCTCTCATCTCAAGAAAGAAGATTTGATGGAGATTGTGAATCTCATGTTGATCGAAGTAAATCAAACCTTGAGCAAGAAAGAAATTGATCTGGCTGTATCTGATGCAGCTAAGGAATTCCTGCGCGATGCTGGTTATGACCAAGTCATGGGTGTTCGTCCACTCCGCCGTGTCATCGAGCAGCAAATTCGTGACAAGGTGACTGACTTCCACTTGGATAATCTAGATGCTAAGCACTTGACGGCCGATTTGGAAGATGGTGTCTTGGTTATCCGGGAAAAAGGCGCTGCCGCATCTGAAGAAGACAAGCAGGCAGAATAAAGCTTACTAAGTCAACTAAATTTTCAAAGACCTCCTTCTTAGATGACGGCAGGTCTTTTTTGCTGAGTATGAATTTCAAATAACTCTCCTTTCTGGAAATAAATTAGCGTTTATTCCAAAATATCAACTTGACTCTCCTTAACAGAACCTAAAAGCAAGCAACTTTATAAAGCCAGTATATTAGCCTATCAGGGGGATCAGCTTTATGCAGAAGGATTTAAAACAAGAGAGATGAATAATTTTTGACGAAAGCAGACTGCTATGAAACAGTAACTACAATTAAGCTCAATGTCATTATCTTTGCCATTCTCAGCACTCTATGCGGCTGGATTGGTTATGTTGTTGATAAAATAACCGGCCAGGCTCATTACGAAAATATCGGAACAGAGATAGGAAGCGGCTTTTTAGGATGCTGATTTGGCTGGAACCCCCGTTAATCTGTACCCTCTTTCTCCGAAACTTTGGCGAAGACGGCTGAAAAGAGGCGGGGTTTTTCATTAATTTTAAGAATAATAAAAAATTATACCTGATTGGCTTTTTAGTCTACCTCTTGTTACGATGATAGTGATACTCTTGGGACTGATGACACAAGGCATCAGAGTGACAGATGTGAAGGTTGAGCTCATGGTCTATCTTGGAATCTTGCTTACACATGTAGGGACTCAATTCATAAAAAATATTTTTGAAGAATCTGTTTGGAAGGTTTACATTCTTCCTTATCGGGATGATAACTGTTTCATGCTGGACGGTTATGTATACAGAGATTTTTAGAATTACTAAGTCTGTATTGCCCCTGGTAATTATGTACACTATGGAGGATGCAGTTATAAATCCTTTACTATTACTAGGATTTGTCTCGGTAAAAAAAATCAAGCTTTCCTCTTCTCGCTTTCAGTGGGGATGATTCCGACTACTCTTTATCTACTCGTCGGCCTAGCTATACGGAAATGGAGAAAAAAACAGGAGTATGGAAAGTCGAGCTAACAGAGTAACAAAAGACGATAATGTTGATTCTTTTTTTATTTAATAGAGGTAAAAGGCTATCAAAAGTCTGTAAAAAATGAAAAAAGTTGACATTTCAATGAGTTATGTTCTAATTTTTTTGTACATTTTCAAGTTTTTATATATGTAAATGTCAGAAAAAAGTGTATAATGGATTAGTAAATTAAATTTTAGGAGAGGATTTAATTATGAAAAAGTTGGATATTACAACCATGCCCGACTATAGGAAAGTCGAGGCTGTTGTTCAGTTGTTAGTTAATGGAACCTTAACTAGTTATCGAATTGCGACGGATGCAAACATCAGCAAGATGAGTATCCTGACCTTAACTAAAGGAACCAGCAAAATTAAAAACATTACTTATCAAACTGCGATGGCCTTAATTAATTGGTATGAAGAAAACCATGAAAAATATGGCATCACTATTCATCAAAAGGCCGCAGGATAGTTTAAAACTATGATGTAGCTCAACCCTAACCCAGCTAACCATTTGGATAGCTGGGTTTTTCTATGCCTCTTAGCGATTGCCGGCTCGCAGAGTCGAGCAGAGCTTAGAGGCATAGATGCAGTTTGAGCGTAAGCGAAAACTACGTTCCGCAAAAACTTAATGAGACAAGCCGTGGGCGCCGTCGAATTTAGAGGCATTGATGCAGACTGAGCGCAGGCGAAGTCTACGTTCCGCTAATTTCTTAGCAATTGCCGGCTCGCAGAGTCGAGCAGAGCTTAGAGGCATTGATGCAGTTTGAGCGTAAGCGAAAACTACGTTCTGAAAAAACTTAATGAGACAAGCCAGAGGCGCAGTCGAACTTAGGAGCAGCGATGCTCACTTTCTTACTTTTTTCTGTCCTTATGGGCAGATTTTTTTGACAGTCCAAGAGTGAACAGTCACCTGTGTAATTCTTGGTCTTTTTGTTACCGTTTTCAAGATTTATAATAAATCTATAAGAATAAGAAAAATAAAAAATAAAGGGGAGTTACCATGAATATCCTTCTTAATATTCTAAATTGGTTCTCGCAGAACATTCTGCAAAATCCAGCTTTCTTCGTCGGCCTTTTGGTGCTAATCGGTTATGCACTGCTCAAGAAACCGGCCCACGATGTGTTCGCTGGCTTCATTAAAGCAACGGTCGGCTATTTGATTCTTAATGCCGGAGCAGCCGGTCTGGTGAATACTTTCCGACCAATTCTGGCAGCCCTGAACTTTAAGTTCAAAATTGGGGCTGCAGTCATTGATCCTTACTTTGGATTGACAGCGGCGAATACAAAGATTGCGGAAGAATTCCCAAACTTTGTCGGAACAGCTACAACAGCTCTCTTGATTGGGTTTGGCTTCAACATCCTACTAGTAGCTTTCCGTAAGGTCACTAAGATTCGGACTCTCTTCATCACTGGTCACATCATGGTTCAGCAGGCTGCTACTGTATCACTGATGGTGCTCTTGCTGGTACCGCAGCTGCGCAATAGCTGGGGAACTTTGGCTATCGGCCTCATCTGTGGTCTCTACTGGGCTGTCAGTTCCAATATGACTGTCGAAGCTACTCAGCGTTTGACTGGAGATGGTGGTTTCGCCATCGGTCACCAGCAGCAATTTGCCATCTGGTTCGTTGATAAGGTTGCGCCTTTCTTTGGTAAAAAAGAAGAAAATCTGGACAATCTGAAGCTGCCTAAGTTCCTGTCTATCTTCCATGATACTGTCGTTGCTTCTGCAACTTTGATGCTAGTCTTCTTCGGTGCTATCCTCTTAGTCTTGGGACCAGATGTTATGGCCAACAAAGAAGTTATCACGACTGGTACACCATTTGACCCTGCCAAGCAAGACTTCTATATGTATATCATTCAGACAGCCTTTACCTTCTCAGTCTATCTCTTCATCCTCATGCAAGGGGTGCGCATGTTCGTATCAGAACTGACTAATGCCTTTCAAGGTATTTCAAGCAAGCTCTTGCCAGGTTCCTTCCCAGCGGTGGATGTGGCAGCGTCTTATGGATTTGGCTCACCAAATGCCGTTCTTTCCGGCTTTGCCTTTGGTTTGGTTGGTCAACTGATTACCATTGTACTATTGATTGTTTTCAAAAATCCAATCCTGATTATCACTGGTTTCGTTCCTGTCTTCTTTGACAATGCAGCGATTGCAGTCTATGCCGACAAGCGTGGTGGTTGGAAAGCAGCCCTTGTCCTATCATTTATTTCAGGTGTGCTGCAGGTAGCCCTTGGTGCTCTCTGTGTGGCTCTGCTAGGCTTGGCTTCTTACGGCGGATATCACGGTAATATCGATTTTGAAATTCCATGGTTAGGCTTTGGCTACATCTTCAAATATCTGGGTATTATCGGTTACGCTCTGGTTTGCTTCTTCTTCTTACTCATTCCTCAGCTGCAATTCGCTAGAGCGAAGGATAAGGAAGCCTACTATCAAGGTCAGGTACAGGCAGAAGATTAATATAAAATAAGATTTCGGAGGAAACTAAAATGGTTAAAGTATTAACAGCATGCGGAAATGGCATGGGATCATCTATGGTGATTAAAATGAAAGTGGAAAATGCACTTCGTAATTTGGGACAAACAGACTTTACGGTCAATTCTTGCAGTGTCGGAGAAGCTAAAAGTTTAGCTTCGGGCTACGATATTGTCATTGCTTCTCTGCATTTAATCAATGAATTGGAAGGCCGAACCAATGGAAAATTAATCGGCTTGGATAACTTGATGGATGATAAGGAAATCACTGAAAAATTAAGTCAGGTATTGTAAGAATTTATATCTATGAAGATGGGTTCTCAGTTAGGGTGGGGTGGTTAGGCTGCCCCACCTTCCTATATTATCTATTGTGAGATTGAGCAGGGGCTAAAATTCTGGAAAGGATTGAGGATGCCCCTTGTATCTAATGAAAGGAAGAGAAATGAATTTAAAACAAGCATTGACAGACAACAAGTCTATTCGTTTGGGTCTTTCAGCCGCGACTTGGCAGGAAGCAGTCAAACTGGCTGTAGATCCCTTGATTGAGAGCGGTGCTGTTCAGCCTCAGTACTACGATGCCATCGTCGAGTCGACAGAAGAATATGGCCCCTATTACATTCTCATGCCGGGCATGGCGATGCCTCATGCCAGACCAGAAGCTGGGGTTAATCGCGACGCTTTCTCCCTGATTACGCTGACAGAACCAGTCACTTTTTCAGATGGTAAGGAGGTCAGTGTTCTGCTTTCTTTGGCGGCTACCAGCTCCAAGATTCATACCAGCGTAGCCATTCCGCAGATTATTGCACTTTTTGAGCTGGAAAATTCCATTGAGCGGATTAAGGCTTGCAAGAGTGACGAAGAAGTGCTGGCTCTGATAGAGGAATCAAAGGACAGTCCTTACTTGCAGGGCTTGGATCTGGATTCCTGATGGATGCTTAGAAAGATTAGAATATGATTGAAACTAAGAAGAGAGGTAAAAAGATGTCAAAACAGATTCCAAATTTACAGGTAGCATTGGATCATTCGGACTTGCAGGGAGCCATCAAGGCGACTGTCTCTGTCGGCCATGAAGTAGATGTCATTGAGGCAGGAACGGTCTGTCTCTTGCAGGTGGGAAGCGAGCTTGTTGAAGTGCTCCGCAGCCTTTTCCCAGAGAAAATCATCGTGGCTGATACCAAGTGTGCGGATGCCGGCGGAACCGTAGCTAAAAACAATGCAGTGCGTGGTGCAGACTGGATGACCTGTATTTGCTCAGCCACCATTCCAACCATGAAGGCAGCCTTGAAAGCTATTCAGGAAGAGCGCGGCCAACGTGGGGAAATTCAGGTTGAACTCTACGGAGACTGGACTTATGAACAGGCTCAGACTTGGCTGGATGCAGGTATTTCTCAGGCTATTTACCACCAATCCCGTGATGCTCTTTTGGCTGGGGAAACTTGGGGAGAAAAGGATCTTAATAAGGTCAAGAAGCTGATTGAAATGGGCTTCCGTGTATCAGTGACAGGCGGTCTGAATATTGATACGCTCAAACTCTTTGAAGGAGTTGATGTCTTCACCTTCATTGCTGGACGCGGTATTACTGAGGCTGAAGATCCGGCTGCTGCTGCGCGGGCCTTTAAAGATGAAATCAAGCGAATTTGGGGGTAAGCCATGGCACGTCCAATTGGAATTTATGAAAAGGCGACACCCAAGCATTTTTCCTGGCCTGAGCGTTTAGCTTTTGCCAAAGAACTAGGCTTTGACTTTGTCGAAATGTCGGTGGATGAGTCGGACGAACGTCTAGCTCGCCTTTCCTGGTCTAAGGAGCAGAGGCTGGAGTTAGTAAAGGCCATTTATGAAAGCAGCGTCCGCATTCCGACCATATGCTTTAGCGGCCATCGCCGCTACCCGCTGGGCTCCAATGATCCAGAGCTGGAAGCTAAGTCACTGGAAACTATGAAGCAGTGTATCGAGCTAGCTCAGGACTTGGGAGTACGGGTCATTCAGCTAGCAGGCTACGATGTTTATTATGAGGAGAAATCTCCTGAAACTCGTGCTCGTTTCCTGAAAAATCTCCGCCAGGCTTGTGATTGGGCGGAGCAGACTCAGGTCATGCTGGCGATTGAGATTATGGATGATCCTTTTATCAACAGCATTGAGAAATATCTGGCTGTCGCGAAAGAAATCAATTCGCCTTATCTCTTTGTCTATCCGGATACAGGCAATGTCTCTGCCTGGCACAATGACCTTTACAGTGAGTTTCTGCTGGGGCATCAAGCTATTGCAGCCCTGCATTTGAAAGATACCTATGCCGTGACCGAGCAGTCCAAAGGCCAGTTTCGAGATGTGCCTTTTGGCAAGGGTTGCGTTGACTGGGAAGAAATGTTTGCTGTCCTCAAGCAGACCAACTATCAGGGGCCATTCCTTATTGAAATGTGGTCTGAAAACTGCGAGACAGTAGAAGAAACCAAAGCAGCCATTCAGGAAGCCAAAGACTTCCTCTATCCACTCATTGAGAAAGCGGGGTTGATGTAATGCTCTTACCAGAATTGAGAAAACGTGTCTATGATGCCAATGTAGCCTTGCCCCAGCACGGTTTGGTCAAATTTACCTGGGGCAATGTCTCTGCAATTGACCGAGAGGTTGGCTACATCGTGATTAAACCTAGCGGAGTCCCTTATGAAAAGCTGTCGCCAGAAAATATGGTAGTTACAGATCTGGACGGCCGGTTTGTAGAAGGAGAGCTCAATCCTTCCTCTGATCTTCCAACCCATGTGGAACTCTATAAGGCCTTCCCTAAGATTGGCGGTGTTGTTCATACGCACTCGACAGAGGCTGTTGGCTGGGCTCAGGCTGGTCGGGATATTCCTTTCTACGGGACGACTCATGCAGACTATTTCTATGGTCCCATTCCAGCAGCTCGTTCTCTGACTGAGGATGAAATCAACCGCGCCTATGAGTTGGAAACAGGCAGTGTGATTATTGAGACCTTCCGCGAGCGTGACATTGATCCAATGGCAGTACCTGGCGTCACCGTGCGCAACCACGGTCCTTTCACTTGGGGTAAGTCGCCGGAAGAAGCAGTCTATCATAGCGTTGTGCTGGAAGAAGTGGCTAAGATGGCGCGCTTTACAGAGCAGATTAATCCACGCGTCAAGCCAGCACCTAAATATCTGATGGACAAGCACTATTTGCGCAAACACGGTCCTAACGCCTATTATGGACAGAGAGGTTAAGCAAAGTTTACTAGAAATGCTTTGCAAGTTGGAGAGACAGATGCTCTCTCCTTTTGTCGTTTGAGCAGTAGGTCGGCTGGGAAGGGATTAGGAGTTGTCGTCACGTCTCGTTCATCATATTGTAATATCCTAATGTTATAATGTCCTGTAAATATTTTTTAAAGGAGGAATCATGATTTTATTGGATAAAACAAGTTGTGAACTCTTGCGCTACCTGATTGGGCTGCAAGAAGCAGCTACTATTATGACTATTTCCCGAGAGCTGGGCCAATCGCGCAGAAAAGTTTATTATCATTTGGAAAAAATCAATGATGCTCTGGCGGACTATGAAGAAGAGATTGTTAGCCAGCCGCGGGTGGGGATTTTACTGACAGAGCAGCAGAAGAATTTGTGCCGAGAGTTGTTGCTTCATGTGGATACCCACAGCTACATCCTGAGTGCAAATGAGCGCATGCAGCTCGTATCCCTCTATATCTGTACGGCCAAGGAGCGGGTGACCATCGAAAAGCTGATGGATTTGACAGATGTCTCGCGCAATACCGTGCTTAATGACCTAAACGATATCCGCAATCAACTGACGACAGAGCAGTATTTAGTTAACTTATATTCTACCAAGGCCAGAGGCTATTATCTGGACTGCCATCCTCTTAATAAGATTCAATATGTGCACTCCCTGCTCTATCATATTTTTATTGAGGGCAGCCAAGCTTTCGTAGATGTTTTGGTGAAGAAGTTCAAGGAACTCTTTGATGGAGAAGTGCTCCTATCTCATCAACTACAGAGCTTTCTCAGTCAGCAAGTTCCCTTAGTAGAGCAGGACTTGGGCAAAAAAATCAACAGTCATGAGATTGGCTTTATGCTGGAAGTACTGCCTTATCTGCTACTCAGCTGTCGCAATATGGAGCTGGAAGCGAAAGAAGAGAACAGTATCTCTCAGGAATTTAGTCTCATTCGCAAGCGGATCGAGTATCGGGTGGCCAAGCTCTTGAGTGAGCGCATGGAGCATGAGCTAGACATTCGACTGAATGATATTGAAATCTCGCTTCTGGCCGTGCTTTTACTGTCTTATCGTAAGGATAAGGATATTCATGCGACTAGTCAGGATTTTGCCCAACTGCAGGAGGCTCTGGAGGCCTTTCTCTGGCGTTTTGAAGCTTCTTCCTATGAGATTGAGAATAGGGATGACTTGCTGCGTAATCTCCTAACCCACTGTAAGGCGCTGCTCTTTCGCAAGACCTACGGCATTATGTCCAAAAATCCGCTCACGCGTCTCATAAAGTCCAAGTATGCTGATTTATTTACTTTTACAAAATCCTCTGCTGTGATTTTAGAAGAAGCGTGGTTTGTGGCGCTGACAGATGACGATATTGCTTATCTGACTATCCATATCGGAGGCTCTTTGAAAAATAGTCAAGCAGAGCAGCAGGATAATCGACAAATCTATCTGGTCTGTGATGAAGGAGTGGGCCTTTCAAAGCTACTGCTGAAACAATGCCGTTATTACTTGCCTAATGAGCGTTTGGAAGCTGTCTTTACAACCGAGCAGTTCAAAAGTGTCGAAGATGTGCTCACTGCTGATCTGTTAATCACTACCAATGAAGATTTGGAGACAGATCTGCCAGTCATTCAGGTTCATCCGATTTTGGATCATGAGGATATTCTCAATATCAGTCATTTTGTCATGACTCAGAGTCCTGAACAGGCCAACACTTTTAATCATGATTTGGAAAAACTGCTATCATGCTATGTAAAAGATGTCAGCCGCACTCAGGAATTAAAAGAAAAAATTCAAAAATTAGTCCACGAGAAACTGCTGACTGGCTCCGCTGAAGACACAGAAGACTGGATGAAAAATATTAGCTAGGAAATAGTTCCTAGCTTTTTAGCTGAAAAAGGAGTATTTTCTTAAAAAAGGGATAAGAGCAAGTCTTGCTTCATAGTCCAGCTTTGAACACAGACCTGTGTTTTATTTGGTCTTTTTTTATCCCCTGAAGCAGACTATACTAGAAGCATAGAAATCAATCATTTTTTGAGGAGGAATGGACTATGCCAAACGTGAAAGACATTACCAGAGAATCTTGGATTTTGTCAACTTTTCCAGAATGGGGCACTTGGCTCAATGAAGAAATTGAAGAAGAAGTGGTGCCAGAAGGCAACTTTGCTATGTGGTGGCTGGGCAACTGCGGTGTATGGATTAAGACGCCGGGCGGTGCTAATGTAGTCATGGACCTGTGGTCTAATCGCGGAAAATCAACCAAAAAGGTCAAAGATATGGTCAGAGGGCACCAAATGGCTAATATGGCCGGTGTTCGCAAGCTGCAGCCGAATCTGCGTGTGCAGCCTATGGTGATTGACCCTTTTGCTATTAATGAACTGGATTATTATTTGGTTTCTCATTTCCATAGCGATCACATTGACATCAATACCGCAGCGGCTATTGTCAACAATCCTAACTTGGACCATGTTAAGTTTGTCGGACCTTATGAGTGTGGCGAAATTTGGAAAAAATGGGGTGTGCCTGAAGAACGCATCATGGTAATCAAGCCAGGTGAAAGCTTTGAGTTTAAGGACATCAAGGTGACAGCTGTTGAATCATTTGACCGTACCTGTCTGGTGACTCTGCCAGTCGAAGGTGCTGAAGCTCAAGATGGGGAACTGGCGGGACTGGCTGTGACCGATGAAGAAATGGCACGCAAGGCAGTTAACTATGTCTTTGAAACACCAGGCGGAACCATCTATCACGGTGCAGACTCTCACTTCTCTAACTACTTTGCCAAGCACGGTAAGGACTTCCAGATTGATGTAGCTATCAATAACTATGGTGACAATCCTGTCGGTATTCAGGACAAGATGACGTCTATCGACTTACTGCGTATGGCTGAAAACCTGCGGGCCAAGGTCATCATCCCAGTTCACTATGATATCTGGTCCAACTTTATGGCTTCAACGGATGAGATTTTAGCCTTGTGGAAGATGCGCAAAGAGCGCCTTCAATATCAGTTCCATCCATTCATCTGGGAAGTGGGCGGCAAGTATACCTATCCTCTGGACAAAGATAGAATCGAATACCACCATCCTCGTGGCTTTGATGACTGTTTCGAGCAAGAGTCCAATATTCAATTTAAAGCCCTCCTTTAATATTCTTTGAAAATCTTTAAACCTTGTCAGCCCTGCCATGCTGTTTTCAAATTCAGTCCTTGGCTAGCTTTCAAGTTTGCCCTTAGATTTTCATTGATTATAAAATGTTTTTCTACTTGATGAAGCAAAAGTTCAAATGGATAAAGGCTTCAGAAAGTATCCGATGAGATTATCCCTATCTTGCGATATAGGGATAATTTTCTTATAATAGATATGAGACAATTTTTATCGTTTCTACGACCATTGTTTATCCTGTTCTGATGTCAGGACAGATTTTAGTAAAAATAAGGAGAATCCAATGTCACAATTATCAGTTAATGCCATTCGCTTTTTAGGGATTGACGCGATTGAAAAGTCTAAGTCAGGTCACCCTGGCGTAGTCATGGGTGCTGCACCGATGGCTTATGACTTGTTTACTAAACAACTTCGTATCAATCCAGAACAGCCAAACTGGATTAACCGCGATCGCTTCGTCCTGTCTGCAGGACATGGCTCTATGCTGCTTTATGCTTTGCTTCATCTGTCTGGCTTTAAAGATGTCAGCATGGAGGAAATCAAAAACTTCCGCCAATGGGGTTCTAAGACACCTGGTCACCCAGAGTTTGGCCACACAGCTGGTGTTGATGCCACTACTGGCCCACTGGGACAGGGTATTTCTACAGCTACTGGATTTGCTCAGGCAGAGCGTTTCTTGGCTGCTAAGTATAATCGTGAAGGCTATCCAATTTTCGACCATTACACTTATGTCATCTGTGGTGATGGCGATTTGATGGAGGGGGTTTCAGCTGAAGCTGCTTCTTATGCTGGTCTGCAAAAGCTGGATAAGTTGGTTGTTCTCTATGATTCAAATGATATCAACCTAGATGGAGAGACCAAGGATTCCTTTACAGAAGATGTTCGTGCCCGCTATGGAGCCTACGGTTGGCATACTGCCTTGGTGGAAGACGGAACAGACCTTGCAGCGATTGATGCAGCTATCAATGAAGCTAAAGCTTCCGGAAAACCATCTTTGATTGAAGTTAAGACGGTTATTGGTTACGGTTCTCCAAACAAGCAAGGAACGAATGCAGTTCACGGTGCGCCTCTGGGAGCAGAAGAAGCAGAAGCTACTCGTAAAGCATTAGGCTGGGACTATGCGCCATTTGAGATTCCTGAGGAAGTCTATGCAGATTACCGTACAAATGTAGCAGAGCGTGGTGCAGCAGCTTACGATGCTTGGAAACAGCTGGTAGAGGACTACAAGCAAGCCCATCCAGAATTGGCAGCAGAAGTAACAGCTATCATCGCTGGTCAGGATCCAGTAGAAATCAAACCAGAAGACTTCCCAGTGCTTGAAAATGGCTTCTCTCAAGCGACCCGTAATTCCAGTCAGGATGCCCTCAATGCAGCAGCTAAGGTGCTTCCGACTTTCCTCGGTGGTTCTGCTGACTTGGCTCACTCCAATATGACCTACATCAAGGAAGACAGCCTGCAAGATGATGCTCACCGTCTCAACCGCAACATCCAATTTGGTGTGCGCGAGTTTGCGATGGGTACGATTCTTAATGGTATGGCGCTTCATGGTGGTCTTCGTGTTTACGGTGGTACCTTCTTCGTATTCTCAGACTATGTTAAGGCAGCTGTCCGTTTGTCTGCCCTTCAAGGTTTACCAGTGACTTATGTCTTCACACATGACTCAATTGCAGTTGGTGAAGATGGACCAACTCACGAGCCGATTGAGCATTTGGCTGGTCTGCGTGCCATTCCAAACCTGACTGTTTTCCGCCCAGCAGATGCGCGTGAAACTCAGGCAGCTTGGTATCTGGCCCTTAAGAGCCAATCCACTCCGACTGCTCTGGTCTTGACTCGTCAAAATCTAACAGTCGAAGAAGGCACAAACTTTGACAAGGTAGCTAAAGGTGCTTATGTGGTCTACGAAACAGGAGCAGATTTCGATACTATCTTGCTGGCTTCTGGTTCTGAGGTTAATTTGGCAGTTGCAGCTGCTAAAGCACTTGCTGCAGAAGGCGCTAAAATCCGCGTGGTTAGCGTGCCATCAACAGAGCTTTTTGATGCTCAAGATGCAGCCTACAAAGAAGAAATTCTGCCAAATGCAGTTCGTCGCCGTGTAGCTATCGAAATGGCAGCTAGCCAGCCTTGGTACAAGTATGTTGGTCTTGACGGTGCAGTTATCGGAATCGACCAGTTCGGTGCATCTGCTCCAGCAGGCAAGGTGCTGGAAGAATACGGCTTTACAGTTGAGCACGTAGCAGAAGTTGTTAAAAATCTTAAATAAAAAGACATAAAATCAGGGTGTTGTTCATCCTGATTTTTGCTTTTTAAAAAATGTGGTTAGGCCAGTCATGCTTCCTCCGACTTGAGACGGACTTTACTTGAAAAGTCAGAATCGTCTTGTAAAAATAAGGGAAATCTGCTATAGTAGTTCATATATGACATTCGAAGGAGAAAAGATATGAATCCAATTATGCTTATTGTATTTGCGGTTGTACTGGTAGGGATGACTTATTTCCAGATGCGTGCCCAAAAGAAACAGGCTCAGCAGCGTATGGAAAGTCTTAACAAGCTGCAAAAGGGCTATGAAGTTATTACCATCGGCGGTTTGTATGGAACGGTAGATGAAGTGGACACAGATAAGAAAACAGTTGTTCTGGATGTGGACGGTGTTTACCTGACCTTTGAACTGACAGCTATTAAAACTGTACTGCCATTGACTGAGGGCATTCCTGCTGCTGCTGGCGGTGAAGGAAGCGTTGACCTTCCCGAGGAAGAATCAGCGATTGAAGAGTAAAGAAATAAACAGCTTACGGGCTGTTTTTTTGTTTTGGTTCATGTAGCTAGGAGGTGTTTGATTGCAACCTTATCTGCCTCGCAGTTTGGACAGGCTGGGTGAGTTTGGATTCTCTGGTTGATATTCTGTCTTTATTTTATGCTCTCAGGCTTGAAAAAGCGGATGAATTGCCCACATTCCAAGGATTTATGATATAATGAACTGACAAAACTTTAAATAGGATAAAAAGTATGTTTAGTTTTAAGAAAAAAGAAAAGCTGAACGCACCGCTGAATGTTCCCAAACACATTGCTGTTATTATGGACGGCAACGGCCGCTGGGCCAAAAAAAGGATGCAGCCGCGCGTGTTCGGTCATAAGGCTGGCATGGAAACCTTGCAAAGGGTGACGATTGCCGCCAAGGAAATGGGTGTTCAGGTCTTGACTGTCTATGCCTTTTCAACGGAAAATTGGTCTCGGCCGGAAAAGGAAGTTTCCTTTATCATGAATTTGCCGGTTGAATTTTACGACCGCTATGTGCCGGAGCTGCACAAGAACAAAGTTAAGATCCAGATGATTGGTGACACGGCTAAGCTTCCTAAGGCGACATTTGAAGCTCTGGAAAAGGCTGAAAGCCTGACCAAGCTCAATACAGGTTTGATTCTCAATTTTGCCCTGAACTACGGTGGCCGATATGAAATCAATCAGGCGGTTAAACTGATTGCTCAGGATGTTTTGGATGCCAAACTCAGTCCTGGTGACATTACTGAGGAAGTCATTGGCAACTACCTCTATACCAGCAATTTGCCCAAGATGCTGCGCGATCCGGATCTGGTGATTCGGACCAGTGGAGAGCTGCGCCTCAGCAATTTTCTGCCTTGGCAGTCAGCCTACAGTGAGCTGTATTTTACGGATATTCTCTGGCCTGACTTTGATGAGAAGGCTTTGAAGGCTGCAATTGCAGAATACAGCCGTCGGAATCGACGCTTTGGCGGTGTTTAAGGGAGAAAGTAAAAAAGAGTATGAGTAAAAATTTACAAAAACGTCTAATCTTTGGAGGAATCGCTCTTGCTATTTTTATTCCTCTGGTATTGACAGGAGGAGTCGTCTTTCAGATTTTTGTGGGGCTGCTGGCTATGCTGGCGGTGCATGAATTTCTCCAAATGAAAGGCCTGCCGACAGCGACCATCGAAGGTGTCTTAGCCATGCTGGCAGCCTTTGTCCTAACCCTGCCCCTGGAAAACTATCTGAAGTTTCTGCCGGTCGACGGCAATGTCGTGGCCTATGGCTTGGTCGTCTTCCTTCTCTTGATTTCGACTGTTCTAGGTTCCAACTACACCTTTGAAGATGCGGCCTATCCGATTGCAGCGAGTTTTTATGTCGGTCTTGGCTTTAATGCCTTGATTGATGCCCGCTTGATGAATATTGACAAGGTCCTGCTAGCTCTCTTTATCGTCTGGGCTACTGACAGCGGAGCTTATCTGATTGGGGTGCGTTTCGGTAAAAGAAAGCTGGCGCCGAGAGTTTCTCCTAATAAGACTATTGAAGGAAGCCTGGGCGGCATTCTATCAGCCGTTCTAGTGACTGGAATCTTTATGTTGGTTCGACCGCAAGTGTACGCACCTTATAATGCCTTTGTCTTTTTGATTCTGGCAGTGCTCTTTAGTATTGCAGGCCAGTTGGGTGATTTGGTCGAAAGCTCAGTCAAGCGTCATTTCGGGGTCAAGGATTCTGGGAAATTCATTCCTGGCCACGGCGGTGTCTTGGATCGTTTTGACAGCCTTCTCTTCGTCTTTCCGCTGATGCATTTCTTCGGCTTGTTCTAAGACAGTCGAGCATAGCTGAAAGCAAGGGATGGCAAGCTTGTCTAACGACCGCACAATCTGAGAAGAAACTGGGATTTGGAGCTCAAAAATTTTGAATTGAGCTTCTAACCTATTTTCAGGAGTGTCAGCTATGCAGGGGCGGAAAGCTCGGTATTTGGCCGTTTTCTGCTCCTTCTTTGATTTAAAGAAAAAACAAGATTTCTAGGAAAGGTAAAATATAGAAGTCCATGCAGTTTATAACCTTTATTATTATTTTTGGGATCATTGTGGTGGTCCATGAGTTCGGACACTTCTACTTTGCGAAGAAGTCCGGCATTTTGGTCAGAGAGTTCGCTATCGGTATGGGACCCAAAATTTTCTCCCATATTGGCAAGGACGGAACGGCCTACACGATTCGGATTTTACCCTTGGGGGGCTATGTGCGTATGGCCGGCTGGGGGGAAGACTCTACTGACATTAAGGTGGGGACACCGGCTAGTCTGACCTTGGATGCAGAGGGCAAGGTGGTTCGCATCAATCTTTCTGGCAAAAAGGTTGACCAGACAGCTCTGCCCATGAATGTGACCGGCTTTGACTTTGAGGAAAAGCTGGAAATCACTGGTCTTGTTCTTGATGAGCTCAAGACTTATGCAGTAGATCATGATGCAACGATTGTTGAAGAAGACGGTACTGAGGTGAGGATTGCACCACTGGATGTTCAGTATCAGAATGCTAGTATCTGGGGTCGTCTCATTACCAACTTTGCTGGCCCTATGAATAACTTCATCCTGAGCGTGCTGGTATTTATGCTGCTGGCCTTTGTTCAGGGCGGCGTTCGTGATGAAAACAGCAATCATTTTCAAGTCATGGATGGTAGTGCCATAGCAGCTGCTGGGGTTCAAAATAACGACCAAATCCTTAAGATTAATGACTATAAGATTAGCAACTGGGCGGATCTAACCAGTGCTCTGGCGAAAATCACAGGCAAGAGCAAGGAAGCGCCGACCTTGTCTGTTACCTACAAACACGGCAGCGAAACGAAAGAGATTACCGTACAGCCTAAAAAAGACGGCAATCGTTATCTGCTAGGGGTATCTCCAACGGTCAAGACAGGCTTCTGGGACAAGGTCATTGGCGGATTTACTGCAGCTTGGTCTACCACAGTTCGCATTTTGTCAGCTCTGAAAGATATCATCTTCAATTTCAATATCAATAAGTTGGGCGGTCCGGTCGCTATTTACAATTTCAGCAGTCAGGCTGCAGAGCAAGGCTTGCCAGCAGTCCTCAGCCTTTTGGCCATGCTGTCGCTCAATATTGGTATTTTCAACCTGATTCCCATTCCAGCCTTGGACGGCGGGAAAATCGTCCTCAATATTCTGGAGGCTATCCGCAGAAAACCTCTGAAAAGAGAAACGGAGACCTATATCACTCTGTCTGGAGTGGCTATTATGGTCATCTTGATGATTGCCGTTACTTGGAACGATATTATGAAATTATTCTTCTAAGAGCTCGAAGCTCATATAGCCATGAAAAAGAAATTATTCAATGAAAGTCAAGGAGTTTTGTTTTTATGAAACAAAGTAAAATGTTAATTCCAACCCTGCGTGAGATGCCTAGCGATGCTCAAGTTATCAGTCACGCTCTGATGCTGCGGGCTGGCTATGTCCGTCAGGTTTCAGCTGGGGTCTATTCTTATCTGCCGCTGGCCAATCGCGTGATTGAAAAAGCCAAAAGAATTATGAGGGAAGAGTTTGACAAGATTGGTGCAGTGGAGATGCTGGCGCCGGCCCTGCTCAGTGCAGACCTCTGGCGCGAGTCTGGCCGTTATGAGACCTATGGTGAAGACCTCTACAAGCTGAAAAATCGTGAGAAATCCGACTTTATCCTAGGGCCAACCCATGAGGAAACCTTTACGGCTATCGTCCGTGATTCGGTTAAATCCTATAAACAGCTGCCACTTAATCTCTATCAGATTCAGCCTAAATACCGTGATGAAAAGCGTCCTCGTAACGGGCTCTTGCGGACGCGTGAGTTTATCATGAAAGATGCCTACAGTTTCCACGCTAACTATGACAGCTTGGATGTAGCTTATGATGAATACAAGTCTGCCTATGAGAAAATCTTTACCCGCAGCGAACTGGATTTCAAAGCCATTATCGGCGATGGTGGTGCCATGGGGGGCAAGGACAGCCAAGAATTCATGGCTATTACGCCAGACCGGACAGATTTGAATCGCTGGGTTGTCTTGGACAAGTCTGTAGCCAGCTTTGATGAGATTCCTGAGGATGTTCAGGAGGCTATTCGGACAGAATTGACCAGCTGGATGGTATCTGGTGAGGATACCATTGCCTACTCCAGTGAGTCTAGCTATGCTGCCAATCTTGAAATGGCGACGGATGAATACAAACCAGCAGGACGTGTCGTGACTGAGGAAGAAGTAGCCCGTGTTTCAACGCCTGACTGCAAGACCATTGACGAAGTTGCTGCCTTCCTTGGGTTAGATGAAAGCCAGACAATCAAGACCTTGGTTTACATGGCTGACGAGTCTCCTGTCGTAGCACTTCTGGTCGGCAATGACCAGCTTAATGAAGTCAAGCTGAAAAATTATTTGGCAGCGGATTTCTTTGATGTGGCGAGTGAGGATGAAGTCCGTCAGCTCTTGGGAGCGGGATTTGGCTCGCTAGGGCCAGTCAATCTGCCAGAAGGCGTGAGAATCATTGCTGATCGTAAGGTGCAAGATCTGGCTAACGCTGTAGTTGGCGCTAACGAAGATGGTTATCACTTGACCGGTGTCAATCCAGGCCGTGACTTTACCGCTGAGTATGTGGATATCCGTGAAGTTCGTGAAGGTGAAATTTCACCAGACGGCCAAGGTGTCCTCAAGTTTGCTCGCGGGATTGAGATTGGGCATATCTTTAAGCTGGGAACTCGCTATTCTGACAGCATGAACGCTAATGTTTTGGACGAAAATGGTCGAGCAGTACCAATGATTATGGGTTGTTACGGTATCGGCGTCAGCCGTCTTCTGTCTGCTGTTATGGAGCAGCATGCTCGCCTCTTTGTCAATAAAACTCCTAAGGGCGAATTCCGCTATGCTTGGGGCATCAACTTCCCGAAAGAGCTGGCACCATTTGATGTGCACTTAATTCCGGTCAATGTCAAGGACGAGGAAGCCTTGACTCTAACAGACCAAATCGAGGCTAACTTGCTAAGTGCTGGTTATGAGGTCTTGGTGGATGATCGCAATGAGCGCGCTGGTGTTAAGTTCAGCGACAGCGATTTGATTGGTCTCCCAATCCGTGTGACAGTTGGTAAGAAAGCTGCAGAAGGCATTGTCGAAGTCAAGATTAAGGCTACTGGCGATACCATTGAAGTCCACGCTGATAATTTGCTAGAAACCTTGTCTATTTTGACAAAATAAAACAAACTGCCAGTTTTGTCTGGCAGTTTTCTTTTGCTAATTGGAGGTGAAAATGCTATAGTAGGAAAAAATAGATTGGAGGACCGAATGATGGGATTATTCAGCGGTTTATTAGGCAATGCCTCTCAGAAAGATATTGAAAAAACAGAAAGACAATTGGAGGATATTCTGACAACAACAGAGAATGTGGAACTGGCTTTTAGTCTCATTCGCGACTTGATTGTCTTTACAGATAAGCGATTAATCTTGGTCGACAAGCAGGGAATGACTGGCAAAAAGACTTCTTATAAGTCCTTTCCTTATCGCTCTATCAGTCGCTTCTCAGTAGAAACAGCTGGGCATTTCGACTTAGATGCTGAGCTGAAAATCTGGGTTTCCAGCGCTCAAGAGCCAGCAGAAGTCCTGCAATTTACCAGCGATCGCAGCGTCATCGCCATCCAAAAAGCCTTAGCGGAAGCAGTCTTAAGATAGACAGAAAAAGCCTTCTGAGTATTAACTGTAAAGTTAAATCACTCAGAAAGCTTTTTTATTCTTCTTTAAGTCCTTGCCCCTTCAAAAAATCAAAGACAACATCCGGTTTATCTTGGAGTTTCCTGAAGAAAGTTTGACTACTTTCAGAGTCACTTGCTGACTGAATCAGCTGTTCTTGATTTATTTTGCTGAGGTCAAAGTCAAAAATGGCTATAGCTTTTTTCTTGTCTTCAGAAATTTTAAGATGAATTTTAAGTCCTTTTAGCTTTTCTTGATTTTCAATCATGGGACTTTTTTTAAGATCTTCTCTATAGGATTTCGTTAATTCTTCGACGCTCATTTTTTGATTTTCTTCAGGGATGGCCTGGCTGGAAATGAGCTGGAAAGATAGGATCTTGTCTTTAGTATAGAAAAGTTTGACTGAATTAGTATAATACTCATCGATTTTTTTAGAAAAAGTTTTCGTCTTCACCTTTTCTTCTTTAGCTTTGCTTTGACTCTGATTTTGCTTGGGTTTGTTTTCTTGCTTATGCTGATTAGGCATACTGCAGGCAGTCAGGGTCAGCAGACAAGCGCTGGCAAATAGAATTTTCTTCACAATTAAGACTCCTTTTGATAAATGTTTTTTCTATTATATCATAACTTATCTCCAGAAGAATGTCTTGATAATTGTGCAGGACTCGCGCTTTGCCCTACTCTTTTTCTGTCGAAAAAAGTGCTGATTTATGGTAAAATAAGGTCACTACTGTACGAGGAAATGTCATGTCAAACAAGTTTGAAATTTTAATGCATCAGCTGGATATGCCACTGGAAATGAGAAATTCAGAGGCCTTTTTGAATGCTGAAATTGAGAAGGTTCTGGTCCACAAGGTCAGTCGGGTCTGGGAGTTTCATTTTTCTTTTGAGAATATTCTGCCCATTGAGATTTTTCAGGAATTGCAGAAACGCCTAGCTCAAGAGTTTTCGAAGACAGGCAATCAAGCTATTTTTGAAATTCACTGTCAGGCTCCCCAGGTATCGGATGAGATCTTGCAGGCATATTACCAGCTGGCCTTTGAGGAAGGTCCATGTGCCAGCCATGGCTTCAAGAGTCTGTATCAGGATTTGCGGGTTCATTTGGATGGGGACAAGCTGCTGATTGAGGGGGCTTCGACCATTGATACGGAGCATTTTCGCAAGAATCACCTGCCCAATCTCAGCCAGCAGCTGATCAAGTACGGCTTTCCTCAGTTGACCTGTCAGGTTCAGCACAGCGATGAGCTGACCCAGCAGCAAGCGGAGAATTTCCAGGCGGAGAATGATAAGATTGTCCAGGCGGCCAATGAAGAGGCGCTCAAAGCCATGGAATCCCTGCAGCAGATGGCACCACCGCCAGAGGAAAAGCCGGCTTATGACTTCCAAGCTCGCAAGGCGGCGGCTAAACCAAAGCTAGACAAGGCAGAGATTACCCCTATGATTGAAGTTCAGACTGAGGAAAATCGTCTGGTCTTTGAGGGAATGGTCTTTGACTTGGAGCAGAAGGTCACTCGGACCGGCCGGGTCTTGCTCAATTTCAAGATGACAGACTACACTTCTAGCTTTTCCTTGCAGAAATGGATGAAAAATGAAGAAGAAGCCAAGAAGTTTGACATGATTAAGAAAGGCGCCTGGCTGCGCGTGCGCGGAAATGTGGAGATGAACAATTTCACCCGCGACCTGACCATGAATGTGCAGGATGTGCAGGCCGTTACCCACTATGAGCGCAAGGATTTGATGCCTGAGGGCCAGAAGCGGGTTGAGTTTCACGCCCATACCAATATGTCTACTATGGATGCCCTGCCTGAGGTGGAGGAAATCGTGGCAACGGCCGCCAAGTGGGGCCACAAGGCTGTCGCCATTACCGACCATGGCAATGTGCAGAGCTTTCCCCATGGCTACAAAGCTGCCAAGAAAGCTGGTATCCAGCTGATTTACGGTATGGAGGCCAATATTGTAGAAGACCGAGTGCCTATCGTCTACAATGAAGTGGACATGGAGCTGAGCGATGCGACCTATGTTGTCTTTGACGTGGAAACGACGGGGCTTTCAGCGGTCTACAATGACTTGATTCAAGTCGCTGCTAGCAAGATGCACAAGGGCAATATCATCGCTGAGTTTGATGAGTTTATCAATCCGGGGCATCCTCTGTCGGCCTTTACGACGGATCTGACCGGGATTACAGATGAGCATGTCCGCAATGCAAAGCCACTTGAGCAAGTGCTGAAAGAGTTTCAGGAATTTTGCCAGGACAGTGTCCTCGTTGCCCATAATGCCACCTTTGACGTGGGCTTTATGAATGTCAACTATGAGCGGCATGGCCTGCCGAAAATCACTCAGCCAGTCATTGACACGCTGGAATTTGCCCGCAACCTCTATCCGGAGTACAAGCGGCATGGCCTAGGGCCTTTGACCAAGCGTTTCCAGATTGCTCTGGAGCACCACCACATGGCCAACTATGACGCGGAAGCGACGGGCCGTCTCCTCTTTATCTTTATCAAGGATGTGGCTGAGAAGCATGGTGTGACCAATCTCAAGGATTTGAATACGGATCTGGTCGATGAGAATTCTTACAAGAAGGCACGTGTCAAGCATGCGACCATTTATGTGAAAAATCAGACGGGGCTCAAGAATATTTTCAAGTTAGTCAGTCTGTCCAATACTAAATATTTTGAAGGTGTCCCGCGGATTCCACGGACCGTGCTGGATGCCCATCGTGAAGGCTTGATTCTGGGCTCAGCCTGTTCAGAAGGCGAAGTCTATGATGCCGTTGTCTCTCAGGGAGTGGATGCGGCTGTCGAAGTAGCCAAGTATTATGACTTTATCGAGGTCATGCCGCCGGCTATCTATGAGCCGCTGATTGCCAAGGAGCAGATCAAAGACCAGGAAGAACTGCAGACCATTATTCGCAATCTGATTGAGGTCGGCGATCGCTTGGGCAAGCCTGTCCTTGCGACGGGGAACGTTCACTATATCGAACCGGAAGAAGAGATTTACCGTGAAATTATCGTCCGCAGTCTGGGTCAGGGAGCCATGATTAACCGGACCATTGGTCACGGTGAAAATGCCCAGCCGGCTCCGCTTCCTAAGGCTCACTTCCGAACCACCAATGATATGCTGGACGAATTTGCCTTCCTAGGCGAGGATTTGGCTAAGAAGCTGGTCATTACCAATCCGAATCAGCTGGCGGAGACCTTTGAGCCGGTCGAGGTGGTCAAGGGCGACCTGTATACGCCTTTCATTGACAAGGCCGAGGAGACAGTTGCCGAGCTGACCTATCAAAAGGCCTTTGAGATTTATGGCAATCCGCTGCCAGATATCGTGGACTTGCGGATTGAAAAAGAGCTGACCTCTATCTTGGGGAATGGCTTTGCCGTGATTTACCTGGCTTCGCAGATGCTGGTGCAACGCTCCAATGAGCGGGGCTATCTGGTAGGATCGCGGGGGTCTGTCGGATCAAGTTTTGTTGCGACCATGATTGGGATTACCGAGGTTAATCCTCTGTCGCCCCACTATGTTTGTGGCAAATGTCAATACAGCGAGTTCATTACGGACGGCTCCTATGGTTCTGGATTTGATATGCCGGATAAGGACTGTCCAGAGTGTGGTCACAAGCTGAGCAAGAACGGTCAGGATATTCCGTTTGAGACCTTCCTTGGATTTGACGGGGACAAGGTACCCGATATTGACTTGAACTTCTCCGGAGAGGATCAGCCGAGCGCCCATTTGGACGTGCGGGATATCTTTGGTGCGGAGTATGCCTTTCGGGCTGGAACCGTTGGTACCGTTGCGGCTAAGACGGCCTATGGATTTGTCAAGGGCTATGAGCGCGACTACGGGAAGTT
Organism: Streptococcus sp. 27098_8_82; assembly: GCF_041431615.1. Classification (NCBI taxonomy): domain Bacteria; kingdom Bacillati; phylum Bacillota; class Bacilli; order Lactobacillales; family Streptococcaceae; genus Streptococcus; species Streptococcus sp. 27098_8_82. Next base: position 200,507 of record NZ_JAPVYB010000003.1, read on the forward strand.
CTACCGGGACGCCGAAGTTGAGCGTCTGGCACAGGGAGCGGCCGGAGTCAAGAGGACGACTGGACAACACCCGGGCGGAATCGTTGTTATCCCTAACTACATGGATGTTTATGACTTTACACCGGTCCAATATCCAGCTGACGATGTGACGGCCGAGTGGCAGACCACCCACTTTAACTTCCACGATATCGATGAAAATGTCCTCAAGCTAGACGTTCTGGGACACGATGATCCGACCATGATTCGGAAGCTTCAGGACTTATCTGGCATTGATCCTAATGACATTCCTATGGATGACTCTGGTGTCATGGCCCTCTTTTCTGGAACAGACATTTTGGGTGTGAATCAGGAGCAAATCGGCACGCCGACTGGTATGCTGGGGATTCCGGAGTTTGGGACTAATTTTGTACGGGGCATGGTTGATGAGACCCATCCGACAACTTTTGCCGAGCTCTTACAGCTATCTGGTCTCTCTCATGGTACGGACGTTTGGCTGGGCAATGCTCAGGACTTGATTAAGCAAGGGATTGCCGACCTGTCTACCGTTATCGGCTGTCGGGACGACATCATGGTTTACCTCATGCACAAGGGCTTGGATCCTAAGATGGCCTTTACGATCATGGAGCGCGTGCGGAAGGGCCTTTGGCTGAAGATTTCTGAAGAAGAGCGCAATGGCTACATCGCAGCCATGAAGGAAAACAATGTGCCAGAGTGGTACATCGAGTCCTGTGGAAAGATCAAGTACATGTTCCCCAAGGCCCATGCGGCAGCCTATGTTATGATGGCCCTGCGGGTGGCCTATTTCAAGGTGCATCATCCGATTTATTACTACTGTGCTTATTTCTCCATCCGGGCTAAAGCGTTTGATATCAAGACCATGAGTGGCGGACTTGATGCCGTCAAGCGTCGGATGAACGAAATTGCTGAGAAGCGTAAGAACAACGAAGCCTCCAATGTAGAAATTGACCTTTATACGACTCTGGAAATCGTTAATGAAATGCTGGAGCGGGGTTTCAAATTCGGAAAGTTAGATCTCTACAAGAGCCATGCAACGGAGTTTCTCATCGAAGGAGATACCCTTATTCCACCATTCTCCGCTATGGACGGTCTGGGTGACAACGTTGCCCGCCAAGTGGTCAGAGCTCGGGAAGAAGGCGAATTCCTCTCCAAGACAGAGCTCCGCAAGCGCGGCGGTCTCTCTAGCACCCTAGTCGAAAAAATGGACGATATGGGTATCCTAGGTAATATGCCCGAGGATAACCAGTTAAGTCTCTTTGATGAGTTTTTCTAAAATATAGAAAGAGGTTTTTATGAAACTTACCATTTCCGCTCAGGATAAGCCAGAACAAGGAGTTTTTGATTACCAGCTGGATCTTGACCCAGATACGATTTTGAAAATGACTGCCTTGATTTGCGGCACAGTGGCAGCGGTTAGCCTACTGTCCCTGTTTAAAGAGAAATAACAAAAGAAAAGGAGAAGCAGCATGGTTCTGCCAAATTTTAAAGAAAACTTAGAAAAATACGCTAAACTATTGGTTGCCAATGGTATCAATGTGCAGCCGGGTCACACGGTGGCGCTCAATATTGATGTGGAGCAGCGTGAGCTGGCTCACTTGATTGTCAAGGAGGCCTATGCTCTGGGTGCTCACGAGGTCATCGTCCAGTGGGCGGATGATTTGACTACGCGGGAGAAATTCCTCCATGCGCCGATGGAGCGCTTGGACAATGTTCCAGACTATAAGGTGGCTGAGATGAACTATCTCCTCGAAAAGAAAGCCAGCCGCTTGGGCGTTCGTTCATCTGATCCGGGGGCTTTGAATGGCGTGGATGCTGAGAAATTATCAGCTTCTGCTAAGGCTATGGGCATAGCCATGAAGCCGATGCGGATCGCAACCCAATCCAATAAAGTCAGCTGGACAGTCGCTGCAGCAGCCGGTACAGAGTGGGCTAAGAAGGTCTTTCCAAACGCAGCCAGTGATGAGGAAGCGGTAGACTTGCTTTGGGATCAGATTTTCAAAACCTGCCGTGTCTATGAGGATGATCCAGTAGCCGCTTGGCAGGCCCATGAAGAAAAACTCAGCTCAAAAGCTAAGGTTCTAAATGAGGAGCAATTTACTGCTCTGCACTACACAGCTCCGGGGACAGACTTGACATTGGGCTTGCCAAAGAACCACCACTGGGAGTCAGCTGGCAGTCTCAATGCCCAGGGCGAGTATTTCATTGCTAATATGCCAACAGAAGAGGTCTTTACAGCACCGGATTTCCGTCGAGCTGAAGGTTTTGTGACTAGCACCAAGCCTCTCAGCTACAATGGCAACATCATCGAAGGCATCAAGGTGACCTTCAAGGATGGCCAGATTGTGGATATTACTGCTGAAAAGGGAGACCAGGTTATGAAAGATCTTGTCTTTGAAAATGCTGGTGCGCGTGCTTTAGGTGAGTGTGCCTTGGTACCAGATCCAAGTCCGATTTCTCAGTCAGGCATCACCTTCTTCAATACTCTCTTTGATGAAAATGCTTCTAACCACTTGGCTATCGGTGCAGCCTATGCGACCAGTGTAGTTGGTGGAGAGAATTTATCCGAAGAAGAGCTAGAAGCAGCGGGTCTCAACCGCTCGGATGTCCATGTGGACTTTATGATTGGCTCTAACCAGATGGATATTGACGGTATCCGAGAAGACGGCAGCCGTGTAGCAATCTTTAGAAATGGAGACTGGGCAATCTAAGATTTCGAGTTGCCTTAAATGGCGCATTCCATAATGATAGCTTCCACTTGCTTCTTTAGAAGCCTTGCTAGAAATATAGAAAGAAGGGGAATATATGATTGGTAGTATGTTTGTCGGTTTTATCATCGGCCTTATCGCCGGGGCTATTACCAGCCGTGGGGAGCGCATGGGCTGTATCGGAAAAATCCTTTTGGGCTGGTTTGGTTCCTTGATTGGTCAATTTCTCTTTGGCCATTGGGGACCAATGCTTGCTGATACAGCTATTGTTCCATCAGTGCTAGGAGCAGTTATCCTCTTGGCTATTTTCTGGAGACGGGATAGTTAGAATAGAAAAATACCTAGATAGTTTCTATCTAGGTATTTTTGATAATGATATATAAGTTATTTACTCAATCACCAACATGCCGTCTTTGACTGCAAACGGGTCTTTTTCATTGATGCGGTCATAGAACATAATGCCGTTGATATGGTCAATTTCATGCTGAACGACAATGGCGTTATAGCCTTTGAGCTTGATACGATGCTTTTGCCCGTCCTTGTCAAAGTAATCCACTGTCACTCGCGCATGACGAACCACGTAGCCCGGTACTTCTCGATCAACTGACAGACAGCCTTCACCATCGGCTAAGGCTGCATCCTGAACAGAGTGGGCTACAATCTTAGGATTGTACATCAGCGTTTGCAGGCTATAAGCTTCCTTAGGCGGATTGCCCTCTTCGTCGTCAGGGTTGGGAACTAAAACAGCGATGAGCCGTTTAGAAATATCCAGCTGAGGAGCAGCTAGACCAACACCGCCGCGCAGCCCCATTTTTTCTGCCATGACTGGGTCTTGGGAATGCTTGAGAAATTGCATCATCTTCTCGCCCAGAATGATTTCTTGGTCTGATAGAGGGAAGCTGACTTCCTCAGCGATAGCGCGCAGGGTCGGATTGCCCTCGCGGATAATGTCCTTCATATCAATTAAATGGGCTGGTTTGGTTAATCGTTCAATAACAGATGTTTTTTCACTCACAGACATGATTCTCTCCTTTTTCTATCCTTCATCATAACATAAAACCTCCAAGAAATAAAGGCGGGAGCGGTTTTGACTGGCTGGTAGTGCCTGATTTTGAATGAAGCCACAGCGACCCATAATATTCCTGACAAAGAAATTGCGTCTTGGCCCAAAAAACTGTATGATAGAGGTAGTGTGAATTTTAAAGGAAAATAGAATGAAAAAATTGATGGAAAAGGTGAGTATCCTCTCGCTTTCTTTGATTCTGACGACGGCTTTTTCGATTTCCAGTGCCCAGTCGGCCATGTTTGCTTTTTATAAAGGGATTCCAGAAAGTTGGGTAGAACTTCTGGTTTCTTTGCCTTCGGCTGGGATTATGCTGATGTTGCTGTTTAATAGGGTCATTGAAAAATACCTGACAGAGCGTCAGATGATTGTGAGCGGGCTTCTGATTTTTTCACTTTGCGGGCTTCTTCCTCTACTTAATCAGTCTTACTGGCTTATGTTTGTATCTCGGCTTGTCTTTGGGATGGGAATCGGTCTGCTCAATGCCAAGGCTATCTCGATTGTTAGCGAGCGCTACAAGGGACAGGAACGCGTTCGGCTTTTAGGACTGAGAGGGTCGGCAGAAGTAGTCGGGACAGCACTCTTGACTTTTGGAGTCAGTCGACTTCTTCCTCTCGGCTGGCAGGCTGCCTTTCTCGTCTATACCTTCGGACTGGTGGTTTTGGCGCTTTATCTGCTTTTTGTCCCTTATGACAAGATCTCTGAAAAGCAGCAAGAACAGTCTGAATCGACTCCTAAGCTAAGCCAGCAGGATTGGCAGTTGAGTCTAGTTTTTGCATTTGTGGCGGGGGTCATTGTGCTGACTTATATTGCCATCAATGTGCGGGTGCCGGGGATTGTAGAGAAGTCTGGTATGGGAACAGCCCAGATTGCAGGCGTGATTCTTTCCTTGATGCAGTTGATTGGGATTGCAGCGGGTATCAGCTTTGCTAGTTTGACCCGTCTTTTTAGAGATAAATTGCTGATGCTTTCTGGTCTGGTTTTTGGACTGACTCAGATTGTTATTGGCTTCTCACCAAATCTCTTGTCACTCAGCATGGCTACTATTAGTGCTGGCTTTGTCTATAGTGTTGGTCTGACGACCATTTTTTACACCCTGTCCGAGCGCATTTCCGCTCACCTGCTCAATCAAGCCACTTCTATCGTGATTTTAGGCTGCAGTATCGGAGCAACGTCCACTACTTTTATCCTCAGTTTCATTGGGAGATTCTCCAACGCTCCATCCTTTATCTTCAGCGTTTTGGGTCTGACTATGATCCTGACCTCTCTCTTTGTTCTACGATTTAGCAAAGAAAAGAGCGGATTGGCTCCAAAAAGCTAGGAGGTTATACAATGCGTCTGGATAAATTTTTAGCAGAAAATGGTCTGGGCTCACGCGCCCAGGTTAAGCAGCTCCTAAAGAAAGGGCTGGTTTTGGTCAATGGCAGAGCAGAGAAATCACCTAAGACCCAGATTGATGAGGCAGCAGATGACATTGTTGTTTCTGGCCAAAGGCTGATCTATGAGAAATTCGTCTACTACCTTCTCAACAAGCCGCAGGGAGTTATTTCGGCTACAGAAGATGACCATCATAAGACAGTTCTGGACTTGCTGGACGAGACTGCCCGTCAGAAAGAAGTCTTTCCTGTCGGCCGTTTGGATATTGATACCCACGGCCTGCTCCTTCTGACCAATAATGGCAAGTTAGCCCATGCCATGCTGTCACCCAAAAAGCACGTAGAGAAAATCTACCGAGCTCAAGTGGCAGGTCTAATGAACCAAGCAGATGTAGAGCGATTTGCTGCAGGAATAGAACTGAAAGACTTCACCTGTCAGCCAGCTCATCTCAAGATTTTAGAGCTGGACGAAGAAAAAGAGTCTTCTCTCGTAGAAATTACCCTAGCTGAAGGCAAGTTCCACCAGGTCAAGCGCATGGTGGCTGCCTGCGGAAAAGAAGTTACGGATCTTCAGCGCCTCACGATGGGACCCCTACAGTTAGATCCCGCATTGGTTCTTGGAGAGTGGCGGAGATTGACCGAGGAAGAAATACTTTCTTTAGAAATCTTTGGGGTAGAATTGTAAATGAAAAAGCCTGAATTCCTCATACAAAAGGGTTGAAACAGAATCATTTGACAAAGGTAAACCTTCTTGGTAGAATAAGAATGTCGTAATGACAAATAACTTCTTCTTGGTTGCAGGCCATGCCAAACCTGTCACTCGGATGAAGCGTAAAGAAAAGGAGTATATCATGGCAATCTCAAAAGAGAAAAAAAATGAAATCATTGCACAATACGCACGTCACGAAGGTGACACTGGTTCAGTAGAGGTACAAGTTGCTGTCCTTACTTGGGAAATCAACCACCTCAACGAACACATCAAACAACATAAAAAAGACCACGCTACTTACCGTGGCTTGATGAAGAAAATCGGTCGCCGTCGTAACCTCTTGGCTTACCTTCGTAAGAACGATGTTAACCGTTACCGTGAGTTGATTAACTCTCTTGGACTTCGTCGCTAATCTTGCGTTTAAAACGTTTCTATACTTCGTTGACTTCGCCTCGTCGCCTAGTTTATAAACGTTTTATCCAGCAAGAATCATGATGCTAAGGGCGTCAAAAATCCGTATGAAAATAGGGAAACGACACCGTGTTCGATGAACACAAGGAGTTTCATCTTTTTCGCTATGATTTTAGCCCGAGCTCAAATTGGCTCTCTGACTCCAGGGAGCTTTTTCTGTTACGTCACCTTACCTCGATATACCTAAGTATTATCTTCGGTTACGGTTCCTAGCATTGTAAGGAAAAATAAAACAGAAATCTCCCTTCGGGGGAAGTTTTGTAGATGAAACTAACAATTATGAGCAATTTCTTAATACTCAATTGAAAGAAAAAGTCTTTAAATTAGGAAATTTGTTAGAAAGGAGAAGAATATGTCAAAAGATAAAACCTTTGAAGATTCACTTAACACATGCCTCTTTTTTACGGTGAAAAAATTAGATCGTATTTTAAATACTTATGCAGATGTTGCTTTTGCCCCAACAGGTTTGTCACCAACCTATGGTTTCATTTTATTAGCTTTGGAGGAAAAGGATGGGTTAAGACAGAAAGACTTGAGTCAGTTGTTACACTTAGCTCCGTCTACATTGACGCGTTTTATAGAAAAACTGGTCTATAAGCAATTGGTTAGTACCCAAACCCAAGGAAGAGAAACAAGTATTTTCTTAACAGAAAAAGGTCATGAAATGACAAAAGAAGTTAAAAAAAGTTGGGATTCTTTGCATGATAGATATTTTGCGATATTAGGAAAAACGTTGGGTGATGACTTAGCTATTACACTCAATGATGCAGCTGAAAACTTGAAAGAATAGTTATGAAAGAAGGAGTTTCTGCTCTTTCTTTTTATTTATTTTGAAAAAAATCAAGCAAATCAATTGTATGTACAACGAATATATGTTATACTTTTTTTATCCATTAAAGAAATGGAGAAAAAATATGATAACAATGAATGCAATTAAATGGCCTAAAAATGAGTCGGAGGAGTCTAGTGAATTGCTCTTCTTATTTCACTGAAGAACTATATTTGGGGGAGAAAGAGCCGGTTTAGACGAATCAGATATTGCAGCAGTTTATGATTATCTAGAAAGAAGAGAGAAGATTAATATGGATAGAGAACAAGTTCTTTCCTTGCAACACCAGCGTTTTGCAACGAAGCAATATGACCCCAATCGACCTATTTCTGATGAGGATTGGGAAACTCTTGTTGAGGTCGGGAGGTTAGCTCCTTCCTCAATGGGATTTGAACCATGGAAAATGCTTTTATTGAAAAACGAAAGCATGAAAGAGGAGTTAAAATCGATAGCTTGGGGAGCGGTTGCTAGTTTAGAAGCTGCGAGTCATTTTGTTATCTTTCTTGCACGAAAGGGTGTCACTTATGATAGTGATTATGTTAAGGAATTGATGCGAGAAGTTAAGCGTAGAGATTATGACCCAAACTCGGACTTTGCTCAAAGAGTAAAGAGCTACCAAGAGCAGGATGCTCAATTGACGGATGAGCGTTCTTTGTTTGATTGGGCCAGTAAGCAGACCTATATTCAAATGGCAAATATGATGACAGCAGCGACTATGTTAGGGATTGATTCTTGTCCGATTGAAGGATTTGATCGAGCGAAGGTGGAGGCTTATCTAGAAGAGAAAGGTTATCTAGACACAGAAGAATTTGGTGTGTCTGTGATGGCTAGCTTTGGATACCGCAATCAAGAAATTACTCCTAAAACTCGTTGGCAGACGAATGAAATCTATGAAGTGATTGAATAATTAGTGAGGTTAGTTTTAGAGAAGAGATACAGAAAAAACTTTGACCAAGTGTCAAGGTTTTTTTAAAATCTATTTTCTCAAGTAAATTGTTAAGGCCATGTGCAATGACCATGATTGGAAATGCTTATTCTTGTAAGCACGAAGAGCGCTGGTCATACTGTAGAGTTATTTATCATTATCTGAGACACTGTACTCTTCGGACAAAGAATTGATTGATCCTTGCTGTTCTTGTTAGAGGATGTTGGTATAGTTTTTGGTTGGGCTTTTCTCTAAAATACTTTGTTTGCTTGTTAGCCTATATCAATTGATTTGAATATCAGTATTTTTTCTATCTTCAGACAACATTTCTTATTTTTCCAAATAAAAAGTCCTTCTATTTCTTTAGAAGAACTTTTTCTACTAGCGGATTTACTCTTTCAAGAATTTTTGGATTGCAGGAGCGGCAGTGATAGCAAATCTTTCGTCGATACGGTGCTCCCCACCTTCTACAGTGACCAGCTTTGCATTTGGAATGGTCTGACTCGCTTGAACGGCATACTGGTAGGGCACGACTGCATCATCAGTACCGTGGATAATGAGGGTCGGAGCTGTGATTTTGGTCTGTTCGGCTTGGATGTCAATGTCTAAGGCATCGATTAGATAAATCTTGCCCAAAGTAGTATTGTGGTGTGTCAGGCTATCAGGAAGTTGGTCGAAGTCAGGGCTCCCTAGCTCATGATAAGTCGCTTTGGCATCATCGAAAAGAACGAAAGCTGGAAAGATAAGCAGGAGTTTGTGTACGCGGTCCGGATAAGCAGCAGCATAGAGACTGGCAACGATACCGCCTTGGCTGGCACCGAATAAGCTCATCTTGGTCTTATTTACAAAGGCCTCGGAACTCAGCTTTTCCATGACTTGGGTCAAGTCTGTCAGTTCGGTCTTGACCGACATATTCAGCATATCCTGTCCGCCGCTTTTCGATTGGCGGCTGCCGCCGTAGAAATCAAAGCTGTAAACCAGATAACCTTGCTTTGCCAACAGCTGGCTGTACATTTCATATTGCTCAAGGGTGTTGTTCAATCCATGTGCGATAACAATAGTCGGCAATTTTTTACTCTTGTAGTCAGAAGGAGCAGTAATCTTTCCGTAGAGCTGCTTGTCATCGTATGAAACGCTGTATTCTTCAGACACGATGTCTTCTGTCGGAGTCGGTTGATTGTCCATTTTCTCGCTAGAAGCTGTCTGTGTGGTTTCTGGCTTAGGAGGAGTAGGATTTGATTTGGTTTGGGAATGCCAGAAGAAAAGAACCAGTCCAGCCAAGCTCAAGGTTGCTAAGAAAGCCCAAATATACTTCATAGTTCTCTCCTTTCAGTATTTGTAGTATTATAGCGGAAATGAATGTATTTTACAAGAAGAGAGTTTTCTTACTTTTTGATTTTTCTACCTTTCATACAAGAAAATCCAATTCACTTATCTAAGCGAGATTCTGATAATCTTGAATTTTTTAGAAAATCTTGCTAGACTGTAGCTACTAAGATAAAAACACAGTTCTGGTTGGTAGTCCAGACGCAAAAAATCCATTTTTTGTCAGTAACCTTCCTCCTTGGTTGTCCATTCTTAGGGATTTTTTAAAGGAGGTGCTGTCATGGATAAGATTTCAATGACGCTGACAGTTTATTTTGAAGAGGGATTTTGGCACGGTCTTTTCGAGCAGGAACATGCTCAATCTTATAGAGTTTGCCGAGTCACCTTTGGTGCAGAGCCTAGCACGCGGGAATTGTTGGATTTTCTAAACCGTTATTATCATCGGTTGCAGTTTAGTCCTAGCATCAGGGTGAAGGAGAAGACTAAGTCGGTCAGTCCTAAACGCCTGCAGAGACAGGCTAAAAAAGAGCAGATGGCTTCACGTTCTTCAAAGTCTCAGGAAGCGCTGAGTCTGCAATTAGAAGAGCAAAAGAAAATTGCTCGAGTCAAGCGCAAGCAGCAGAAAGAACTGGCTAAGCAAAGGAAATTCGAACTCAAACAGCAAAAACGATTGGAAAAGCACAAGGGGCATTGAGCCTAGTTTTTCTTATTTATATGGGAAAGTCTTCCGATGGGAGGCTTTTTTGTTTGTCAGGAAATTGGTGAGTTGCTTGAAAAGTGAAGTGATTTCTCCAAGTCGTTTTATTTGACAGATGTAACAAAAGAGATTACAATATAATCATAAAATAAAAATTACAAGAGTAGTTTTGAAAAGGAGAAGTTATGATTGAAATCACATATTTGGATGCTGTCAAGCAGGAGCGGAAGATGACCTTTGAGTCTTATCAGGAGTTTGAGCAATCCCAGCAAGCCTGCTTGATTGGAGTGGCAGATTATTACCCAGTTAAAAAATTGACTTATAAAGGTCATGATTTGAACTACCAGGGCACTTATGGAGATGTCTTCTTTTTCCTGATGAAGCAGGATTTGACAAAGTTTGACTAAGAATAAAGGAGAAAAATAATGGTAAAAGCAATCACAGATGCGACATTTGAGCAAGAAACAAAAGACGGATTAGTTTTAGTTGATTTTTGGGCGACATGGTGCGGACCATGTCGAATGCAAGGGCCAATCCTTGACAAGCTCTCAGAGGAACTTTCCGAAGATGAGCTCAAGATTGTCAAGATGGATGTGGACGAAAATCCAGCTACAGCACGAGACTTTGGCATCATGTCAATCCCGACCTTACTCTTTAAAAAAGACGGTCAAGTCGTCAAGAAGGTAGCGGGTGTTCACACTGCCCAGCAGATTAAAGCCATTGTGGCGGAGTTGGGATAGTCAGTGAGTACAAGACTAAAATAGACCTATTTTAAAATGAGACTGCTCTTATTTTGGAGCGGTCTTTTTTATTTCGATTATAACAATAATGAGTCAATTTAAAATTTTTGTTTGAAAATGCATATTTTAAGGTATAATAAGTAGAGGTAAATTTTTTCCAATGGGTTGCGCTAGAGAGCTGGGTTATCTAAAACATGATGGGAATGAGATAATGATTATTATTGAGTTGCTAAAACATCTTTTATTTGTCTTTATGATTTTTACACCATTCATCGCTCCAGCGGTTTTGTGTTTTTTTGTAGGCTGGATGATTCCTAGAGAGCAGATAACGCAAAAAAGAATCATACTAGTATTGGCTTTGTTGATTCCTGTTTTACTTTTAATTTCGTATTTTGCTCCTCAGATATTAGGTCTGGTTTTTTGGAGTCTGATTTGGTTTTTCATCGGGTTGCTGCGAATGAAGAATTATACTAAGTCACAGTACTGGACAAGATGGCTTATATTTATCGCTTGTTTTAGTGCCTATATTTTACTTTATCTCCGCTTTTTTGGGCCTCTTTATTTTTATTAAACTATTTAAAAATCAGCTTGAAGCAAATCTTCAAGCTGATTTTGTTTATTCTTTATTCCCCCAACTCCTCGCTGTAAGCAATAATCTGATCAACTGTGTCGGACAAGAATTGAATCGTGTCGCGCAATGGTTTGTCTGTCTTATACATATTTACTGATGAAAGCTGAACAAATTTAGAAAAGAATAGATGTTACCATTCTAATCCTGCATTTGCTATTTCTTTTTTTGAAGCGAACTGGCCGTTAGGGCGATGCCACCTACCATTAGAATCTTTAAAATATCCACTGGCAGTTACTATTTCTTGTTGTTCTGCCGCTTGTCTTTCCGCTGCCTGTCTCTCTGCTTCTTGGCGTTCTTGCTCTGCAAGGCGTGCTTCTTCAGACCGCTGGTTAATTGCATTTTGAACTCGTCCGATGCGATCCGTCAAGTTAGATTTTGTAGTTGGATCTGCAACGCGTTCGACTGCTGCCTGTGCCGGAGAAATATTTTCTGCGACTTGATTATTTTCAAGCTGTTGGACAGCCTGATTGGCTTCTTCAACAATTTTCTTAGTCTCCGCTTCTTTACGTGCTTGTTCCTCGCGAGCTTTTTTCTCCTCTTCCTGCTTTTGTTTCTGAGCTTCCTTTAGCTCTTTTTCTTTACGTTCTTTCTCTTGTTTTTCTTTTTTACTGCTAGATGCTGTAGAGCTACTAGTTTGTGATGACGATGAGCTAGTCGAGGAACTATTAGATGTAAATTCTGTTACCTGACTTTGTTCTGTCTGCTCTTTAATAACATCAGGAGTTAACTTCCCTACTGCATAGGTTCCTAATATTCCGACAATAGTGACAGCAATGGCGATATTGCGCTTTTGAATATTCGGTTTTCGTTTAGTGAAACGCCAAATACCAAAGCATCCCCCTAGGAACATCAATGGCATGATGATTGGTGCAAGAATGATGATGGAGAGAACTGCTAGAACAAGCAGTATTTTCTTCAAGGTCGGCTTTTCAAAAATTTTTTTCATATTAAAACTCCCTTCGGATATTTATCCAAGGACATCATATCACAAAACGGAAGCGCTTTCAATAATGTTTTGTAGTAATTGAAAATATAGATTTGATTTTGTTTGTTTTAAAGAAAAAATCAGACTCAGATGATTCATCTGAGTCTGATTCTAAAGATATGGGCTTACTCCCCCAACTCCTCGCTGTAAGCAATAATCTGATCAACCGTGTCTGACAAGAACTGGATGGTGTCGCGGAGTGGTTTGTCTGTCGAAATATCTGCCCCGATAATCATAGCTGACTCAAGCGGAGTCTTGCTGCCGCCAGATTTGAGTAGCTCAAGCCAGTCTCGGGCACCATTTTCGTCATTTTTCAGGTGTAGGTAACCGGCAGTAGAGATGACCAGACCTGCTGAGTAAGTATAACTGTAGAGCCCCATGTAGTAGTGGGCTTGGCGCATCCAAGTCAGGGCAGCGTCGTCGTCAATCTCAACGGCATCGCCCCAAAATTCTGTCAAGACTTCTTTCATGATAGCGTTGAGTTTGCTTGCGCCGAAGGTTCCGCCTTCTTCAATCAAAGTATAGACCTTGCGTTGGAAGGCAGCTTCCAGCAAGTGAGTAATGAAGTTGTGGAAGTAAGTATCCGTCAGACGGTGAGCCAGGGCAAAGCGTTTCTGGCGAGGGTTATCAAACTGGCGTTCCAGATAATCACTGAGCAGGAGCTCATTAAAGGTAGACGGTGCTTCCACATAGTAGGTGGACATGTGGGCATTGAAATAGCTTTGGTGATTGTCGGAGAAGATAAACTGACCGGAGTGGCCAATCTCGTGAATCAGAGTATAGACATCACTCATACGTCCAGTCCAGCTCATGAGGACATAAGGGTGAACCCGATAAGGATCAGCAGCATAGCCTCCAGAGTCCTTTCCGGCATTGGCCGCAAAGTCGACCCAGCGTTCTTCCTTGTAGCGGGCAACTTCTTGACAATACTCTTGTCCGAGTGGCTCGACTGACTTCATGACCAGGTCATAGGCATCATCAATGCTGACTTCGGGATTGAGCTCGCTGTCCAAGTCCAGTTTCCAGTCGGCAAAGGTCATTTTTTCAAGTCCGTTTACCTTAGCGACATGCTTGAGGTATTTCTGAGCTACTGGGGCAAATTCACTCATAATCAAGTCAATCTGCCGGTCAAACATAGAGCGATCAACTTCCTGTTCTGCCAGCAAGTAGTCAAAGACAGACTCATAGCCCTTCATGTCAGCCAGTAATTTTTCAGACTTGACCTGAGCCAGATAGGCAGCTGCAGCAGCATTTTGGTGCTTACGAAGGCCATCAGAGAAAGAGCGGAAAGCTTTTTCGCGAATTTCTGCATTTTCATGGTTTTGATAGAAATTCTCATAGGTGACAAAGCTGTTTTTGTAAACTTTGCCGTCTACTTCAAAGTCAGCCATGGCAAAGTCGCCAGCCCGCATCTTGGTGTAAATATCCTGTGGACTGTAGAAGACTTCGCCCAGATTGGTCAGAGCTTTTTCGACATCCGCTCCCAGATAGTGGGCTTTTTTGATTTTAGCCTGGCGAATGGCTGAGGTCAAATGGGGTTCTTGGCCTAATCTCTCTAAGACAGCTTCGTCTGCACCGACCAGAGCGTCGTCAAAGAAGCTGAGTGCGACATTGGCCTCGGTCTCAAACTCCATAGCTGCTTGGGCAATCTGCGCAAAGCTCTCGTCACCAAAGTCAGTGGTCTGTGGCATAAAACCGTAGTTGCCGATGTGGCTGATTTGGATATAAATCTGCTCTAACTCAGCAAATGCCCGCTCAAAATCTTCGAAAGTGCTGAGCTTACCTTGGTAATCACGGACGAATTTCTGGATGTCTTCTCTGGTCTTTTCGATGGCTCGCAGGAAGTCCTCCTGATCTTGGTAAAGGGCTGTTAGATCCCAGAGTTCATTTTCTGGAAATTCAGAACGATGTTTTTGTTCCATAGTCTACTCCTTTTGTCGTATATAGAAATAGTATAGCAAAAAATCCCCCAAAATGTCTTTGGGGGAGAAGGATAAGTCAGTAATTTTTAGCTGTTTATCAGATCGAGGATAAAAGTCAAAGTTTCTTTGTAGCAATCTTTTTAAAAAGCAGTAGATAAGACAAGAATACGAAGATAACCAAGCCTAATAGAAGGGTGAAGACGTTTTGAGTTCCTTTTGTCATATTGGGAGCTTGATTGGCGATGACAGCTGTAACTGCAGTACCTATAGCGCCCGCAAAGGTCTGGGCCAGCTGAAAGAGCGCGGTCGTATCTGCAGTTTTTTCTTTATCAACTTGAGTCGTCGCTAGGGCAAGTGTGTTATTAAAGGCCATGTTTCGCCCCAAGGTAAAGCAAATATAAATCGCAATAACAGCTGTTAAGGTGAGTTCTTTTGTAAAGATAAGGAGCAAGAGTACAGCCAGGAAAAGAAGTGAATTTCCTGTAAAAAGGGTTAGTTTAGGACCATTTCTATCATATAGTTTGCCAAAGAGAGGAGAGAGGAAGGCTCCAAGCATAGTTCCTGGAAGTAATGCAAAGCCTGCCTGAGCAGTTGAAATGTCTTTTTCTATGACCAGGAAGTTGGGAATCAGAAAATTAGCCGATAGGTTGATAAACTGAAAAATGAAGAAGGGTAAAATAGCCAATAAGACCGTTGGTTGCTTTAAAATCCGAATATCTAAGAATGGATAGTCAATCTTCAAGCTCCGATAGATAAAGCAAGCTAGTGGCAGTATGCAGAGAACAAGATAGAGCCAATCGATATGTCCTTCTTCTAAGCTGGAAATGGCTACAATGGCAAAGACAAGTGAGCTTGCTAAGAGGAGAAATGAGAGGAGATCAAAGGCGCGTTTCCTAGACTTCTCGGAATTTCTTAGAAAGAAAAAGCCAAGAATAAAGGAAATGATTGGGACAGGAAGAATAAAGGTATAAATCATATGCCAGTCAAAACGACTAATCATAAAACCACCGTAAGTCGGCCCAATTGCTGGTGCTAGGCTGACCACCATCCCAGATAAGCCCATGTAGGTTCCGATTTTTTGCTTAGGAACACGCTCAACAATCAAGTTAAAGAGCAAAGGAATGGCTAATCCAGTAGCTCCTCCTTGTAGGATTCTCCCTATCATCAAGATGGGAAAGCTTGAAGCCAACATGGCAATCAGAGTTCCCAAGCAAAAGTTGGTCAAAGCGGTAAAGAGGATGGTTCTCTCTTTCCAATTGTGGGCTAAGGTTGCTCCTAAAGTAATCGTAATGGCCACTGCTAACAAATATCCTGTTGTAATCCATTGTAGCGTTGCCAATCCTAAGCCAAAGACCTTACTTAGATGCGGGAAGGTTACATTCATACTGGTTTCAGATAAGATGCCTGCAAAGCAGACTAAGGCTGTCGCAAGGAGCGAGAAAAAATCTTTCTTTTCAACTGTTTGATGATTTGGCACGATTGTCTCCTTTACATGTTTGAAATGAGTCACTGTATTTATTATAAAGCAAGAAGTCCTCTTTGAAAAGTGAATAGTGGCTATACCGCCATCTTATTTGACGAATCGAAAGGGAAAAAACGAACTCTGACAGCCAACTATAATCAGCTATAGAAAAGAAAAATAGATTTTCAGTACTTTTATAGAAAAAAGCCATTTTCAGCCTTTTTCTTTTGCCTGAAATTGTGGTAAAATAAGGTCTATACGTGCTTGATACAAAGATGAGGATATAATAAGCTACTAAGACCATGAAATTAAAGTCACAGTGCTAACTGAACACGTCCTATAGGTTGCTTAAGGGCTTAATATCTTGATGAACTGAATACGACCTAAAAGCTGTGTAAAAAAGATAAACTGTCTTGTCTTCATCGAAGACTTCATCAGTTTCCAATTTTTACTTTGCTTTTGACGGGCTTAATATCTTGATCTTTGTAGCCAAGGCGTATGAAAAAATTTGAGCATGTGCTCGGCAAGGAGTCTTTATGACAAAACAAGTTTTTAAAACCGTTTTTGCAGGTCGTGAGCTGGTAGTTGAAACCGGTCAGGTTGCAAAGCAGGCAAATGGCAGCGCCGTTGTTCGATATGGAGAAAGTACCGTTTTAACTGCGGCAACCATGTCCAAAAAGATGGCTACTGGTGACTTTTTCCCATTGCAGGTCAACTATGAGGAAAAAATGTATGCAGCTGGGAAATATCCTGGTGGCTTTAACAAGCGCGAAGGCCGTCCGTCAACGGATGCGACTTTGACTGCCCGCTTGATTGACCGTCCGATTCGTCCTATGTTTGCGGAAGGTTTCCGCAATGAGGTTCAGGTTATCAATACTGTTCTTTCTTATGACGAAGATGCTTCGCCTCAAATGGCTGCTATGTTCGGTAGCTCTTTGGCTCTTTCTATCTCAGATATTCCTTTTAATGGCCCTATCGCAGGAGTTCAGGTTGGCTATGTAGATGGTGAATTCATCATCAACCCTAGCAAGGAACAAAAAGAAGTTTCGCTTTTGGAACTGACAGTGGCTGGTACCAAAGATGCTATCAACATGGTAGAATCTGGAGCTAAGGAACTTTCTGAAGATGTCATGCTGGAAGCTCTTCTCAAAGGACACGAAGCAGTTAAAGAATTGATTGCCTTCCAAGAAGAAATTGTCGCAGCAGTCGGCAAGGAAAAAGCAGAAGTAGAATTGCTGCATGTTGATGAAGAGCTGCAGGCAGAGATTATCGCAGCCTATAATAGCGACTTGCAAAAGGCTGTTCAGGTAGAAGAAAAACTGGCGCGTGAAGCCGCAACTCAGGCTGTCAAAGACCAAGTTACAGCAGTTTATGAAGAGAAATACGTGGACCACGAAGAATTCGACCGTATCATGCGTGATGTGGCTGAAATCTTGGAGCAAATGGAGCATGCAGAAGTGCGTCGTTTGATTACCGAAGATAAGGTCCGTCCTGACGGTCGTAAGGTTGATGAAATCCGTCCGCTGGATGCGGAAGTGGATTACCTGCCGCGCGTGCATGGTTCTGGTCTTTTTACTCGCGGGCAAACCCAAGCCTTGTCTGTTCTGACTCTGGCACCAATGGGCGAAACGCAAATCGTGGACGGCTTGGATCCGGAATACAAGAAACGCTTCATGCACCACTATAATTTTCCGCAATATTCTGTCGGCGAGACAGGCCGTTATGGGGCTCCTGGCCGTCGTGAAATTGGACATGGTGCTCTTGGGGAGCGTGCTCTGGAGCAAGTCTTGCCTAGCTTGGAAGAGTTTCCTTACGCTATCCGTCTGGTAGCGGAAGTCTTGGAGTCAAACGGTTCTTCCTCACAGGCCTCTATCTGTGCGGGCACTTTGGCTCTGATGGCTGGTGGTGTGCCGATTAAGGCTCCGGTTGCTGGCATTGCTATGGGCTTGATTTCAGATGGCAGCAACTACACGGTTCTGACGGATATTCAAGGTTTGGAAGACCATTTTGGCGACATGGACTTTAAGGTAGCTGGTACTCGTGAAGGGATTACCGCCCT
The DNA here is from genome assembly GCF_041431615.1 of Streptococcus sp. 27098_8_82. NCBI lineage: Bacteria > Bacillati > Bacillota > Bacilli > Lactobacillales > Streptococcaceae > Streptococcus > Streptococcus sp. 27098_8_82. The sequence continues at coordinate 218,425 of NZ_JAPVYB010000003.1, forward strand.
GCAGATGGATATCAAGATTGAAGGAATTACAGCAGAGATCTTAACAGAAGCTTTGGCTCAGGCTAAGAAAGCCCGCTTTGAAATTCTGGACTTGATTGAAGCGACGATTCCAGCTCCGCGTCCTGAGTTGGCTCCAACTGCTCCTAAAATCGACACCATCAAGATTGATGTGGACAAGATTAAAATTGTCATCGGTAAAGGTGGGGAAACCATCGACAAGATTATCGCTGAGACCGGTGTTAAGATTGACATTGATGAAGAGGGAAATGTATCCATCTACTCCAGCGACCAAGACGCGATTAATCGTGCTAAGGAAATCATTGCTGGTCTGGTCCGCGAAGCAAAAGTGGACGAAGTTTACCATGCCAAGGTTGTTCGGATTGAGAAATTCGGTGCCTTTGTCAACCTCTTTGACAAGACAGATGCCCTGGTTCACATCTCAGAGTTAGCCTGGACTCGGACCAACAATGTCGAAGATGTCGTACAAATCGGTGATGAAGTAGATGTCAAGGTGATCAAGATTGATGCCAAAGGTCGGGTAGATGCTTCCATGAAAGTATTGCTGCCACGTCCGCCAAAGTCTGATAAGCCGAAACATCATCATGACAAGGGACATCATCCGCACAAGGAACACAAAGGTCACAAAGACCATCAAGAAAGCCCTAAAACAGAAGAATAAGAGGTCACTTATTCCTGTAGACCTCATCAGAAATCGGCAGAGGCGAGCCTAGTTCTCGTCTCTCCTTGTTTAGAGAAGGAAGGAGGCTAGCATGGGTTGGTGGAAGGAATCTATTGATATTGTAAAAGAAAATGACCCGGCGGCACGAACGTCGCTGGAAGTCTTACTAACCTATCCGGGCATTAAAGCTTTGGCGGCTCATCGTCTTTCTCATTTTTTGTGGAAGCGTGGTTTCAAGCTATTAGCACGAATGCACAGTCAATTCTGGCGTTTCTGGACCCAGATTGAGATTCATCCCGGTGCTCAGATTGAGTCAGGTGTCTTCATCGACCATGGCAGTGGCCTAGTGATTGGTGAGACAGCCATTGTGGAGAAGGGGGCCATGCTTTACCACGGTGTGACCCTAGGCGGTACGGGCAAGGATACAGGCAAACGCCACCCGACCGTGCGTCGGGGCGCCTTGGTCTCTGCCCATGCCCAAGTTATTGGACCAATTGAGATTGGTAAAAAAGCCAAGGTCGGAGCCGGTGCAGTTGTTGTAGCCGATGTCCCAAGTGATGTGACGGTGGTCGGAGTTCCGGCGAAGATTGTCCGTGTTCACGGTGAGAAAGACGAGCCAACCATTCACGAGGTAGAGGAGAAGCGGGAATACTATCTAGACAAGCTAGAGCATGCCCGTGAAGCCAGCCACCATTCATCAAGTCTGTAGAAAAGGTTGGCAAAGTTAGCTAATCAAAATATGACAGGAGGAATCGACATGTCAGATTTATCAGATGCTATTTTGACCCAAGTAGTCCTTGAACTAAAAGAAGGCTTGGACGGTCCCGCCAAGGAGCGTTTTACCAAACTGCCGCCTAGCCACCAGCGCGAATGGGCTCGCTATATCAGTGACGCCAAAAAAGATGAGACCAAGCTGCGCCGCATAGAAAAGATGAAGGCGGATTTGCTGAAGCCTTAAAGAAAGAGAAGTTATGCTATTAGAGGAATTTGAAGATGTAGCAGCAGTCATTGAGCCAACTGAAAAGCCAGTCCATGACAAGGGTGAGGTGTGCGAAACCATTATCCTGTCCTTTAATGGGGAAATTCTGAAACGTTTGATTGAGTCAGAAGAAGTCTATCCAGGAGGCTATTTGAAAAGCATAAACGGACAGCATCCATGGTATATTTACCGCCAAGGTCCTAGCAAGCTAGCAGTTATGTTGGCTCCGATTGGGGCTCCCATGATAGTTGGTCAGCTGGAAGAGTTGGAGGCTAGAGGCTTCAAGAATTTCATCATTCTAGGTTCCTGTGGCGTTTTGGATCGCTCAATTGAGGCTGATAAAATCATCCTGCCTGCGGCCGCTTTGCGAGACGAAGGGACTAGCTATCACTATGCCCCACCGGGTGATGAAGTCGCCTATGACGAATCCCTGTTGATTAAGCTTGAAGCCATCTTTGACAAGCACGATATCGAGCATATCCGCACTAAGTCTTGGACGACGGATGCCTTTTATCGGGAAACACCTGATAAGGTCAAGCGTCGCTTGGCTGCTGGAGCCCAAGTGGTGGACATGGAAGCTTCGGCTATCATGGCTTGGAGCCAATTTCGCAAGACCAAGGTCTATCAATTCTTCTACACAGCTGACTATGTGGATCATCATAACCGAACCTGGGATGCCCGCCATGAAGAGCGGACAGCTGATGCCATGACTTTTTTCACTATCGCTTTGACAATAGCAAAGGAATTAGAAAGGTAACTACAAGAATGGCAGTATATTTTTACGGCTGTATCACCATGGATGGCTACTTGGCAGACAGCCAGCACAGGATAGACTGGCTGCATCAGCTTGGTTCTGTAGAGGATACAGGCTATGATGACTTTTACAGGCAAATGGATATCACCATCATGGGCAAGCGGACCTTTGAGGAAATCCAAGATTTGCAAGATGTAGAAAGTTTTTATCAAGCTACGGAAAACTATGTCTTTACGCATGATAGGCACCTGCCTGTCAGCAATTACCAGCCATTAGCTGGGGATGTGGTGGACTTTGTTCACCAGATTGACAAAGGCAAAAATGTCTTTGTGATTGGTGGTAATTCCTTGCTAGGACCGCTCTTGGATGCGGATCTTTTCGACCACCTCATTATTCAGATAGCGCCCCTTATCCTTGGAAAGGGGGTTCCCCTCTTTACCCAAGAGGAAGGGCAGCGCTTTTACCAACTGGATAGCCTCAGACAATTTGGCCCTTTTGCAGAGCTGGTTTTCAGCCGAAAAAGTCAGAAATAGAGAAAGGAGTGGACCGCATGATTAAAATTTACGACACCATGACCCGCAGCCTACGTGAATTTGTGCCCATTGAAGAGGGCAAGGTTCGCATGTATGTCTGTGGGCCTACGGTATATAACTATATCCATGTCGGCAATGCCCGCTCAACAGTAGCTTTTGACACAGTTCGTCGCTATTTTGAGTATCGGGGATTTGAGGTCAATTATATTTCCAATTTTACAGATGTAGATGATAAGATTATCCATCGCGCCAGGGAAGAAGGCATCACTCCCAAAGAAGTGGCTGACAAGTATATCGCTGCTTTTCGTGAGGATGTGACGACCTTAGGTGTCAAGCCGGCTACTCAGCATCCGCGCGTGATTGACTTTATGGAGGCAATCATTGACTTCGTGCGGACTTTGGTGGACAAAGGCTACGCCTATGAGTCAGAGGGCGATGTCTACTTCCGCGTCGAAAAGTCTCGTGATTATGCCAAATTAGCCAACAAAACTTTGGCAGACTTGGAGTTGGGTGCTTCTGGTCGGACAAATGAGGAGACCGCCCGCAAGGAAAATCCAGTAGATTTTGCTCTCTGGAAGGCAGCTAAGCCGGGTGAGATTTCCTGGGACAGTCCTTGGGGAGCAGGTCGTCCGGGCTGGCACATCGAGTGCTCGGTCATGTCGACGGAGATTTTGGGTGATACAATTGATATCCACGGTGGCGGGGCAGACCTAGAGTTTCCTCACCATACCAATGAAATCGCCCAGTCAGAGGCCAAGACTGGTCAGACTTTTGCCAACTACTGGATGCACAATGGCTTTGTCAACATTGATGACGTCAAGATGTCTAAATCTCTAGGCAATTTCATCACTGTTCACGATGCCCTCAAGACCATTGATGGTCAGGTGCTGCGTTTCTTCTTTGCTACTCAGCATTATCGCAAGCCGATTAATTTCACGGAAAAAGCTGTTCATGATGCAGCGACTAATCTCAAATATTTGAAGAACACCTATGAGCAGCCTTTCACTGGTCAGGCAGACTCTAATCAGCTTCAGGCCTTTCTGGACAAGTTCACCGCCGCCATGGACGAAGATTTCAATGCGGCCAACGGTATCACGGTTGTCTTCGAGCTGGCCAAGTGGATCAACTCTGGCAACTACACAGCTCAAGTCAAGGCAGCCTTTGCCAAGCTCTTAGAAGTTTTTGGTATCGTCTTTGTAGAAGAAGTTTTGGACGCGGACATTGAGCGCTTGATTGAGGAACGCCAGGTGGCGCGTGCTAATCGGGACTTTGCGACTGCAGACCGTATTCGAGATGAATTGGCCGCTCAGGGCATCAAGCTTTTGGATACTAAGGACGGAGTGAGGTGGACCCGTGACTGATGTCAACCTGATTAACGGTATTGCCCTCGCCTTTGAGGGAGATGCTGTCTACTCCATGTATATCCGGCGGCACCTGATTTTTCAGGGGCTGACCAAGCCTAATCAGCTGCACAGGGAAGCGACCAAGTACGTTTCTGCCAAGGCTCAGGCTAATCTCATCTCTCTGATGTTGGAAGAAGGATTTCTGACGGAGAAGGAAGAGGATATTTACAAGCGCGGCCGCAATGCCAACAGCCACACCAAGGCTAAGAATACAGATATCGTCACCTATCGGATGTCTACCGGCTTTGAGGCAGTCATGGGCTACCTGCATATGACCGAAGCCATTGAGCGACTGGAAGAGCTGATTGACTGGTGTATTCGGAAGATAGAGGGTTCGTTCTGATTATGAAAGGAACCAATTTATGAGTGATTTCTTACAATTTGACAATTTTAATTTCAAGTTGGCTATTATTCAGGAGTTGATGTATGAACAAAACGTGCTTGAGCCACGATTTAACGTTTACAGTTTTTGTGAATCTGAGAAATTATCTGTAGATCCAGAAGACTTCGATGAGACACCAATTCCTGAAGTAGAGACTTATTTTAAACAGTTGGAAATACCTAAAGAGTATGCGCAGAATGTGGAAAGCCTCTTCTTTGATGGAGGTAATGATATCTATGCGCAATTAATCCCTTTATGGGATGGTGAAGATGATCAATTTGATTTGGAAAATGTGAGTGAAAAAGAGCTATCACAGTTTTCGAATTTAAAAACCATAGACGGAACAATCTTTCCATTTTCTAAAGAAGTACGTGATTTATTTGAATCCAAAGGAATTGATATCGAAGAGTAATATTTAGTAATAACGCTCTTATGTTTTATGAAAAAGCGATAGATAAACCTAAGATACAGTAAAATAATGTATCTAAATTGAATAAAGGAATCTTATGAAAAAATTTATATTGTTTGCAGTATGCTTATTTAGTCTGATGACACTTAGCGCCTGCATGTTTGTCCCTCTTTTCAGACGAAGTGGCAATACTTCGTCCTCATCTAGCTCTAGCTACTCTAGAAAACAGAGTTCATCTTCGAAAAAAGAATACTCTGATGACGACTATGACTATAGCTCATCTAGTTCGTCTTCTGCAATTGAAGATGATCCATATACTCTCTTTAATGATTTTGGTCAATCTTTGGATGCCCTTACTGATATGCAAGATATTGATAAGTGGGAAGAATTTAAATCAATCAATCTCATTTATTTTGAAGAGGAGTCTGATCGGGTTGCTACTAAAAAGGATGAAGTACGTGCTAAGTTGGGTCAGCCAACTTCAGAGCTCAGTAGTGGAGGTGACCTGTGGAAATCAGATAATTATACTATCCTTATTGCTTATGATGAAAATTCTGTTGTCATGAATAAGCTGATTACATTCACTTCTTCTAAGCAGGTGGAAAGTTTAAGCGGTATTTCTAAAGGAATGTCAGCCCAAGATGTTGTCAAAAAACTAGGTAAACCACGTGGACTGGATGTGACAGGTATGTTTACTCGCTTCGTTTGGGCGGACGAGGATGATAAGGACTATTACGTCTATTTTAAGGGAAACAAGGTTTATGATATTAAGGAACCTAATTAAAAAGACATCAGCTATATAGCCGATGTCATGAAATAAAAACTTGTTGTTTTAATGCGGAGATAAAGATGGTTAAAAGTCTTTATCTCTTTTTTAGTTTTAGTACTTTATTTACCAAACAAAGCCGCTAGTCTTCTTTATAATTTTCGTAAAATTCTACCTTAATTCTAATAAAGGTTTCTAAGTCTCGCAGGAGCTGCAGGAGCATGGCGCGTGTTTCAAATTCCTGGCGGGTTTTAGGGAGCGGCCGCTCGCGAAATACGGTCAAATAGTTGTCAATCTCGTCCAAGAGGTCTCGGGCGGGATTTTCTTGGCTCAGCTGCTTAGCGGTCTGGGAGAAGAGGCGGGCTAAAATCAAGCTTTCACTGGCTGCTAGATGGCAGTTATTAATATTGCTGGCCATGTCTTGCAGGATGCGGTTTTGGGCCTGTCGCATTTCAAAATAGTGAATATGGTAGTTGGTCTGGTGAAAGAGGTGGTTGGAGTGGTCCAGATAGACCAGCTGCAAGGCCTGCTGCAAAATCTTGTCCAGCTCCTTAATCAGAGCTGCATCATTTCGGCCGTCTCCAGCTTTTAAGAAATATTCAAAGCGTAGCAAAATCTTTTTCAGCTGTTCCTCCACTTGCTCATGGTAGCTGTCAATTTCTTGCTGGCGCGAGGGCATATAGAGATTGGCTAGCAGAGCAAAGCCAGTTCCAATAAGAAATAGAGCTAGCTCATTTCCAAGCAGTGACCAGGAGGTGGATTTTTCTAAGAGCAGATGGGTGACCAGGACGGTACTGGGGGTAATGCCGATTTCCCAGCCAAGCCGAAAGGCCAGAGGTACATAGAGCGCGATATAGATGGCCAATGCTCCGAGATGAAAACCTAGAAAGTGAAAAGCCAGGCTTCCGATAGCCAGAGCCAGCAGGGTAGATAAAAAGCGATTGCCAGCTAGCTTTGCAGTACTGCGGCGGGTATCGGTCACGCTGAGGATGGCAATAATTCCGGCTGAAGTTGAGTAGGCCAGACCTAAAAAGTCAGCCAGCCAAGCAGCTAAACAGGTAGCCAGTACCAGCTTGATGGTGCGTTGGAGAAGAGACATGAGTAAGAGTTTCCTTTTTTAGACTTCTTTTTATTATAGCACGACTAATGGGGAATCTTGGGGACTGCTGATTGCTTTTTATCAGAGCAGAATTCTGTCTCGCCCGAGTAAATCCTGCCGCCATTTTTTCGCCTTTGTGTTATACTAGTCCTATGGAAAAAAACGATATTGTCTACGGTGTGCATGCGGTGACAGAGGCTCTCGCAGCTAACACTGGAAATAAACTCTACATTCAAGATGACCTGCGTGGTAAAAAGGTCGACAAAATCAAAGATTTAGCAGCAGAAAAGAAGGTCTCCATCTCATGGACGCCTAAGAAAACCTTGCAGGAGATGACTGATGGGGCAGTTCACCAAGGCTTTGTCATGCGAGTGGCGGAGTTCGCCTATACTGACTTCGAGGTGCTGTTGAAAAAAGCAGAGCAGGAAGACAATCCACTCTTATTGATTTTGGACGGACTGACTGACCCGCATAATCTGGGTTCTATCTTGCGGACGGCTGACGCGACCAATGTAGCGGGAGTCATCATTCCCAAGCACCGGGCAGTCGGTGTGACACCAGTCGTAGCCAAGACTTCAACGGGTGCCATTGAGCATATTCCCATTGCCCGTGTGACCAATCTCAGCCAGACTCTGGACAAGCTCAAGGAAGCTGGTTTCTGGATTTTCGGTACAGATATGCAGGGGACGCCTTCTCATAAGTGGAATACAACTGGAAAGCTGGCCCTCATCATCGGCAACGAAGGCAAGGGGATTTCAAGCAATATTAAAAAGCAGGTGGACGAGATGATTTCCATTCCCATGAATGGCCATGTCCAGAGCCTTAATGCTAGTGTCGCAGCGGCTATTCTCATGTATGAAGTCTTTCGCAATCGCCTATGAAAAGAAAAATCTTACTGGTGGACGGCTACAATATGACGGCCTTTTGGCGGGAGACTCGTCCTTACTTTAACCGCGGAGAACTAGATGCCGCACGAACGATTCTGCTTCAGAAGCTCAGTAATTATGCCAGTTTTGAAGGACTGGAAGTTATCTGCGTCTTTGATGCCCAGTATATGCCGGGAGTCCGGCAGACTTATGAGGAGTTTAATGTAACGGTCGTTTTCACTGAAGAGGAGGAAACGGCGGATGACTATATCGAGCGCTTGGCAGCTGAACTCAATACACCCAAAAATCAGGTGTCGGTTGCGACCAGCGATCTCAATGAGCAGTGGACTGTCTTTGCCCAAGGGGCTTTGAGAGTTTCCGCTAGAGAGCTAGAGAAGCGAGTGGCTGTTACCAAATCAGACCTCAATAAGCTGAGCGGACAAATCAACCTGCAAAGACCGCCCTTGCGACCGATGGACAGCCAATCTTTGCGCGATTTACAAAAAATGATGGAGAAAAAAGATGACCTTTAAAATTTTAACCGATTCAACAGCAGACCTGCCAGAAAACTGGATCCAGGAAAATGATGTGCAGGTCCTAGGCCTGACCATTCAGCTGGATGGCCAAACTTATGAGACAGTTGGTGCGGACAAGCTGACCAGCCAAGAACTTCTGGACAAGATGGAGTCCGGCAGCAAGCCGACTACCAGCCAGATTAATGTCGGCCAGTTTGAAGATGTCTTTCGAAGCTATGCCAAGGAAGAGACACCAGTTCTCTATGTAGCCTTTGCTTCGGCTCTATCAGGTACTTATCAGAGTGCTGTCATGGCACGGGAGATAGTCTTAGAAGATTTTCCAGATGCACTGATTCGTATCATTGATACCAAGGCGGCTTCTATGGGTGAAGGACTTTTAGTCATGAAGGCGGCAGAAGCTAGAGCGGCAGGCCAGACCTTGGAGCAGACAGCGGACCTGATTGAGAGCTTGGTGCCTAAGGTCAAGACATATTTTCTGGTTGATGACCTCAATCACCTCATGCGGGGAGGTCGGATTTCCAAAACTGCTGCGCTTATGGGGAGTTTGGTCAATATCAAGCCGATTATCGCTGTCAGGGGAGATGGGACTCTGGACTCGGTCGCTAAGGTTCGCGGCAAGAAGAAGGCGCAGGCAGAAGTAGTCCGCATGACTCTGGAAGGAGTTGCTGACCCGCGGGTGGTTATTGCCTATGCAGGTGCCAAAGAAGTTGCTGAGAGTCTAAAAGCCCAGCTGCTGGAAAGCGACCAAGTAGAGGAAGTTCTCCTCATGCCTCTGGGACCTGTCATTTCTACCCATACTGGTCCTGGAACTTTGGGACTCTTTAGTATTGCCCAAGACATTCAAGACTAAGAAAACATGAAATCGCTATTTCATAAATAATTGCTTCAAATCTATTGCTTTTGCCTACTATTTTTGATATGATAGTAGGCGGTATTGTTTACCCCATTTGTAAGGCCCCGGAACCTTTCAAATAACTCGCGGACCGGAACATCCGCCCTGTAAACAAAAACGATATTCATAGGAGAAATCATGAACAAAACAACATACATGGCTAAGCCAGGTGAAGTTGAACGCAAATGGTATGTAGTGGACGCTACTGATGTCCCTCTTGGACGCCTTTCTGCTGTTGTAGCAAGCGTACTTCGCGGAAAAAACAAACCAACCTTTACACCACACACTGATACAGGTGACTTCGTAATCGTTATCAACGCTGAAAAAGTAAAATTGACTGGTAAAAAAGCGACTGATAAGATCTACTACACTCACTCTATGTACCCAGGTGGATTGAAACAAATCTCAGCAGGTGAGCTTCGCTCTAAGAATGCTGTTCGTTTGATCGAAAAATCTGTTAAAGGTATGCTTCCGCACAATACTCTTGGCCGCGCTCAAGGTATGAAGCTGAAAGTATTTGTAGGCGCTGAGCACACTCACGCTGCACAACAACCAGAAGTTCTTGATATTTCAGGACTTATCTAAGGAAAGGAACAAATAAGCTATGTCACAAGCACAATATGCAGGTACTGGACGTCGTAAAAACGCTGTTGCACGCGTTCGCCTTGTTCCAGGAACTGGTAAAATCACTGTAAACAAAAAAGATGTTGAAGAGTACATCCCACACGCTGACCTTCGCTTGGTTATCAACCAACCATTCGCAGTTACTTCAACTGCAGGTTCATACGACGTTTTCGTTAACGTTGTAGGTGGTGGTTACGCTGGTCAAGCAGGAGCTATCCGTCACGGTATCGCTCGTGCTCTTCTTCAAGTAGACCCAGACTTCCGCGATTCATTGAAACGCGCAGGACTTCTTACACGTGACTCACGTAAAGTTGAGCGTAAGAAACCAGGTCTTAAGAAAGCTCGTAAAGCATCACAATTCTCAAAACGTTAATCAATACGATTATATCAACGTTTACAGACATTCAAGAATTATTTCTTGGATGTCTTTTTTGTTTCAAAAAATCAAAGTTCACCCCAAAATTCACCCCATATTCACCCCATCAATTTTTTAAACTACGAAAAGCAATATCACCTACAGTCTGATTGACTTTATCTTTGATATTAACGTAAGTTTTTGTAATCTCTTTATCACTATGAGTAAGAGCTTCTGAGAAGGCTTCAAGAGAAACACCTGCTTGTTTAGCAAGAGTAGCACCAGTATGTCTTAGTTTGTGTGGTGATGCTGGTGCTAATTCGGGATGTCTTCGTCTGACTGATTTCATCTTGATAAAACTTAAAATTTTTCTAATTATAACGAAGCATAGTCAAAAAGCTATGACCTCTATATTCACAAAAAAATCCAGACCAATACTAGTCCAGATTTCTTGTCTATTAAACATTCTTTTCAAAGAATGGAAGAACGGCTGTAACGGCTTTGTCAACGCAATTATTTAACTGTGAGAATCCGACGCACATAAATTTTAAATGGCGTCTCAGTCACATTTAAATTTATGAGACGCTTAGACGTTAGGCTTTCAATTTGTCAAATTTTGCTTTGACATTTGCCTTGAATTCTTCAAGTTTAGCCTTGCGTTCGGCTTTACGTTCAGCCTTCATTTGTGCACGTGCCTGGTTGTAGAGGTCTTCTTGGACTTGCAGAGCTGCTTCGATTTCGGCTACGACGGTTGCTACATCCCAACGCACGATTTGGGTGTCGTACTTGGTGAAGTAAGCATCGATGACTGCTTCGTTGTTTTCTTGCACCAAGGCGACAACGGCTGTTTCGCCGTCGATCAATTTTTGAGACACAACGTCAATCAAGCCAGCTTCTGCCGTATCAACGGTATCACCAGCAGCCAAACCATAGAGGCTGCCAATACCATAACCAAACAAGACGCCGATAGGACCACCCAAAAGCCCGATAACTGCACCGAGCAAGCCACCTTCTAGGGTTGCATCCGTCGTTGAATCTTCAAAGTCATAGCGTTCTTTTTCAACGATGTGACCGTTTTCATTTTTGACCAAGGCGATTTGAGCAACCTTGGTCGTCTGAGTTTGGCGGAAAGCCTTCAAATCCGCAAAGGACTGATAAGCTTCGCTTTCAGTGTTAAAGACTGAAACTACTAGGTTTTCCATAGTTAGTACCTCTTTTCTAAATATATACGTTCATTATAATACAATTTCAATCACTTTTCAATCATTTTAGTGCGACATTTTAATTGATATGTCGCGTTTATCAGCGTCAAAGAACAGTTTCAGGCAGCGGTATATCTTTGCCATATCCCAGCCCAGACACTCTGGCGACTCTGAGTGATTATCAAGAAAGGCGTCCAGCAACATCTTAAAGCCTCCCGTGCAAAAAGTAAATAAATAGTGTTTTTCCTGTATGCCTGTCACACGGCTAAAAGACCGCTTGACCAAATCTTCCAGAAAATTATAGCAGATATTATGTACCAGCTCTGTGTAGCGAGTCTGATGAGCGTGCCGAATCACATCGACACTTTTATAGAATCTGCCAACTGTTTCCTTATGGTCGAATCCTTGAAAGAAGTCGCTTTATTCGTCGGTCAAGACAATTAATTTGGCTGGTGCAACTGATTCGCCAAGCTATGAACAAGCAATTATTACCTTTTGAAAGCAAAAATGGCAATTATGAAGGTGAAGCTACTCAGGTCTTAGTTCTTCTATCCAATTACTATGCAGACAAAAAACTATTTGATGAAAATACAGATGAATATGGAAATATCTTGATTTTAAAGGATTCATCCATCATTTCTAAATTATCGGCTATCCCAGATTTATTAAAAAGGGGATCTAGTAGGTAACAATAATATCGAATATATCAAAGTACGCAATATTAGGATTTCTTCAGAGGTTGAGTTAGAGTCAGATGTTGATGGGGATAAGTCGGATAATCTGCCAATAGATATAAAAATACTAGAAAACAGGCTTGAAAAAGGCTCGTAAAGCTAGCCAGTTCTCTAAACGTTAATTCGTTGCTGGACAGCAGAATACAAACGAAAACACTTTGCATCTTGCAAGGTGTTTTTTTCTATGAGAACTGGCGGTGCGCAATTAGGATAGCTCTAGCGACTTTAGTCGCATAGAGATATGCTATGCACAGTTGCCTCAAGAAAACAATGCTTCTTGGTCCACCCTGTTAGACAAGCTTCAAAACCAAGGAATCCAACAGATTTCTCTTGTAGTTACAGATGGCTTTAAGGGGCTTGAGCAGATTATCAGTCAGGCTCACCCATTAGCTAAACAACAATGTTGCTTAATTCATATTAGTCGAAATCTAGCTAGTAAAGTGAAACGAGCAGATAGAGCGGTTATTCTGGGGCAATTTATAATGATTTATCGTGCTGAAAATTTAGAAATGGCAGGACAAGCTTTAGAGGACTTTCTCGCCGAATGGAAACCAAAGTATAGGAAAGTCATGGAAAGTCTGGAGAAGACGGATAATCTTTTAACTTTTTATCAGTTTCCCTACCAGATTTGGCACAGCATGTATTCGACAAACCTCATTGAGTCTCTTAACAAAGAAATCAAACATCAAACGAAAAAGAAGGTTCTTTTTCCTAATGAGGAGGCTCTGGAACGTTACTTAGTTACGTTGTTTGAAGATTATAATTTCAAGCAAAGTCAACGAATCCATAAAGGGTTTGGTCAATGTTCTGATACACTTGAAAGCTTATTTAATTAACACTCCGTAACTCTACTTAAGTGTTTACACATAATTATTTACAGTATCAAAAAATAAAGTATATTGTTTTCATCATAATATAATTAAATATCAGTATAGAGAATTTTATCTATATATCAGATATCAGCAATTGCTTTTGCTGTCATTTTTCGCTACAATAGTTACAAGGAGGAAATAAACATGTTAAAAGAAGTATTAAACGTCGCAAAAGTTGCGAAAAAATCATCTCTCTTCTTAGGAGGGGTAGCATTTGGGACGCTTGGCTTGAAAGTCTTAGCAAGTAAAGAAGCTAAGAAAGGCTATTCTAAGGCCTTGGCTAAAGCTTACAAATTGAAAGATGGACTGGATGCATCTGTTTCTGTTGTAAAACAACACGGTGATGATGTTTTACAAGACGCTAAATATTTATACGAACAGGAAAAGAAAGAAGAACAATTAGATAGCCTGACAGGTGAATAATATGTCTTTTAAAGTGCTACACAGAGGATATCAACATATCCGATTATCGTCCTCGTTTTCACTGACCTTGGATATTCAAGATTATCTTCGTTCCTTGGCTAAAGATGAAAAAGGGATCGACTCTATTCAGTTTTATATGGATCAGCAGCACTTTACTCTACGTATGAAAGAAGGCTTCTCTGTATTAGAAAATGCAGAGGCCTTTTTAAAAAAAATTGACAAGGGGAAAGTTTCGGACTTGATGACTCTTCCCATTCGTAGAGAAGAGAGTGCTTATTCAATTGTATCGGGTGCAGCGGTTAAGCGTTTGCTGTTTCGAAGTTTTGTACCCTACCCTATTCGTTATATTTGGACTTGTTATCAGGCTTTGGGTTATGTCAAAGAAGCCTATCAAACTTTAGCGCGCAAGGAACTAACCATGGAGGTCTTGGACTGTTCGGCCATTTTGTTGTCCTTGTTTATGAACCAATCCAAGACAGCTAGCAACATCATGTTTATGCTTGATTTGGGTAATCATCTGGATCAGTGGTCTTTAAAAAAAACAGCAACAGATTTGGAACAAAGCCTTCTTGCTAAAGAAAGTGATGTTTTCTTAGTGCGGGGAGACATGGTCATCAGCATCAAGAGTTCTGATGTTCAAGTAGGTGATGTATTAGTTGTCTCCCAAGGTAATGAAATCTTGTTTGACGGCCAAGTGGTTTCAGGATTAGGCATGGTCAATGAGAGTTCCTTGACTGGAGAGAGCTTCCCTGTTGAAAAGAAAGAGGGAGATTCTGTATGTGCGAATACTGTTTTGGAAACAGGAGAGTTAAGAATTCGTGTGACTGATAATCAGATAAACAGTCGTATTTTGCAACTCATCAATCTGATGAAAAAATCTGAAGAGAGTAAGAAGACAAAACAACGTCATTTTATTAGGATGGCAGACAAGGTTGTAAAATATAACTTCTTAGGTGCTGGTTTGACTTATCTGTTAACAGGTTCGTTTTCAAAAGCCATTTCCTTTTTATTGGTGGATTTTTCATGTGCTCTAAAAATATCCACACCTGTAGCCTACCTTACGGCCATAAAGGAAGGTCTAAATCGAGAAATGGTTATTAAAGATGGTGATGTATTAGAAAAATATCTGGAAGTGGATACTTTCTTGTTTGATAAAACGGGTACCATCACGACGAGTTATCCTTTGGTTGAAAAGGTTCTTCCTTTCGGAGATTATACTGAGAAAGATATTTTAAGAATAAGTGCATGTTTGGAGGAACATATCTATCATCCTATTGCCAATGCAATTGTTAAACAAGCTGAAATTGAAGGCATTGAACACGAAGAAATGCATGGCAAGCTTCAGTATGTTGCAAGCAAAGGGATTAAATCGCAAATTGATGGTCAATCGGTTGTCATTGGAAATTATGTACTAATGCAAGACGAACAGGTAAGAATTAGTTCTGAGCAGCTGGCCTTGATTGAGCAATATAAGACTCATTACAATTTATTGTTTTTGGCTTATAAGAAAGAATTAATTGGGATGTTTTGTATCCACACTCCCTTGAGAAGCGAGGCGAAAGTTGCATTGAAAAAGCTAAAGCGCCAAGGGAAAAAACTGATTCTGGCAACTGGTGATACGTTGGCTAGAACAGAAGAGTTGGTTAAAGATCTGCCATTTGACAACGTTTATACTGATTTAAAACCAGATGGTAAGTTTCAGTTGGTTCAGGAATTACAGAAAGCTGGCCGAACTATTTTGATGGTTGGAGACGGGTTAAACGACTCTGCTGCCTTGACGCTTGCAGATATTGGGGTTGTGATGAATGAAAGTGCTGATATTTCTAAGCAGATGAGTGATATTTTATTATTAGATAATCGTTTAGATTTCTTCGAGGAATTGAATTCTTTATCTGAATCGTTGCAGAAATTAATTCAAAGAAATATTCAAGAAACAGTTGTAATAAATGGAAGTTTAATTGGATTTGGGTTGTTAAATTGGTTAAGCCCATCTAATCTTTCGATATTGCACAATCTGACTACTTTAAGAATCGTCCTTCGTAGTCTTTCTATTAAAAGTAGGTAAGAGACCGAGAAGCTGAGGTTATAAAAACTAAAAGGAGTTGTCTCATTTGAGAATAACGGCTCTTTGTCAACTGTAGTGGGTTGGTGGAAAATTATACCCTGGAGAGGACCAAATTGGTTCTCTCCTTTTAAATATTGAAAAAACCATTGGCAGTGGACATACTTTAAGACTATATATTTCTGAAACTAGTTTCACAATACAAATATTGACATGCAATTATTAATTGGTGGATTTTAAGTTGACATCTACAAAGGTTAATGTTAAAATACATTCAAAAATATATTTGAATGAGGTGCTTTATGGTTCAAAATGTTGTTACTTCAATAATCCTGTATTCTGGGACAGCCGTAGACTTACTTATTATCCTAATGTTATTTTTTGCCAAAAGAAAAAGCAGAAAAGACATCATTAACATCTATTTAGGACAATTTCTAGGCTCTGTTAGTCTAATATTGCTAAGTTTACTT
The DNA here is from genome assembly GCF_041431615.1 of Streptococcus sp. 27098_8_82. Lineage (NCBI taxonomy): Bacteria > Bacillati > Bacillota > Bacilli > Lactobacillales > Streptococcaceae > Streptococcus > Streptococcus sp. 27098_8_82. Next base: position 234,465 of record NZ_JAPVYB010000003.1, read on the forward strand.
TTTGCATTTGTCTTAAATTATATTCCTAGTAAAGAGATTTTAGGTTTGCTCGGTTTGATTCCAATTTTCCTAGGACTCAAAGTTTTGCTTTTAGGAGATTCTGATGGAGAAGCTATTGCAAAAGATGGTTTGCGCAAAGATAATAAAAACCTGATTTTTCTAGTCGCTATGATTACTTTTGCAAGTTGTGGTGCTGACAATATTGGTGTTTTTGTCCCATATTTTATTACCTTAAATTTAGCGAATTTGATAGTGGCTTTACTTACCTTTCTAGTCATGATTTATCTCTTGGTTTTTTCTGCCCAAAAATTGGCACAAGTCCCTTCTGTTGGAGAAACTTTGGAAAAATATAGCAGATGGTTTATTGCCGTTGTCTATTTAGGATTGGGGATGTATATCCTGATTGAAAACAACAGCTTTGACATGCTAAGGGCTGTGTTAGGCTAGGAGAAAAAATTATGAAAAAAGATAGTATCTGTCAAGTGGATGTTATTAATCAACAAAATGTTACAACCGCAACGAACTACCTTGAAAAGGAAAAAGTCCAAAAATCACTTCGCATTTTATCAAAATTTACCGATAATAAACAGATAAATATCATCTTTTATCTCCTTGCTGTTGAAGAACTCTGTGTCTGTGATATAGCCTATTTACTAAATCTCAGTATGGCATCTGCCTCCCACCATCTTCGTAAACTAGCCAATCAAAACATCTTGGATACTAGAAGAGAGGGGAAAATTATATATTATTTTATAAAAGATGAGGAAATCAAAGACTTTTTTAATCAACTAGGATAACAACTATTTTTACTACTTTATCATGATTATATATAGGACTTATCTATGAAATTTTTTGATGAAAATTACTCACAAAAAAGACTACTCGTAGCAAATGTTTAAGAAAAAAGTATAATTTAAAGCAAAGCGACCTAGGTAATGCAGGTCAAGTTAGCCAAGTTGAAAAGGGAGAAATCTGAAAGAAAATGTATCTTTGATAGTAGTCATTTATTGTGAAATATGATATATTTATTGATTAGATGGATGAATATTTCTAAAGTTAAATAAAATATGACAGATACATGCTTTTTAGTGTATCTTGTTTGTACTCAAAATATGAAGTGACTATCCAATATTTAAGATTAATAAATATTATACGATGAGATAGAATACTACAAAATGAAAGGCAATGTAATCCGATGAAGAAAGATAGATTAATTGCATTGACAGATGCTGTTCTAGCAATTATTATGACCATCTTGGTTTTAGAGTTAGAAAAACCAACAACACCAAGTCTTGAAGCTTTTTGGGATTTACGGCAAAATTTCTTTGCTTGTTTTCTTTCCTTTTTCTGGTTGGGATCGTTATGGATGGCACTAAACACATTATGGGAAAAGGTTGAGAAAATTTCCTCAGAAATTATTTGGTGGAATTTGTTTCTACTCTTGGAGCGGCAGGAGTTCTCTTTGGAGAATTTCATGCCATCCAAGATACCAGTCTGAATGATGTGGTGGACCGGATCTATATAAATGTCAAGGATTTACCGTTTCAGTCCTTGGGAGCTTTAGCTAATATCCTGTCTGATATTAAGAAGGGACTGATTCAAGACAGTCATATCTGGTCTTTCTTCCAGTCATTTTTCAAACAATATCAGTTGATAATCAGCTTAAATCAGATCTATCAGTTTGTCTATCTTTCTCTGATGGAGATCATGTCCTATCTTCACTTTGATTATTGGAAAAAAACGGCTCGGTCAGGAGCTAGTATGAATAAGGAGAACAAATGAAACGTTTAAAAATGTTATGGCATATTATGCAGGTTACGGGTTTTACTCGGTTTGCTCTGAGTTTTGTGACCTTTGTTTTTGGGTCAGGAGGCGTGCTTTTCCTAGTTGAACCTGCTATCACAAATTACGGAGACGGTCTTTGGTATGCTTTTGTGACTTCGACGACTGTCGGCTACGGGGATCTCCTAGCTGTGACCTTGATTGGAAGGATTACCAGTGTCTTCTTGACGATTTATGGGCTCATATTTTTTGGCTGTTTATCAGCTGTTATTTTTAATTATTATACCAATTTAAATAAGGAAAGAGGAGAGGACAAATGACTGCCAATTATTCAACACGGGAATACCGTGAGAAATTATACGATGACCTTCATGTTCGATTGAGAGATACAGCGATTTTGATGTGTGCAATTTTTATTGCCTCTATCGGACTAAATATGAATTCAACAGCTGTCATTATAGGAGCCATGTTGATTTCACCTCTCATGACACCGATTGTTGGACTGGGATTCGGTTTAGCTATTTTTGATACGCGTTTAATCAAGCAATCTCTAGAGGTTTTATTGACTCAAGTGTTGGTCAGTTTGCTTGTCTCGACTCTGTATTTCTGGATTTCTCCCTTGTCTTATGCAAGTAGCGAGTTGATTGCACGAACCTCTCCAACCATTTGGGATGTCCTCATTGCTATTGCTGGTGGGATTGCTGGTGTGATCGGTTCAAGGAAAAAAGAAGCAAACAATATCGTGCCAGGAGTAGCCATTGCTACAGCTCTGATGCCGCCTATCTGTACTGCTGGCTATGGTTTAGCTAATGGGAATGTACGATTTTTATTGGGGGCTCTCTATCTTTTCTTGATCAACTGTGTCTTTATCATGCTAGCCAACATTGTTGGAACAAGAATTTTGATGAGAAAATCTCCTTTAACTTCATTTAAAGAGCTGAGCATTAAAATGAGAATTGGCTTGATATCTTTGATTGTATTGTTGATTCTTCCAGCTAGCTATTCGGCAGTTACTCTGACAATAGAACAAGCGCGCAAAGAAGGGATCAAACAGTTTGTAGGAAAAGAGTTCGCCAATTATACGGTTATTAATCAAGTCTACAAGTCAAGTAACAATGAATTGGTCTTGACGGTTGTTGGAGATCCGATTTCAGAAGAAGAATTAGAAACACTCCACCAAAAACAAGCCTCTTACGGTATTCAATCTGTTCAATTGAAAGTGAATCAAGTTCAGAACTCGCCAACATTAGATAGTGAAGCGACCAAGGAATTTTATGAAAACATTGACAAGTATATTGATCAAAAACTCTCTGAAAAAGATTCACAAAACGATCTCGTAAAAGAAAATGAAGCAGACAAGGATTGAGGACAATGAACTGAATCGGTTTTTACGCCGTGTTTTTCTTGTATCTTCCTCTTTCTTACTTATAGCAGGTTGTTTTTGCTTGAATAAGAAATAAATTAGAAGTTCTATCATCTAAGAAAAATGATGAACAAAAAATCATTTAACTAATGGTGTGAACGTTTAGTGTTTATCAGCTCCATTCTCTGTAATTTTGGGGGTAAAATCCACACCATTCGGATAAAATTAGTTGAATTTGATTGGAAAAAAGCTTTTATAAAAGCGGAGAAAAGTCTTGATATTACGCTGTTTTTAGTCCAACTGAAATTCATACTTTCCAAACCAGGTCTTAAGAAAGCTCGTAAAGCGTCACAATTCTCAAAACGTTAATCAATACGATTATATCGATATTTCAAAGCACTCAAGAGTTTACCTCATGGGTGCTTTTTTCGTGTTTTTTGAAAAAGTTCACCTCAAAATCCACCTTAGTTTTACCTTAATCTTGAATATTCTTTTGTTAATATTCTTTTGTGTTATAATGTAGAAAAGATATGACAAAACAAAAGTATTGGTTTAAATTCTGTAAATTTCACTTTGTGTAAAGATGAGAAAATTTGAATGTAGATAATGATGGGAGATGTTTTGCAATGATAAGTTTAGAGTTGATGTCTGAAGAAAATAGTATAGATGTATATACTTTTGAAAAAGAAAATCAAGAGTATTTTGAGCAGAATTTACCTCCTAGACCAGGTAACTATTTTGATCCAGAAAGTTTTAAGGAAATTACAAGGGAATTGTTAACGGAACAAGCAAATCATGACATCTACATGCATCTTATTAGAGATTCGCAAGGTGCTATGGTCGGAAGAATCAATTTAAGTGTTTTAGGGAATGATAGAAAAACAGTAGAACTTGGATATAGGATTGGAGAAAATTACACCAATTTAGGCTATGCAAGCGAAGCGGTTAAACTCGTTTTAGAAAGGGCGTTTCATACTTATGGTTTAAATAGAATCATTGCGGGAACAGCAACGGATAATCTGGCCTCTAAGAGAGTGCTTTTGAAAAATGGTTTCACTTTTATTAGGATCATAGAAAATGATTTACAGATTAATAATGAGTGGGTGCATACAGCAGTATTTGAGATAACGAATCAATAACATCATCATTCCCAGTTTGTTGATAGGACTGATGGAGTTATCAACCTTTACAGACATTCAAGAATTTTCTCTTGGATGTCTTTTTTGATGTAAAAAGTCATTTAATCTAAAAATACACCAAGATTCAAAATCTTGGTGTATTATCTTTTTTTAGACAATTGTTCTCTAAAAAGTTTTGTCATTTGTTTTTGTCCGGCAGCAGTACCTAGAGCTTCTTTGCTTATTTCTCCTTTAAATATTTGTTCCATTAAAAATAGGTAAGCCTCGCCTAAAGCAGTTGTAATTAATCCAGCAGTAGTTCCAGAAATCGTTCCGCCAACTGCTGTTCCTACTCCGGGAATAAATTTGAGTATATTGGAGACAATTGTTTTTCCAAGGAATGTTGCTCCCCCAGATCCTAAAGTTGAGGATACAAAGGCGGTTAGAAAAGTTTTATTTATATCAAGCCCAAATATTACAGTAATGCCAGTAATCATGCTTATCTGGGTCGGCACAAGCATGAAGGCATCCGCAAATGGAACTGGTGCGAAACCTTCACCAAAACTTGCTGCTACTGCAGTTGCAATGACTGCCCTAGCATGTTTTTTTTAGATTCCAGAGATACTTTTTGGATATTTTGCAGTGTATCCTGTAGTTCAGTTGGCAAGACTTCAGACATAACATCAATCAGAGTATCTAATCCAAAAGCTTTAGCGACATATTCCTCATCAAAATCCATATCTTGAGCTAAAATTGGCACAACTTTACAAACATCTAAGTTTTCCTGCTCAACATGAGCTTTCATTTCTAGTGCTTTCTTCTTAGGTACAGATTGAGTAAGGACAACGATGATTGGGACCTTAGACTGTTTATTCTTCTCAGAAAACTCTCTGAGCCATTCCACTTCCGAACTATCGAAAGTACGGTTTGAACCGACGTTAATACAATACCAAATGCAGTGAATGGCCTCATTGATATCATTAGAAGAGTAACCGTTGTTAATTAGTTTAATGACTTCATCTTTGACACCCTCCTGTTGGGTATATGACAATTCAAAGCCAGGTGTATCGTAAATAGCCAAAGGATATCCGGTTTTTTCAATTTTGCGAATTTCCTGAGTTACTGGTCGGCCTAGTCCAGTATCAGCAAAATTCCCTCTAAACAAACTGTTAATTAGTGTGCTTTTGCCAACACCTGATTTGCCAATGACGATGATGTTTAATCTTTTTAAATTATTAATTTTATCATTAATCGCGTTGAGACATTGCTGCGCAATATTATCTGTATTGATTTGCATTATCTTCTACCTTTGTTATAGTCAGATTTTTTAACTAACGTGTCCTTCCCATCAAAACTAGTTTTTAGATGATTGGTTAGTGTTACTTGTTTTTTATATACATAATTCCTAGTTTTTTTCAATACTCTAGGCAGAAGAACTGTAGAGGCTAAAATTAAAGCTCCGCTTACGAAGATGTATTTTACTTTAGAAGAATTTCTTTTTTTGTTACCTTTTGTCTTTGACATAATATTCTCACTAATATGATATTTTAAATAATTATATCATATTAGAAATTAAAAGAGTCAATTTAATGATTTTGCTTATCTCTTTGTTTTAAAGATTTTAGAACAACTTCTCCGATAGAAATTGAAGTAATGTTAGCAGAGATCTATTAGTTGTAATGAAGAGGGGGCAAAGATATTGAAGATAGAAAAGTAGTTATGTGGCTTTCAGCTTGTCTCACTCTCCAAGGTACAAGAAAAATAAACCACCTGCCTTGCGTGTGTGGTCCATAGACGGGTGGCTATGATTTGTAAAATAAGTCTAAGTAAATAGCTTGCTAAGATTTAGTATTTTATAGATTTTTAAAAATTTATATAGTACACTAGATGTGTAATATTGAGTTTTGAGTGACTGAAAAATTAGTATGGATGTTACCAGCTGTTTTAGAAAATTATTGTGGTATCAAAAAATTTAAGGAGACGTTATGAAAAAACGAACGAAAAGCATAATTGCAACAATTGCATCAATAGTGGCGCTCGTAAGTCTGGGAGGATGTGCCATGACTCAAAAAGAAAGTAATAAACAAGATAAGAAAGTTGCTTCTTCAAAAAAGGCTATCAAAGATGATAAAGAAGCCATCAAGCAAAAACAGCTCGCTTATCTAAAAAATCATGAGCAAGAAATTATAGATTTGGTAAAAGCTCAAAGTCCAAAAGTCGAATCAGTTCAGATTGATTGGGAAGAGACGCAATGGAGTGATGGCGGTCTTACAAATCCCGAGTATTATATTAATGTTTTTGGGCGTATCAATAATATTGAAGAATCGGGGTGGGGAGTGGATATACCGATTAATAATGATGAAAGTGTAAATCTTGAAGAAATGATTATAGGTAATTACATAAGTATCGAAGGTGAACCGATTGACTAATTGGAATTTGAAAAGTTTTAATAATATATGCTTCGTTAGAGGAATCATTCTATAGGGATAAAACTAATAGACATCCAGGAGTTATTTCTTGGATGGCTTTTTTACGCTATTCAACTCACCTATAAAATTCTTCTATTACTTTCATAGAAATTATATATTAGCCAGATAGGGGCACTCATAGTAAAATAGCTATCAAAATAGACTAAAGGAGTTTGGAATGAAGTTAGTTTCTTTATGGTCAAAGGTTTCTCTGGGCTTGCAATTGTTGATTGCTTTAATTTTGGGTGTTCTTGTTGCTCTTATCTGGCCGCAGTTTTCGGCTTTTTACCAGTTTCTGGGTCAAGCTTTTATAAGTTTGATTAATATGGTGATTATTCCACTGGTCTTTCCGGTTGTGGTTGTAGCGGTGGCTGGTGTGATTGGTAAGAAATCTTTTGGGAAGCTTTTGACAAAGAGTTTGCTCTATTTCTTTGGTGTCACGACGGTTATTACTTTGATCTTTGTCTTTGCTGCTTATTATCTAGGCTTTGGTCAAGGTGTCAATATCGGTCAGACTGGAGGAAATATTGATGGGATTGCTAAGAGCATCCAGTTAAATGAGTTCTTTCTCAGTTTCATTCCGGCTAATATTGTTAAGTCGCTTTCTGAAGGGGCTTTGCTTCCTATCATCGTCTTTGCGATATTCTTGGGTTATGGTCTTGGAAATCTTAAGGAAGACAAGTTACAGAAGTTTATTGATTTATTGCAAATTTGGATTGAGGCGATTTACAAAATTGTCGGTGTGATTGTGAAACTGTCTCCGATTGGCATTTTTGGCTTTATTGCTAAGGATGTGGCTACGACAGGAGTTGACAAGTTGGTCGGTTTGGGGCAATTTGTAGCAGGGACTTATCTGGCTTATGCGGTGCTAGCTTTAGTGATTTTTCCTTTGATTGCTCTTGCTTTCAGAATTCCTTATTTGACAAGTTTACAACGGATTTGGAGCCTTTTGACTTTGGCTTTTGTCTCTGGTAGTTCCAGTGTTGTCCTGCCACCGCTGTTGAAAGATTTAAAGAAGCAGGGGTATGATGAGCATGTCATAGATTTGGTTGTGCCTTTGGGTTACACTTTTAATCTTGAGGGGGCCGCTGTCTATTTCTCAGTAGCCACCATCTTTATCGCTCATGCTTATGGGATTGCTTTTTCTGTATCAGGACTTTTCTTTACTGTTTTGCTTTTGACTTTGATTGGTAAAACAGCTGCAACAGTGCCTTCTGGAGCGATTGTTGTCTTGCTGGCAGCTGCACCTCAGCTAGGCCTGCCGGTGGAAGGAGTTGCTTTGATTTTTGCAGTTGATTTCTTTGTCAATGCTGGTCGTACTGCCCTCAATGTTCTAGGTCAGGTCTTGGCTGTCAGTGTCATTGAAAAAACGGAAGTCAATGTAGTAGAAGAATCGAAAAGCAGTAAGCTGGCTGTTCGATATTCCTAAAGGAGAGAAGAATTATGAGTCAAGCAAAAGTTTATGTTATTCATGAAAATTTGGAGTGGACCCAGCACTTGGTCAAATGGCTAGAGAAAGACAAGGTGCCTTATGAACTGTGGGATTTGTCAAGTGGGATCTTAGATCTGCAGAGTCCGCCCCCAACAGGAATTTTCTACAATCGGATGTCTGCTTCTTCTCATACGCGTGGACACCGCTATGCACCGGAATTTACAGAACAAGTTCTAACTTGGCTGGAAGCTCACGGTCGCAAGGTCATCAACGGCAGCGGGGCTATTAATCTAGAAATCAGCAAAATTAAACAGTATTTGAAGCTTTCTGAGGTTGGAATTGCTTATCCAGAGACGGTAGCCGTTTTGGGACAGGAGAATATTCTTGAGGCGGCTAGAAAGCTTGATATTTATCCCCTGATTACCAAGCATAATCGGGCTGGGAAAGGTTTGGGAGTGCAGCTCTTCAATAGTGAGGCAGAGTTAGAAGCCTATGTAGACAGTCCTGCTTTTGAGCCTTCTGTGGATGGGATCACTCTGCTTCAGGCCTATATCAAGCCTGCGGATGGTCGCATTCGTCGTTCGGAGTTTATTAACCAGAAGTTTCTTTATACGGTGTCCATTGATTCATCAGATGGCTTTCAGCTTTGTCCGGCAGATGGGTGCCAGATTGGGCAAAAGCCTGCTCAGTTGGAAACATCGGATAAGTTTCAAATCACGGAGCCGCTGCCTGCTAGTCAAAGACAGGCTTATGAAACCTTTCTATCTCAGGCTGGTATTGATGTGGCAGCTATTGAGTGGGTAGAGTCGGAGGCAGGTCAGATCTATGTCTATGATGTGAACACCAATACCAACTATAATCCGACAGCAGAAGAAAAAGCAGGAATTTTTGCTCATCAGCACTTGGCAGAATATCTAAAGAACGAGCTGGCCGCATCCTATTCAGAATAAATTTAAAACAAACAAAAGCTTTCCGTTTAGGAGGCTTTTTGTTTGTTCTTCGTTTCCAAAATATGACATCTGTCATTTTGTTTTTGTGACAAGCGTCAGGTGAAGCGCTTACAAAAATTTGTTATATTTAGATTATTGAGATTGCTTCTTTTTTATAAAGGAGTTAGGTGCTAAATGAGGTGTTCATTTTGAACAAGAAAAGGTGAAAGGAGTGCCTTATGTAGAAGTAAATTTGGTTGTGAGGAGTCTGATTTTATTTTTAGAATATTGAGGTGTGTCATGAAAAATCATCAGGAAAAAGTGTGTAAAAATTGGTTTATGAGAAAAAGCGGCAAGCGTTGGGTGTTTGGGTGCGCCCTGCTTGCTTTTGGAGCTTTCTTGTTAGATGGTGGCGGAGTGGTTTATGCGGATGAGGGGAAGGCTAATCCAGCCCCTGCTCAGTTCTTGCAGACTGATTCATCAGCTGTCTCGGAGCCTGAGAGTGAGCAAACAGCTGCTTCTACAAGGAATGCCGATAAGACAGAGAACATTGTAGCTGGGGAGACTGCTGCAACTGTAGCGACGGAAGCAGGTAGTCAGGATGCAGCAGTAGAGTCGGCTAATCGAAAGGCTGATAAGGAAGATCAAGTCACAGCAAATGCTAAAGAGAGCAAACAGGAAGAAGACGAACAGCCAGTAACGAAGGAAGTTGCTTCGGAAAAACTCCCTGCCGCAGAGACTGTAGATAAGCAGTCAGGCTTCAATACTAATTTGGCAGAAGCCAAGGGAGACAAAAATGGAGTTTGGGAAGTCCGGGAGCAAGGACTTTATAGTGATGCCAGAGGCAAAGGTGATAGTTTTCTTTACTCTCAAAGTCAGGGCAAGGATTTTGTTTACTCAACGGATGTAACTTTCCTCAGTAAGGAAGGGGCGGCAGCCCTCATTTTCCGCAGTAATAATAATCCGGATGACAAGAGCAGCTATGCAGTTAATATTGATGGTGGTAGCAACAATGTGAAGTTTTGGCGTTGGCAAGGCGGGCGTGACTATCAGTTTATCAATGAAAAACATATCGAGCCAACGGATGATAATAAATATCGACTCAAGGTCGTTTCTATCGGCTCTTGGGTATCCTACTATGTCAATGATATTCTAGTGGCCAGCTCAGGAGATTACACGCTTCAGAGAGATGATAAGGGGCAGAATACTTATCTGTCAGAAGGTTATTTTGGCTTACTTAACTGGAATAGCGAGCTGCTTTTTCAAAATACCTTTTATAAAGAAATCACTTCTCAGTCTAATCCTGAGTTGGAGGATATAAGGGTGACTTCTTCGGTTGGGAAAGTGGAACAGAAAGGTCAGTTTAGTGCTCCTATTACCATCCAGTATGTCAAGCATGATGCTGAGACTGTAGACTTGACCGTCGTAGCAAAAAATCCTGCTGCCAAGGTAAGCGTGACCGATGCTGCAGGTAGGGTTTATAGTGATTTGAAGAATATTCCGCTGGCAGTGGGGGCAAACTATCTGACTGTAACCAGCACTGTGACGGATGCGGATGGGCAGGAGGTCAGCCTAACTTACCGGCTCAATGTCCATCGTCGGCAGGCAGATGAGATTTACTACAATGAGCTCTATCGCGGTCAGTATCATTATTCGGTCAAGGACGGTTGGGCCAATGATCCCAACGGGCTGGTTTATTACAAGGGAGTCTATCATTTCTTCTATCAGTTTTATGACGATACCAAGTGGGGGCCTATGCACTGGGGCCATGCGACCAGCAAGGATTTGATTCATTGGGAAGAACAGCCGGTTGCCTTTTATCCGGATGCTAATGGGGCTATGTTCTCAGGATCAATAGTAGCAGATACCACCAATTCCTCTGGTTTGTTTGACAATGACCAGGGCGGTTTAGTCGCACTGATTACTGCCGACGGAAACGGTCAGCGCATTAAGTTAGCCTACAGTAAAGATGAGGGCCGGACTTGGACGAAGCTTGATCAAATTGCAGCTGACTGGACGGATGATCCACTGCAATCTCAAGATTTTCGTGACCCTAAGGTCTTCCGTTGGGAGGGCAAATGGTTTATGGTCGTTGCAGGCGGACCGCTGAGAATTTATTCGTCTGATAATCTGCGTAATTGGAAGGTGGAGTCAACTTATGCGGATCTCCATACGGAGTGCCCAGATCTCTATCCTCTACTGGCAGACGATGGCAGCCTTAAGTGGGTCCTGTCTCGTGGCGGGCGCTCCTATAAGGTCGGTGATTTTAGACAGGTGGAGGGCAAGTGGACTTTCGTCCCAGAGGCTGAGTTTGCTCAGGCTGATCAGGTCATGAACTTTGGTAAAGACTCTTATGCGGCCATGACTTACTACGTTCAGGACTTTGGCAGCAAGGCTAATCCAACCCTACCCGACATTATCGCGTCTAACTGGATGAATACCTGGGAGGACTACTGTAATCTGGTAGCCGATACCGTCGGTCAGAAGTTCAACGGCACCTTCAATCTTAACCTCAAACTAGGCCTTATCAAGCAAGACGGCAGCTATCGGCTGACTCAGACGCCAATTACAGCTTATCAGTCTCTGCGTCAGGAAGACAAGGCTGTGTTGTATAAAGACGTGGAAGTTAGTGAGAAGAATGAGCTGTTGAAAGATTTTTCCGGTGATCAGTATGAAATTGTCTCTACTTTCCAGCCGAGTGAAACGACCAAGAAAGTCGGTTTTAACCTACGGGTTGGAGATGGAGAAGTGACTAGAGTTACCTATGATTTAGAAAAGGAAACTCTCTCTATTGACCGCAGCCGGTCCGGCATTCTTCTCAGTAATAAATTTGCTCAGGTGGATAGTCAGTCTGTCAAGCGCAATGCGGATGGCAGCATAGATCTGCATCTCTACGTAGATCGCTCCAGCCTAGAAGTCTTTGCCAAAGGATATACTGTAGCGGGTGCCAATCAGATTTTCCCTGCGCCAAATAGCCTTGCGGCTAGTGTTTTTGTAGAAGGTGGTGCTGCTAAGGCTGACATTGCTCTTTATCCGCTGAAGGGCATCTGGGAAGACAAGCAGGCAGTGACCAAACCACTGGAACTAGTGCAGGCTTCTCCTGTAACAAATAATATTTATGTCGGTGATACTTTGGATTTGAAAGCATATATCATGCCAGCAAGTGTCTCTCAAGCGGTCAGCTGGAGTGTGGATCAGCCAGACTTGGTCTCTGTCACGGAAGATGGCAATAAGCTGCGAGTGACTGCTCTGCAAAGGGGTGTGGTCAAGGTAACGGCGACCTCTAAGGAAAATCCAAGCCTTTCCAAGGTCTTCACCATCAATATCAGCCGCAATGACTTTAAGACCAATGTTCCAGATCTAAAAGCTGTTTCCGGTAAGTGGTATGTCGACGGTGAAAGCCTCTATAATCAGAATACCAGCGCCAATGATTATTATATGGGAGATCAGAAGATTCCTTTCTCTGAGTATAACTTGGATGTGGATCTCAAGTATCAAAAAGGCTTGATTAATATTTTCTATGCGTCTGAAAATGTTGATCCTCGCAATGCTTATTCTATTCAATTTGGCGATAATGATAAGATTCGACTTTACCGCTTTATGGGAGAGACGATTGCAGAAAGTAGCATGAATGGCAAGCATCTTGATGACAGCCAGTTCCACCATGTTAAGCTAGTGAAAACTAAAAATGGTGTCAGTGTATCTGTGGATGGTGTAGAATACCTGAACCACCAATTTGATACGGTTGAGCCTTATTATAATGATGCCTACGTCGGTCTGGGACTCTGGGATGGGGACTTGGAAGCGCGTAATTTCTTTGTGACCAATCTTCATGCGCCAGCAGTTAATAAGGCTTCTCTGCAGAAAGTGGTAGACAGTACGGCTAGTCTAGATCCAAGCCTCTACACAGATGAGACAGTTCAGGCTTACCAGGCAGCCTTGGCTCAAGCTCAGTCTCTCTTGGCAGATGAAAAAGCGGAGCAGGCGGATTTAGATAGAGCAGAGCAGGAACTGAAGACAGCTCTTGCTGCTCTGGCTGTGAAACCAAGTCATCAGGTCACTCCGGAAGAAGGGATAAAGGACCTAGTGGAAGAAAAGCCTTTCTTAGAAGTCATAATGGAAGAGATTGCATATCAGACTCGAGAACAGGAAAATCCAGAACTGGAAAGAGGACAGAGGAGGATACTTGTAGCTGGCCAAAAAGGTCAAAAGCGAGTCTTTGTAGAAGTCTTGAACGGTCAGCGAACCATCCTCGGTCAGGAAGTGCTCTCTCTAGCAGTTGACGAACTAGTAGAAGTTGGAAGCAAGGTGGTGGCTGAAAGTGCTAAACAGCCTTTGACAAGGACCCAGCCTCAAGCTCTGAAGCAAGGTGAGGAAGGGAAAGTTATTCCGTCGCCAAGATTGCAGCCAAATTCAGATTCAGCTCTGCCTAAGACTGGCACTCAAGAAGATAAGTTTCTGCCTCTGGCTGGTTTAGCTTTTCTGGGAATGGGGCTTCTAGCTGGAAGAAAGAAGCAAGAAGACTAAGGTGCTAAGCAATGGTTATTTGCACATAAAAAGGATGGGGTTTTCCCGTCCTTTTTTGATATAATTATGGCTTGCGAAATGATTCTTTTTTGGCTGAGCATGCTCTAGTATCTGGCAAGAAATTTCGCCACATCCATCTTCCTCTTTTTTTACTCCTCTATCCGAACTTGCATCCGGATGAACATATCGCGGTGCTGCTCCTGGAGTTGTGGCTGTTCATGAATCACCTCGCAGATATAATCGCCCACAGGAGTATATCCAGCTTGGGTCAGAGCTTGGTGAAAATGCGGCAGAGCTTTAAGTTCATCTGCAAAGGAAGAGCAGTAAGCAACAGCATAATTTCCTGCCGGCAGCAATATTCGATTTAAGTGAGGGAGTTCATTGGGAGTATGATGGAAGAGACAGAGTTGCTTGGAAATCCATCTTTCTTTTTGGAAATCTTCTTGTTTCATAATGGAGCCAACACGACTGAAATGGGTGAAAAAAGGACTGTAACGCAGGATTTCTTGTTTGAAGCAGCGGAGAGCAAGTTCGTATTCCTCACTTTTCATTTGATAAATATTTTGATCGATTTCAAAAGTAAGCAGCTGCCGTTCAGGAAAAGTTTGGATTTCTAGTTCTTGCTCGCTCTGTTTTTCGCCATAGATACGGGCACCAGACCGAAAGATTTCGATTTCTTGGATTTGTTTTTCTAAATTCTCTTTTTCCTCTAGAAGGCGCTGATAGCGCTCCTCGATAAGCTGGTGCAGTTGAAAATGGTCTTTCTCAGATAGGATTTCTTTGATGTCTTCAAGAGAAAAATTTAGTTGACGCAGGTACTGAATGGAGTCAACCAGAGAAGATTGATTGATGTGGTAGTAGCGATAGTTGGTTTCTGGATCGACTTTATAGGGTTTTAAAAGACCGATTTGGTCATAGAATCGTAGAGTTTGGATGGAAATCTGATTTATTTGGGAAAACTCTCCGATACGCAAAATTTTTTTCATTTTTTAAAAACCTCTATTGACTCTCTAGTTACTAGAGATATTATACTATAATTGTGAAAATAATAACAATTAATGGAGGGTTTGCCATGAGAAATACAAAAATTCGTGCTGTCCAGTATGGCTGCGGCAAGATGTCTAAAGTGATTTTCAAGTATCTGCTGGATCACGGTGTAGAAATCGTCGGAGCTATTGATAACAATCCAGCTGTTGTAGGGCAGGATGTTGGTGATTTTGCAGAGTTAGGCTATAAGACTGGTGTCCTGATTTCTGATAATGCTGAACGTGTCTTTGGAGAGTGTGACGCTGACATTGCCATTGTCACCATTGCTTCTTATATGCCGGAAATGTATGATTTTTTTGAAACAGCCATCAAGCATGGAGTTAATATCATCACGACCTGTGAGGAAGCCATCTACCCTTGGACGACGTCGCCATCCGAAACAAACCGCTTGGACAAGCTGGCTAAAGAATATGGTGTCACTGTAATGGGCTCAGGCATGCAGGATATTTACTGGATTAATATGCCTTGCCTGGCTATGTCTGGCCTTAATCGCATTCAAAAGGTGAAAGGGATTGTCAGCTATAATGTGGAAGATTATGGTCTGGCTTTGGCAGAAGCGCATGGTGCTGGTTACGATTCAGAGCGATTTGAAAAGGAAATTGCCAGTGCTGAGAGTCTGCCGTCCTATATGTGGAATGCTGCTGAAGCTATTTGCTCTAAGATGAACTGGACCATTCAGGATATTTCGCAAAAGAGTGTTCCTTACATTTTGGATGAAGATGTTTATTCTGAAACGCTGGGACGCACAGTTCCAGCGGGGCAAGTAACGGGTATGTCAGCTGTGACAACCATTCATACCCATCAGGGAATTGAGTTAGAAGTAGAGTGTATTGGCAAGGTCTATCGTGAAAATGACGGCGATATGTGTGATTGGGAAATTACTGGTGAGCCAAATCTAGTCTTCTCAGTCAGCAAGCCTAATACCGTAGCCTTGACCTGTGCCACTATCGTCAATCGAATCCCTTCTGTGTTAGACGCACCGGCAGGTTATGTAACCTCAGAGTTGGCGCGTGACTTGGCCTATCCGACTTATCCACTTCATACCTATGTGGAAAAATAACAAAGCTTATAACTAAAAATACACCTCCCGCATCAATTGGGAGGTGTGTTTTTAAGTATTAGTTTTCCTTTTTCTTTAAAAGTAAGAGTCCAGCTGCCCCTGCGATTAGGAGTCCAGCTAGAGCAAAGCTAGCAGTTTTTTCTTGACTGCCGGTCTGCGGAAGGGGCTGACTCTTGTAGGTCAGGACTACCGTTTGAGCCGGTGGATTCACTGTAGCAGGCTTCCAGTCAAGGACAGTCTGACTTGGCGCTTGATAGGTTGGATCAGGTGTCGCAGGACTTGGGAGGTCTGTCAGTTCGGCCAACTGGCTGCCAAAGATAGCATTTGAGATCCAACGGTAGAAGTGAACAGGGTGAAGCCGGTTGGTCGGATTGCCAGCATAGACAAAGAGAGGTTGTTCTTTATAAGTGCCGGCAATGGCTACGACTTTGTTGGCCAGTTGTTCATTGCCAGACCACCAGCCAGCGATGTAGAAGTCACTGCCAGCAATGCTGGCAAGAGTCCTAAAGTTGGCAGGAATCTTAGCAATCCAGTTACCAGAGTTGGAGTAAAAGAGTCCATCCTTCTTGTAGCCGCTGGTCAGCGGGTCTTGGTCTTGAATAACGGCTTTCATCAATCCTTCATAGTCACTGCCGTTCTTGAAGCGCTCAGCGTCAAATCCATCTAGGACACCTAGTTTTTCCAAGCGCTGCATAGCAGAACCTCCGACGACGATGGTTGGCTTAAGTCCGACAAGAGACTTGTCATAGTTGTTGCTTTCAAGAACTATGACGTCCGCTTCTTCTGGGCTGTCGACGATTTCAAAGCCCATATTTTTCAGAGCCAAAGCAGTGTGAGCTGGTGAGTCCACACCTGCCCAGTAAAACTGATGCAGCGGTGCGTAGACCTTGAGAGGCTTCAGAGTCGGTCCTTGTGGAATCTTATAAAGGGCGTCACCGTAAATAGCATAACGATCTAAAAGGCTGGTAAAGGTCGGTGTATCAACGATGTAGCCGTCATCTGTCAGGTAGACCTTCTTGCCTTCAGCAAGAGCTTGGTTGACGGCCTTGACCGCGCTCTCAGACGTATTGGCAATGACGTAATAAGGCGCTTTATGATCAACCTGACTGGTACGTGCAGCACGGAGGGCTGTCACCTCGCCTAGCTTGCCTTCAAAGAGCTTGTCGCCAAAGACTGGCTGGGCTTTGAAGCCTTTCATATCAGGGAAATTGACAACCAATTCCGCATACATGGCAGCCCACTTGGATTCATTTGAGCCTTTGTAGAGGACATGGTTGGCATAGCCACGCTTGGCCTGTGCCATATCGACAACCAAATCACCTTTTTTATAGTTGCCGCTGTCTTCCTTGAGTTCTTTGACAAGGACACCGTTGCGCTTGAAATAGTCAATCATATTAAAGGCTTCTTGGGTATCGTTGTCCTTGTCCACTCCCGTTGGGATGACATAGTAGTCTGGGAAGAATTTTTCTTGGCCTTTTTTAATCCGGCCGACGACCTGACCATCAGGTCCGACGAGTTCATTTTCTGCCTTAGGATCTTCGACTTTATTGATACCGCGCAGGTAGAAGTTGAGGCGCATCTCCATGAGCTTGTCTGGGTTTTGGGCTAGATAGTCAAGGCCTCCTAGAACTGCGTAATATCCAGCCTTGTAGGACTCTTGATTGCCCTCGGGAATTTCGATGGTATGTCCCAGGATGCCATGGTACATAGAATAAACCGCTGTGTAGCCGGAGAAGGAATCGTCCCATCCGTCTCCCCAGTCCAGTTTTGGGATGATGTATTTGTCGTAGCTAGAGTTTGCAACGCCGGCCCGCCCCATATGATGGGCATTGTCCAGCATGAGGTCGGCTAAAAGGTCATATTCAAAGTTAGGATCGTGAGGCGGGGTTGCTGGCTCAATCAGGAATTCCTTGACAAAGCCGTGAATATCATAGAGGGCAATTGGGTTCCATTTGTTAATCAATCCAGCAACGGTGCGGGTTTCAGGATTGGCTTGGTAGCCAGTATCTCGGTTAGGGTCAAGGCCATTGGCCAGAGCCCGAGTGTTGAGGACATCGCCGTCAGGGTTCTCCGTAAAGTCAAAGAGGAAGATAAACTTCTTCAGTAAATCTTGGATTTTGAGAGTAACAAGTTTTTCAGAACCATCGGCAGCGGTTGTTTTGAAGCTGACTTGGTCTTTGGTGGCAAAGGTCTTAAATAGACCTGTGATAATATCAATAGCAGGCTGTTCATCAGCGTGGGTGTTGTTAATGAGCACAGGCAGTTTATAGTCTAAGTTGCCATTTTTGAGAGCTGCCAGCATTTCTGCTGGTTTGGTCAAGGCCTGCGGATTAGTTGTGCTGAGGTAGTCGTCGATGCTCTTTTGGTCAGAACTGATGATACCCAGCTTGATATCGCGCCCCTGAGCGCTCTTTCCAATGTTCTCAATCTGTACCAAACGATCTGTTTTGGCATCCTGTCTGCTTTTTTCAATAGATGCCAGCATCTCCTCATGGCTGTGGAAGTCTTCATAAGGACGCAAGACGATATTTTTGCGAATAGTCAGGCTCAGGTCCTGGCTCGTACCGACCAGTTCATGGCTGCCAATGAAGTTTCGATAGGTCCGGCGGATATTATGGGGAGAGCGAAGGCTGAGATCGTCTCCGAAGAGTTTTTGAAACTGCAAATTCAGATGAAGGTCGTTACCGTCGACCTTTTCCTCAATTGTGACAAAGGGTTGGCCGGTAAAGGTGCCGCTGTCCATATTCCAGGTTTTCCAGTCGGCTATTGGTTTATTGTCCAGAGTCCAAGTCAGCTTACCCGCCTGAGAAGCCTGTCCTTGGACGGTTTCCTTGAACTCTGCAGGCTCGGACATATAAACGGTACTGTCGGCCAGCTGGGTCTTGGCTTCCTCAGAAGCAACTGCTCTTGTTTGAGCTGCTGCAGAGACAGCTGGATTGTCCGCTGCAGGAGCAGGAGTCTGTTCTTTTTCTCCTGTCTGATTTGGAGCAGCTTCTGTCGCAGGAGTTACAGCCTCTACCTGATTGGTGGCTGGCTGTGAGTCGGTACTGTTCTGCTGGTCAGCTGTGGCCTTGCCCTGAGCTAAGACAGCCATCAATACAGCGGCTGATAAACTCAAAGCCTGAGTATAGAGACGCTTCTTGTATGAATCGTTCATTAGGAAATCTCCTTTGTGTAAAACATTCTATATTTAGTATAACAAATATCGAAAACGCTTTCAAACAAAAATAGAAAAACATACAAAGATGTTCAAAATAGTTTCTCAGGTGAATTGCTGAGCATATGAGAATCTTCCTTGTTTCAAGTGCTATTTGCAATATCCGAACCTTCTGCCTTTATTTTCTGAAATAGTATACAAAATCCTCGAATTTATGCTACAATGAGACAAACTAAAAATGATTGGAGCCAAGCATGAAAGCAATTATTACCGTTATCGGAAAAGATAAAACAGGGATTGTAGCCGGAGTTTCCACTAAGATTGCGGAGCTGGGGTTGAATATTGATGATATTTCCCAAACCGTTTTGGAGGAATATTTTACCATGATGGCCTTGGTGTCCAGCGATGAAAAGCAAGATTTTACGGTCCTTCGCAATGAGTTTGAAGCTTTCGGCCAAGAGCTCAATGTCAAAATCAACATTCAAAGTGCAGCCATTTTTGATGCCATGTACAATATCTAAGGAGTGAAGGATGGATATTAGACAAGTAACAGAAACCATTGCCATGATTGAGGAGCAGAATTTTGATATTCGGACCATCACCATGGGCATTTCACTTTTGGACTGTATCGACACAGATATTGATCGGGCAGCGGAGAAGATTTACCAAAAAATCACGACCAAAGCGAAAGACCTGGTGGCAGTTGGGGATGAAATTGCTGCAGAGCTTGGGATTCCTATCGTCAACAAGCGGGTATCTGTGACTCCGATTTCTCTGATTGGGGCAGCGACAGACAGCATTGACTATGTTCCATTGGCCAAGGCTTTAGACAAGGCGGCCAAGGAAATCGGTGTTGATTTTATCGGTGGTTTCTCGGCCTTGGTTCAAAAGGGCTATCAAAAAGGCGATGAAATCCTCATTAATTCTATTCCACGTGCTTTGGCTGAGACGGATAAGGTCTGCTCCTCTGTCAATATCGGCTCAACCAAGACTGGCATCAATATGACGGCAGTTGCGGATATGGGGCGGATTATCAAGGAAACGGCCCAGCTTTCTGACATGGGGGCGGCCAAGCTGGTCGTCTTTGCCAATGCGGTAGAGGATAATCCTTTCATGGCAGGCGCCTTCCATGGTGTCGGTGAAGCAGATGTGGTCATCAACGTTGGTGTTTCTGGGCCAGGTGTTGTCAAGCGGGCCTTGGAAAAGGTCCGTGGTGAGAGCTTTGACGTGGTCGCTGAAACGGTCAAGAAAACGGCCTTCAAAATCACTCGTATCGGTCAGTTGGTCGGTCAGATGGCCAGCGAGCGTCTGGGCGTCAAGTTCGGGATTGTTGACTTGAGTCTGGCTCCAACACCAGCGGTTGGGGATTCAGTGGCCCGTGTCTTGGAAGAAATGGGCTTGGAAACAGTCGGCACTCATGGCACGACAGCTGCACTTGCCCTGCTCAATGACCAAGTCAAAAAAGGCGGTGTCATGGCTTGCAATCAAGTTGGTGGTTTGTCTGGTGCTTTCATCCCTGTGTCAGAAGACGAGGGCATGATTGCGGCTGTGCAAAACGGCTCGCTCAATCTAGAAAAGCTAGAAGCTATGACAGCTATCTGCTCGGTAGGTTTGGATATGATTGCCATTCCAGAAGCGACACCGGCTGAAACCATCGCAGCCATGATTGCGGATGAAGCGGCGATTGGAGTTATCAATCAGAAGACAACAGCTGTGCGGATTATTCCGAAAGGCAAGGAAGGCGATATGATTGAATTTGGCGGGCTCTTGGGAACAGCTCCGGTCATGAAGGTCAATCAAGCTTCGTCTGCTGCCTTTATCGCGCGGGGCGGTCAGATTCCAGCGCCTATTCACAGCTTTAAAAACTAAAAAGCTAGATTTGAAACAGTTTTTAAGAAAGCAGCGTAAAGGACAGTTATTCAGTTTCCGAGTAGGAGTTTGCGGGATTGAATCTAGCTGGATGCTTGAAATGTAGGGGATTATAAGGAGATTGTTTAGGTTATGAATAAAAGAGAGCTAGCTGAGCTGGCCCTTGATTTAGGTTTGGATTTTGATAAAGAGAGCGGCATTATATATGGCCGTAGAAGGGATTATGCTTTTTATCTAGAGACCATAACAGATGGCGATGAATTTGCGATTTTTTTCTCGGTCAGATGTGAGCAGGGCTATATCGGTCGAGATACCTTGGAAGCTCTGATCAACGATTCCGAGGTTTTGATTGATTTTGAGAGAGCTGGCTATTGTCTAGCCTGTCAGATTTTGGCTGATCAGGATCGGGATCTGCTGCCGGATATTTTGGAGGAGGCTATCGAGGACTGCACCCGCTACTTTGAGGAGCAAGGGCTGGTTAGCGCCTGTGAAAAAACCGGTGAAACCGGAGATGTGGACTTGTATCAGTTCAAAGGAGATTGGCTCTTTCTCACGCCATCTAGCTATGAGCGGATGGTCTCCATCTCGCTGGATAAGGCGACAAAGCGCTCCCTTCCTCATCAAAATCCGCAGAAAATACATTATTTTCTGGGTGTTCTCGGAGCATTCTTGACGAGCTTACTTGGTGCATGTCTTGTCTTCTTTCTGACAGGTGCATCCTTGGCCATGGGCTTCATATCAGGTTTTACACTGCTATTTAGCATTGCTTGCTATGAAAAGTTTGTCAAAGGCATTTCTGTTTTAGGAATTGTAGCAAGTTTCTTTTTTACTTTAGCGATGAGTTTTGTAGCTGTTCAAATCGGCTATGCTAATTCTTTTTATCAAGGGGAAGGCAATATTTTGCAAGCCATTATCGCTATTAATAAAGCGGCTCTATCCGGACAGTTTGGTCTTAATTATTGGCTCCATTATCTGTACATTATTCTTGGGTGTGTCAGTGCCGTCAAAGTTCATATTAAGTCTCTATAGTTGATTAGATGCTGACTTCACGGTGAGCCGCTGTCTATCATGATGAGGAAGCGTGTTCTCCCTCTTCTTTATCTAAAGAATACGAAGGCCTATACTATAATAAACAAAGGAAAAATAAAAGAGGTAAACTATGTCAAAAACAAGACTCTATGTTATCCGTCATGGCAAGACCATGTTCAATACTATCGGCCGGGCTCAGGGCTGGTCTGATACCCCGCTGACTGCTAAAGGCGAGCGCGGTATTCGTGAGCTGGGCATCGGATTGCGAGAGTCGGGTTTGCCTTTTGTCAAGGCTTTTTCCAGTGATAGCGGCCGGACCATTCAGACCATGGGGATTATCCTAGAGGAGCTGGGCCTGACTGGCCAGATTCCCTATCGCTATGACAAGCGCATCAGGGAGTGGTGCTTTGGCAGTTTTGATGGTGCTTATGGTGGTGAGCTCTTTCATGGTGTTATCCCACGAGTTCTTAAGACGGATAATTACAAAGAACTCAGTTGGCCAGATTTGGCGAATGGCCTGGTAGAAGTGGATTCGGCAGGTTGGGCTGAGCCTTGGGATAAGCTTAGCGGTCGGATTTTAGAAGGATTTGAAGCCATTGCTAGAGAAGTAGAGTCCTCAGGCGGTGGCAATGCTCTGGTCGTCAGCCACAGTATGACCATTGGTACTTTGGCTTATCTGGTTGATGAGAATATCACGAAAAATCCTAATGTCGAAAATGGCAGTGTCACAGTGCTGGAGTATGAAGATGGCCGTTTTACCATTCAAGCTTTGGGCGATGTGTCTTACCGTCAGGTCGGCGCAGCCATATTAGACCGAGAAAACCAAGAATGAGTAGGAGTTTTGAAACTCCTGCTTTTTGCTTTGAAAGCCAGATGGCGCCAATTTCTTCATAAAATGGTATAATATGAAAAGAACAACGGAGGAAATGAAATGGCAAAAACAAGATTATACTTGGTTCGTCATGGCAAAACCATGTTTAATACTATCGGCCGGGCTCAAGGCTGGTCTGATACCCCATTGACTGAAGTTGGGGAACGTGGCATTCATGAGTTGGGCATTGGCTTGAGAGAAGCTGGGCTTGATTTCAAAATGGCTCGTTCCAGCGACAGCGGCCGGACTATTCAGACCATGAGCATTATTCTAGAGGAACTGGGCCTGACAGATCAGATTCCTTATACCTTTGACAAACGGATTCGCGAATGGTGCTTTGGCAGTTTTGATGGTGGTTATGATGGAGAGCTCTTTATGGGTGTGATGCCCCGGGTTTTCAATATTGAGCACGTTCATCAGCTCAGCTATGCTGAGTTGGCAGAAGGTCTTGTAGAAGTCGATACAGCAGGCTGGGCAGAAAATTGGGAAAAACTCAGCGGCCGAATCTGGGAAGGTTTTTCAGCCGTAGCTGAGGAGCTGGAAGCTGCTGGCGGCGGCAATGCTCTTGTAGTCAGCCACGGCATGACCATCGGAACCTTTGTCTATCTAATCAATCGAACTCGGCCTCATGGTTTGGACAATGGCAGTGTGACGGTTATAGACTATGAAGACGGTAAATTCACAGTAGCTTGCGTCGGAGACATGTCTTATCGAGAGGTCGGTGCCAAAGTAATGGAGGAAGAAGTTGAAGCGCGCTAAACATCGCAAAGAAAAGAGAAAATCGAAGTCTAAGAAGATTGGGTTAACGCTTTTGTTGTTAATCGTCTTGTGTCTGGCAGCTGGAGGAACGGCGATTTATTTCCGTCCGTCCTTGTTACAAGATCTGCTTGCAAAGATTCAGTTTTCGGGTTCGTCTAGCAGTTCTGCTACGAAAGGCTCTTCTGGCTCAGAGAGTTCGCAGTCTGATTTGCCCAAGGTTTCTTCTGCTGACTGGAATTTGATTTTGGTCAATCGTGACAACCAGCAAGAAGAAAAGACACCTGATCTGACTCAGATTGGAGAGGTCCAGGTGGACAGCCGTATTGCTGAAAATACTCGGCAATTTCTAGCAGCAGCCCAAGCGATAGCTCCTGAAGAAACTTTAATCTCTGGCTATCGCAGCCGAGCTGAGCAGGAAGAACTCTATAACGAAAAAGTTGCTGGGGAAGTTGCCAAAGGCTTGTCGAATGAAGAAGCAGTCAACATCGTGCTGAAGCAAGTGCAGCTTCCAGGAGCCAGTGAGCATCAAACGGGCTTGGCTATTGATATGAGCGCTCCAGAAGGCCAGGAGGATGAATTGGCAGCCAAGATTGCGGAGCTAGCTCCCCAGTATGGTTTTGTCCTTCGCTATCCGGATGGCAAGAGTGATATTACCGGAGTTGACTTTGAGAATTGGCATTACCGCTATGTCGGTGTGGAGAATGCCCAGTATATGCAGAAGCACAATCTGGTTCTGGAAGAATATATCGCCCTGCTCAAGGCAGCGGGGAAATAAACAAGTAAGTCAGGATTTCCTGGCTTTTTTTATGCTGATTTATCAGGATGCAGGTCTCTAATCCTTTTAGCTTCTGATCAAATCAGCTGCAAGTATTGATAGATAAAAATGAATTACTTTTTGTAAAAAAATATTTATAAATCCTTGACAACTATATCGGACTGCGATATAATTTTTTATATCAAGGTTCGATATATCGAGGTGAAAGTGAGATGAGAAGATGAGTGGATTGACAGAAAAGCTTAGGAGAGTCTATGTGCCAATGACAGAGACAGGTTTTTATATCCTCTTCTGTCTTCAGAAAGAAAGGCATGGCTACAGTATTACTCAAAAAGTCAAGGAGCTGACAGAAGGACAGCTATCTATCAGCCCGGGGACCATGTACGGGACCTTGGCAAAGATGGAAAAAGATGGTCTGATTGCCTTTGTTCGTGAGGAAGAAAAAAGAAAGCTCTACCAGATTACAGAACTTGGACAGAAAATTTTGGGCTTGGAAATCCAGCGGATTGAGCGCCTTTACCGCAATAGTAAGGAGGAAGTTTGATGGAAAAGAAGATTGTCTATAAAATCTTTACCATTGCAGACTATGACAGAGAAGCAGCTTATTTTAAAAAAATGCACAGTCAAGGCTGGAAATTGAAGAAAGTAAGTTATTCTCCCTTTCTTGTTGCAGTTCGTTATACATTTGAAGCCTGTCCGCCTCAGGAAGTGGCCTATCAATTGGATTTTCGCCCCATAAAGAAGGCGGAGCAAGAATCCTATTATCAACTGTTTGAGGATTGTGGCTGGGAGCATATTACAAACTTTAATCAGTTCTCTTATTTCCGCAAGCCAGTTTCTCAGCTTGATGCAGACAGCGATCTTGAAATCTATAATGACGCATGGTCTAAGCTAGAAATGGTCAAGCGTTTGCTTGTATGGCGATTTTTGCCAGCCATCATGGTTTTGTGTGTCACGACTTATCTCATTCTAGATATTTCCCAGAAAAGTTTGAAAGCAAGTCTGTTATTCAAATCAATCTTAGCAATAGACTGTCTTATATTGCTCATTCTGTTCTGTCAACTGGTCCATATTGCCTTGCGTTTTTGGAAAATGAGGCAGGAACTGAAAGATTGATTGCAGTTTTGTTAAATACTGTTGTGAAAGCGAGGAAAACAATGAAAAAGACCATTATTGAAGTGCAAGGCTTGAAAAAGAAATTCAAGGAACAAGAAGCCTTAGCAGGAATCGATTTTTCCATCCGAGAGGGAGAAATCTTTGGCTTCCTAGGACCATCTGGATCTGGTAAAACGACGACTATCAATGTCTTGACTGGTCAGTTGTCTGCAGATGCTGGGACAGCTCATGTGCTGTCTGCACCGGTTGAGGATTTAAAGGCAGAAGTGCTGGAGCAGATTGGGATTGTCAGCGATGGCAGCGGTTTTTATGAAAAGATGTCACTTTATAAAAATCTCAAAGCCTATGCTATGCTCTTTGGTGTTAAGATGACAGAAGTCGATGAACTTCTCCGAAAAGTGGGGCTTTATGATAGTCGCAACAAGGTGGCTGAAAAACTATCTACGGGTATGAAGCAGCGCATGTTGCTGGTCCGAGCCTTGATTAATCGACCTAAACTGCTCTTCTTGGATGAGCCAACCAGTGGTTTAGATCCGTCAACCTCTCGCACCATTCACGAATTGCTGCTGGAACTAAAAGCTCAGGGGACAACTATTTTTTTGACGACTCATGATATGCAAGAAGCTACCCTCTTGTGTGATCGCTTGGCCTTGCTAAGTAAAGGAAAATTAGTCGAAGTGGGCAGTCCGCATGAGATAATCCAAAAGTATAATACAGATAAGAAGGTTCGTTTAGAATATGAAGATTTGACGACGAAGACAGTTACCTTTGATGAACTGCAAGGTGGTTTGGATTTGTCCAACGTTATCAGTATTCATTCCTGCGAACCAACTTTGGAAGATGTTTTTATCACGTTGACAGGAGGTACCTTAAATGTCTAATAAATTCAAAGGTATGATTTGGCTGAGAGGTCAAGTGACACTAGCTAATAAAAGTATTCTATTGCAGGTTTTTATGCCGATTTTCCTCATTTTTCTCTATAAATTTATTTTTTCTCTGAATGGAGCAGGTAAGGAAATTGGAGTGGATAAACTAGCTATTATGTTGCTTACGATCTCTCTGCCTTTCTCTCTAGCCATGTCTGTTGGAACACCCATTATTATAATCTTAGCTGAGGAAAGGGAAAAACGTAATTTGCAAAGTTTGCGCTTGGCTGGTGTGACAGCGGGTCAATACATTCTCTCTGCTTTAATCTGGCCTGCGATTATTGGGATTTTTTATATCGTTATTACCCCACTTTTGGTGGGAGCCAAGCTTTCTAATCATCTGTTCAGCTATAGTTTGGTTCTCTTATTGACCATGCTGGTCTTAATTTTCTTCTTTTTAATGGTTGGTCTGTTTTGTAAAAATCAGGTCATGGCACAATCTCTTAGTGTTCCAGCCATGCTCTTGGCGGCATTTATTCCTATGTTTTCAAATATGAGCGAGGATTTATTTAAGGTGCTGCGTTATAGCTTTATGGGCCTCTTTACTAGTTATATGAAAGATTGGTCTCATTTCCATTTATGGAGCGGAGAATTCTTGGCTCTTGTAGTTTGGCTGCTTCTTTTTTCAGGAATTTCTTTCTATTTGATGCGCCGTTTGCAAATCTTGGACGACTAATCTAGGTCGCTAGACCGATTTTTAGCACTCTTGTAAAAAGAGTGCTAATTTTTTGAGTTTTTGTCTTGACTTTGGAGTAGAAGAGTGTATAATAGAATCATGAGTTAGCACTCGAGGTGGCTGAGTGCTAATTGACAGCAGAATCTTTATTGGAGGTGATGCCGTGGTCACGGAGCGTCAAAATGAGATTTTGAATTTGATTATTGATATCTTTACCAAGACTCACGAGCCGGTCGGCTCCAAAGCCCTGCAGGATTCTATCAATTCCAGTAGTGCCACCATCCGAAACGATATGGCAGCTTTGGAAAAGCAGGGGCTTCTGGAAAAGGCGCATACGTCCAGCGGCCGTAAGCCTAGCGTGGCTGGTTTTCAGTACTTTGTCAAGCATTCTCTGTCCTTTGATCGTCTCGCTGAGAATGAACTTTATGAGGTTATCAAAGCCTTTGACCATGAGTTTTTCAACTTGGAGGACATTCTTCAACAGGCAGCGGACCTTTTAACCAAGCTCAGTGGATGCACGGTTGTTGCACTGGATGTAGAACCCAGTCGGCAGCGTTTGACAGCTTTTGACATCGTTGTGCTCAGTCAGCACACGGCTCTGGCGGTCTTCACCTTGGATGAGTCCAATACCATCACTAGTCAGTTTATGATTCCGCGCAACTTCTTAAAAGAAGACCTGGATAGGCTTAAAGGCCTAGTAAGGGAGCGGTTCTTGGGACAGACAGTGCTGGACATCCATTACAAGATTCGGACGGAAATTCCGCAGATTATCCAGCGCTATTTCACTACGACGGACAATGTCATCCAGCTTTTTGAGCATATCTTTGGTGATATTTTCAAGGAAAATGTGATTCTGTCTGGCAAGGTTCAGCTCTTGGAATTCTCAGACCTGACGGCCTATCAGTTTTTTGATGACCCGCAGAAAGTAGCATTTGAAATTCGCGATAGTTTGGCTGAAGATCAGATGCAAAGCGTGCGCGTGGCAGACAGTAGAGAAAGCTGTTTGGCTGATTTGACACTGATTTCCAGCAAATTCCTGATTCCTTATCGAGGCTTTGGAGTGCTGGCAGTTGTCGGTCCGGTCAATCTTGACTACCAACGACTGGTCAGTCAGATGAATGTCGTCAACCGCGTGCTGACTATGAAACTAACCGACTTCTATCGTTACCTTAGCAGTAATCACTACGAAGTCCACTAAATATAGTATAAATATTCCTAAAAAGGAGGTGCCTTGTGGCAAAACATAAACAAGAAGAACATCCAGAAGATGTGGAAGTAAAAGAGGAAGCTGTAGAAACAGCTGAGCAAGCTGAATCAGTAAGCCCTGAAAAATCAGAGTTAGAACTAGCTAATGAGCGGGCAGAAGATTTTGAAAACAAATATCTCCGCGCTCATGCAGAAATGCAGAACATCCAGCGCCGAGCAAATGAAGAACGCCAGCAGCTGCAAAGATACCGCAGCCAGGATTTGGCAAAAGCTATTTTGCCTTCGATAGATAATCTGGAGCGCGCGCTTGCCGTTGAAGGTCTGACAGATGATGTCAAAAAGGGGCTGGAAATGGTGCAGGAAAGCTTGATTCATGCTCTCAAAGAAGAGGGCATCGAAGAAATTCCAGCTGACGGAGCTTTTGACCATAACTATCATATGGCCATTCAAACAGTTCCAGCTGATGATGAGCACCCAGCTGACACTATAGCGCAGGTCTTCCAAAAAGGCTACAAACTTCATGACCGTATCCTGCGCCCAGCAATGGTAGTGGTCTATAACTAGGCTAGAAAACTTGAAAAATCTTGTCCGAAACGACAATAAACTATGAAGAAAGATAAAAAATTGTTCAGCTTTGCAATAGTGAGCGAAGCGAACCAAAGACGATACTCTTCGCCGTGGCGCTATTCGCGCAAACTTTGAGACCTTAGGCTCAAAGTTTAGTCAAAGAGATTGATAAAGTCAAGCTCTGACGGCGCCGCCACCTAAGAAGAGTACCAAAAAGAAAATAGAATATAAAATTTAAGGAGAAAAACATATGTCTAAAATTATCGGTATTGACTTAGGTACAACAAACTCAGCAGTTGCAGTTCTTGAAGGAACTGAGAGCAAAATCATTGCAAACCCAGAAGGAAACCGTACAACACCATCTGTAGTGTCATTCAAAAATGGTGAAATCATCGTTGGTGATGCGGCAAAACGTCAAGCAGTAACAAATCCAGATACAATCATTTCTATTAAATCAAAAATGGGAACATCTGAAAAAGTAGCTGCCAATGGCAAAGAATACACTCCGCAAGAAATCTCAGCTATGATTCTGCAATACTTGAAAGGCTATGCAGAAGAGTACCTTGGTGAAAAAGTAAGCAAAGCGGTTATCACAGTTCCAGCTTACTTTAACGATGCACAGCGTCAAGCGACTAAAGACGCTGGTAAAATCGCTGGTCTTGAAGTAGAACGTATCGTCAACGAACCAACTGCAGCAGCGCTTGCTTATGGTCTTGACAAACAAGATAAAGAAGAAAAGATTTTGGTCTTTGACTTGGGTGGCGGTACCTTTGACGTTTCAATCCTTGAGTTGGGTGATGGTGTCTTTGATGTATTGGCAACTGCTGGTGATAACAAACTTGGTGGTGACGACTTTGACCAAAAGATTATCGACTACATGGTGGCTGAGTTCAAGAAAGAGAACGGCATCGACTTGTCAAATGACAAGATGGCGCTTCAACGCTTGAAAGATGCAGCTGAAAAGGCTAAAAAAGATCTTTCTGGCGTGACTTCAACTCAAATCAGCTTGCCGTTTATCACAGCCGGGGACGCTGGACCTCTCCACTTGGAAATGACTCTGACTCGTGCTAAATTCGACGATTTGACTCGTGACTTGGTAGAGCGCACTAAAGAACCAGTTCGCCGTGCTCTTTCTGACGCAGGCTTGAGCTTGTCAGAAATCGACGAAGTAATCTTGGTTGGTGGTTCAACTCGTATTCCAGCTGTTGTAGAAGCTGTTAAGGCTGAAACTGGTAAAGAGCCAAACAAATCAGTGAACCCTGACGAAGTAGTTGCCATGGGTGCTGCTATCCAAGGTGGTGTCATTACTGGTGATGTCAAAGACGTTGTCCTTCTTGACGTAACACCATTGTCACTTGGTATTGAAACAATGGGCGGCGTCTTCACTAAGTTGATCGACCGCAACACAACAATCCCAACTTCTAAATCACAAGTCTTCTCTACAGCAGCAGACAACCAACCAGCCGTTGATATCCATGTTCTTCAAGGTGAACGCCCAATGGCAGCAGACAACAAGACTCTGGGACGTTTCCAATTGACAGATATTCCAGCTGCTCCTCGTGGAATCCCTCAAATCGAAGTAACATTTGACATCGACAAGAACGGTATCGTATCTGTTAAGGCTAAAGACCTTGGAACTCAAAAAGAACAGCACATTGTTATCCAATCTAACAGCGGCCTGACTGACGAAGAAATCGACCGTATGATGAAGGATGCAGAAGCGAATGCTGAAGCAGATAAGAAACGTAAAGAAGAAGTTGACCTTCGTAACGAAGTTGACCAAGCTATCTTTGCGACTGAAAAGACTATCAAGGAAACAGAAGGCAAAGGCTTCGACGCAGAGCGTAACGCTGCCCAAGCTGCTCTTGATGAACTTAAGAAAGCGCAAGAAGATAATAACTTGGACGACATGAAAGCGAAATTGGAAGCTCTCAACGAAAAAGCTCAAGCGTTGGCAGTGAAACTCTACGAACAAGCTGCTGCGGCTCAACAAGCCCAAGCAGGAGCGGAAGGAGCTGAAAACGCAGGCTCAACTAAAGCAGACGACGATGTTGTAGACGGAGAGTTTACTGAGAAATAGGCGGTGAGACAGAACTAAAAATTGAAAGTTTTTAGTTCGTAGTCGAACCCCCGCGAGGATGATTAGGATTTTTGGGAGTCTGAAAGACGAACCTAAAATCCAATCAGCTACCGCATCAAAAATTTTTCGAAAAATATTGTTTTGAAAATTTCACGTCGTAATGATAGGAAGAAATCCAGAGGTTGCAACCCAGCCTCTGTTTTTCGCTAAACTAGAGGGTGACGCTCATGAAGAAAGTGCTCTGTTTAATTTATCCTAATTTCTCACTTTATGAAGTAGTTGGTCTGACCAGTACTTTAGCTCTATCTTTTGGTGTTGAGGTTGATTATGCTAGTTCAGATAGAAATGTTATAAGAACGGAAGATGGGCTTCCTTGTCAACCTACTAGAATACTGGATGAAGTAGTTATCGAAGACTATTCTTGTGTCATTTTGCCAGGAATGATAAATATCGTCCCTGCTTTGCATGATGAAAAATTGATTTCTTTCCTAAAAAGTTTGAAGCAGCAAGAAGTTTTAATTACAGCTATTTCATCAGCACCCATTTTATTGGCGAAAGCAGGTTTGTTGAAGGACGCTAAATTTACTGGTGGGATTTGGCAAAACTTCTTTGACTATTTTGAATTTCTTCCACGGGAGAATTTCAAAGCTCAAGCGGTCCTGCAAAATAAGAACATCATTACGGCTGTTGGCTTTGCACATCAAGCGTTTGCGAGAAAAGTGCTTCTTAGTCTAGGTTTGGTAGATAATGCTGATAACTATTTTAAAGAACGTAATCAGTATTCGGAAGAGGACTTGATATTCACTTTATCAGAAGAAGAGTTTGCTGAAATGAAGCATGAATTTGAAAATACCCTCTGATCAATATTTTCTAAAATTTAAAGAAAGGAACATGGGTGTTCGCAACTGAACACGGGTTCCAAAAATTCTGACTCAATATAAAAGAAAGGAACTGAACCCGACCTAAATTCTTGGAAAAAAGAGAAATCAGCCTAGGAGCATCGCTCCGTCGCCTGATTTCCTATTTTTCAGTCGAATTTTACGGTCTTGGTATCTTACATGAACAATACAGAATATTATGACCGTCTAGGTGTCTCTAAGAATGCTTCTCAGGATGAGATCAAGAGAGCCTATCGGAAATTATCTAAAAAGTACCACCCCGATATTAATAAGGAAGCTGGGGCGGAGGACAAATATAAAGAAGTCCAAGAGGCTTATGAAACGCTGAGCGACGAGCAAAAGCGGGCAGCCTATGATCAATACGGCGCAGCGGGAGCTAATGGCGGCTTTGGCGGTGGTGCAGGCGGCTTCGGTGGCTTTGATGGCTCCGGCTTTGGCGGTTTCGAAGACATCTTCTCTAGCTTCTTTGGTGGCGGTGCTTCGCGTAATCCTAATGCTCCGCGCCAAGGGGATGATCTTCAATATCGTGTAAATCTCCGCTTTGAAGAAGCGATTTTCGGAGCTGAGAAGGAAATCAAGTATAACCGCGAAGCGACTTGTCGTACCTGTGACGGGTCTGGTGCTAAGCCAGGAACTAGCCCTGTTACTTGTGGTCGCTGCCATGGATCAGGTGTTATCAATGTTGATACCCAGACACCGCTTGGCATGATGCGTCGCCAAGTGACCTGTGATGTCTGTCATGGCCGAGGAAAAGAAATCAAAAGTCCTTGTGAAACCTGTCACGGAACGGGTCATGAAAAACAGGCTCACAGCGTTAAGGTGAAAATCCCAGCTGGTGTGGAAACTGGTCAGCAGGTCCGTCTGTCTGGTCAAGGTGAAGCAGGCTTTAATGGCGGTCCTTATGGTGATCTTTATGTTGTGGTCCAAGTTGAGCCGAGTGACAAGTTTGAGCGAGATGGCTCTACCATTTACTACAAGCTCAATCTCAACTTTGTCCAAGCAGCTCTTGGTGACAGTGTGGATATTCCAACTGTTCACGGGGATGTGGAGCTGAATATCCCAGAAGGAACACAGACTGGCAAGCGTTTCCGTCTGCGTGGCAAGGGAGCACCGAGTCTGCGTGGTGGAAGCATGGGGGACCAGTATGTTACAGTCAATGTTGTGACGCCGACTGGCCTCAACGACCGTCAAAAAGCTGCCCTCAAAGAATTTGCGGAAGCTGGCAATATTTCGGTCAATCCTAAGAAAAAAGGCTTCTTCGACAAAATGAAAGATGCCTTGGAAGATTTGTAATCATATAAAAAGGAGCAGCCTAATGCTGTTCTTTTTGTGTTTTCTAGAAGGCTATTTAAGTAAATCTAGTCAAGGAAGAGAGCCGCTCTGATCAGCTCTTTAATCAAAAGAAATTCACAATAAAAAGCGTAAAGAGATTTTCTCTATTTACTTTTACAAAAAATAATTGTTTTTTTAAGAAAAATCTATTGTAAAAATTTCCTAAAAGATATATGATAATACTATATGTATAAGACGCATCTTTTTAGCCTGCTGGGGAGTTGGCTAGGAAGATAATGGGAGATTAACTTTATACATTTTAGGAAAAAGGGGATTTATAAAGTGAAACGTTTTGAAAAAGTGCAGGAGCGAATTCAGAAATATTCGATTCGCAAATTGTCTGTCGGTGTGGGCTCAGTTGCCATTGCAGCTCTGATTTTTGGGAGCTCTTTGTCCAGTTCGACAGTTGCTGCAGATGAAGTAGGAGGCGGTGCGACTGCTCACTATACTTATGTTGAAGAGCAAGAGCTAACAGAGCAGGAAAAAGGGCTGATTAAGAAAGGTCTGCCTGAAAATCTGCAAACAGGGGAAAATTATTACCTGATTTATCGGAAGCAAGATGGGCAAACTGTCTTGCCGAGTACAGGAAATACTGGTCAGCCGTTTCTCAGCTTATTTGCAGGAACGGCTATTTTGGCTGTCTTGGTATTCTCACGTAAGAAATCTAGTAAGTTACTAGGAGTGCTTTTGCTAGGTAGCTTGGGACAAACTGTGTTACAGTCTCCTCAAGCGTTTGCGCTAGAAAATCGGGAATTGCTTTCTTATAATCGTCAAGTTGCGGTGTCGTCAGCAGTCTCTGAAGCGGATGTGACCATTGCAGGCTATAACTATATCGGTTACTTTACAGCTTCTGATTTGCGTACTTTGACGGAGACCAAGACAACCTCTCTGCCGGCTGGTCAAGAGGCTCAAGCGCAAGCAGAATTATCAGAAGCTGCAAAAGAGGATTCTGATTCTATTGATCGAGCTGCTCAGGCAGGGTTGCAGTATCAGCTGAATCCTGATGAAAGTGATTCTGGCCAGATAGGGAATCTTCCAACTCCAGCTCCAGCTCCAACTCCAGCTCCAACTCCAAATCCTAGTCCAGCTCCTCAGCCGTCAAATCCACCTATAGAAACGGCAAAAGGGGAAAGTTTACAAGAACCTGCCTTGCCAGAGTACAGCGGTGCTGTGAACGGCGAATCGCTAGTTCAAGCAGACAATCCGGTCTATGATGCTCCAGTAGCTACAGTTAGTGACACGGCTCCAGTTGAGCCAGCCCTCCCAGAATACACGGGCGGCGTTAACGGCGAGTCAGTAGTTCAAGCGGACAATCCAGTCTACACGGAACCAGTCGGTACAGCTGGCGACACAGCTCCAGTTGAGCCTGCATTGCCAGAGTATACAGGCGGCGTTAACGGCGAATCGACAGTTCAAGCAGACAATCCAGTCTATGATGCTCCAGTAGCTACAGTTAGTGACGTGGCTCCAGTTGAGCCAGCTTTGCCAGAATACACAGGTGGCGTTAATGGTGAGTCGACAGTTCAGCCAGAACAGCCTAGTCTACATACAGACATCAAGCTAGAAACGATTGAACCTCAAGTTGTCAACAAGACAGATGATAGCAAGTATCTTGATGAAGAGACCACTATCGATGGAACTCCAGGACAAAAAGAAATTGTAACCAGCTATGAAGTCTTGGACGGTAATCGCATATCGGAGCCACAAACAACTGAAAGAATCTTGCATGAAGTAGTTGATACAGTGGTCACTCGAGGTAGCAAGGCTCGCATCAATAAAGAAGAATTGAGCAAGCAGCTAGCTTTAGCAGCGGCTGTGGA
The DNA here is from genome assembly GCF_041431615.1 of Streptococcus sp. 27098_8_82. Taxonomy (NCBI): domain Bacteria; kingdom Bacillati; phylum Bacillota; class Bacilli; order Lactobacillales; family Streptococcaceae; genus Streptococcus; species Streptococcus sp. 27098_8_82. The sequence goes on from NZ_JAPVYB010000003.1 coordinate 269,273, forward strand.
TCCAGGAGTTTACACCAATCAATCCTATCAGCAGCTACAAGCAATTAAGAATATGGCTGCGACAGTTTATCAAACTTCGTCTAGTCAAGATGAAGTAGATGCGGGTGTCAACCAACTCAAGCAGGCTTTAGCTGACTTATTGGCCCTTAAAGCAGCGCCAAATCTGACTGTTTCAGCAGTTAAGAAGGATGAATTGCAGAAGTCAGTTCAGGTCCAATACCAGCTGACGGATAGGGACCAAGCCTTTACTAGTGCTCATGTTCGTCTGAAGAAAGATGGCCAGCTGATAGCTGAGCAGAACTTGATGGCAGGCCAGCTGACTGCTAGCTTCAGTGGTTTGGACTACTATACTCCTTATAAGATTGAGACGACTCTGTCCTATGATTTAGGGAATGGCCCTGAAGGTCAGGAATTAGCTCAAGAGACAGTCCAGCTTGATCTGAAGAAGGTAGAACTCAAATCCATCACTAATGTCGCTTTGATGAAGGTTGAAAATGGCCAGACAAAATTGATGCCTACTTTGGCTGAAAAACCAGCAAATCTGGACCAATATTACCTGCACTTTACATCAGACCAATTTAAGGACACTGTCCTGCCGGTTACCTCTATCGAGGAAGTGGTCGTTGATAACCAGCCTGTCTTCAAGATCCAGGCTCAGCTGCCAGACTTGCTGCAAAGAAGTGCAACTGGTCTTCAAAATAGCTTTGACTTCTATCTGGAAAAGGCCAAGAAGCGTGAAGGAAATGTCTACTATGACTTCCAAGACCTCTTGGACGGCATTAAGGAAGATCCTTCTGGAACTTTTATTCTGGGCCGCAGTATCAGTGCCAAGCTGATTGACAAACCTGCCAACAGCAAGTCTTACCTGCAAGGTGAATTCAAAGGTCAGCTGATTGGTGGTCAAAATGGTGAACGCCATGCTATTTTAGACTTGGCGCATCCTTTATTTGATACGATTACTGGCGGAACGGTCAAGGATATTGACTTTAAGCGGGTCAATATGGTTTATCCAGATTCGCAAGCGGGCGATACGATTGCCACAATTGCTGCTCGCTTGAAGAATAAAGGAGTAATCGAAAACGTCAATGTCCAAGGCTACTTGGAAGGAAGAGACCATATAGCCGGTCTGGTTAACAATATAGAAGGCCAATCTCGAGTTGAAAATGTCTCCTTTAAGGGTCGTATTAAGTCCAAGGGTGGAAACTCTGTTACAGCCGGTATCGCTGGAACCAACGCCATGTCCTTAGTAAGCCGAGCTTATGTCGAAGCGGATATTTGGGTCAAGAGTGGGCAAAATGCAGGTATGCTGGTCGCTCAAAACTTCACTGACTATTCAGGTTCAGGCTGGGGGAATTGGGGCAAGCTGATGCAATCAGTTGCCAAAGGTAAGTTGGAGGATGCAGGCTCAAGAAATGCGGCTGGTATCGCTGCTTCCATTTGGCCGTATGGAACTATCAATGACACAGTCAGCTATGCCACAGTAGTGAACGGTAAAGAGCTCTTTAGCTCAGATAATGAGATTACCGACGCTTGGATGGGACAAAAACTCCAAAACCTCTTTGGTGTTCAGGGACAAAGCTCTGGAACCAAGACAGGAAAAGATGCCAAGTTCCGTCGCTTGACAGAAGCTGAAGCGGAGCAAAAAGTCAAGAGCTATCGGATTACGGCTCTTGAACAAACCAGCGCAAACGAAGTAACAACGGAGAAGCTAAATGCTGCTATCCTGAGAACAAGTACTTATCAAGATAAGCCAGGATACAAGGCAGAAAATGAACAGCTTTATCAGAACTTAGAGCGCTTTATGCCTTTCTACAATCAAGAGTTCTTGATTCATGAAGCCAATAAGCTGGTGGATGCTGGTAAGGCGGGTGACCTGTTGACTAAGAAAGTCCTATCAGTTCAAGCGCTGAAGGGCAATCAGTTTGTTGCTGGCGTAACAGATGCAGATAAGATCTTACTCCATTTTGCAGACGGAAGCAAGACCATCTACAATCTTCAAAATCAAGCACGATTTGAACAGACGGCTCTGCCGGAATATCAGATTGCAGAGCTTGGTACAGTCTATACTCCAAATCACTCAACCGCAGTCAAAGAAGACCTGCTGACTCAGCTGACTGAGAGCTTGAAGAGTTTTGAACTATACAGTGATGAAGTCTATCGTTCTGTTGGTCTGCCTAATGATAATGACAAGGTCAACAAAGTGAAGCGCCTCTTCTTGGATGAATCTCTGGCTGAGGTGAAAGCCAATTTGTCGGATATGCTTAGTAAGCTCCTAGCCAATGAATGGACAAGATTCCATGCTGACAATCCAGCAGCTAACGAAGCTCTGAAAGCTAAAATCGAAGAAAACAAGACCGCTATCATGCTCGGTCTGACCTACCTCAACCGTTATTACGATCTCAAGTTTGGCGACTACAACCTCAAGGAGCTGGTGCTCTTCAAACCAGACTTCTATGGTGAAAAAGTGCCATTGCTGGATCGCTTGATTAAGATTGGGCGTTCGACAGAAAATCAACTGAAAGGGGCAGACAATGTCAATATGTTTGCACGTCAGTTGAAGGCTGAGTCCAAGTCTAGTGATTTAGTGGCTTACTTGGATTACAATCGTCGCCTGCTGACTGACTTTGCGGATATGGATTCATGGTTCAAGGATGCAACCCGAGGCTTTATTCAGTTTGAAGAACGACAGTCAGAAGTCGAGGAGATTAAGTCTGCTAAGTATCGCGTCTTTGATAACCTCAACTCTGAATATTTCAGCAATTATATCCTTCCGCTTCTAACCTTGAAGAATACGCGTTTAGCCATTCTGTCAAACTATAGCACGATGGCCTTTGTCAACAGAGACAAGCGCCGATCATGGTCTGATGAACGATTTAATGCGCGCATCAAGGAAGTAGCGACTCAGCATCGAAATCACGTAGACACTTGGTACAAGCTTCTCTCAGATGATATCAAGTCCAGAATGGTCAAGCAAAATGTAACAGCTGTATGGGATGGTTTCGATGTAGAAGGACGTGGCTGGATTGATGTCAACGGAAATGATAATAAGGGCAATCCTTATGCACCATCCCGCGAGTTCTTTAACCTAGTTGGTGGCAGAGCTGGTGGCTGGTACAAGTCAAATGGCTATGGCGCCCATGCTGCTGGTTCAATCCGTGTGAACTTCGAGGCCTTTGACCTCTTGACGGAATATGGTGTGTCCGTCTTCACGCACGAGCTTACCCACGTCAATGACAGAGATATTTATCTGGGCGGACATGGCAGACGACAAGGGATTGGACCAGAAGGCTATGCCCAAGGGATGCTCCAATCGCCTGTTCCTGATCAGCCGGGCTGGGGTGCTTTGGGTCTCAATATGGCCTTTGATCGTCCAAATAATGGTAGTCTCATTTTCAATAGCTCGCCAAGTCTCTTCAAGAACCGAGCAGACATCGACCATTACATGAAGGGCTATAATGATACCCTCATGTTGCTGGATTACCTTGAAGGTCAAGCGGTTGTGGATAAAGGAAATGCAGCGGCAGCTAAATGGTTCAAGAAGATTGAACCGAAGGTTGTAGATGCTCGAACTCAATATGATGTCGTGAGAGAGTTGACAGCAGAGGAGAAAGCGGCCATGTCAGTCTCTTCTGTAGAGGACTTGGTTGACCAAGGCTTGCTGTCTAACCGTGCGGTTGACAATCGAACTTATAACCCTGCTGATTACGACTCTAGTTATATTGCTATAGACTTTATGACGGGTATCTATGGTGGCGGTCAAAACAATACTGGAGCGCCAGGTGCCTTGATGTTCAAGCATAATACCTTCAGAATCTGGGGTTACTATGGCTATGAAAAAGGCTTTGTAAGCTATGCTTCCAATAAACACCGTAAGACAGCCAATGAGCAAGGTGTGACTGGTTTGAGCGATAACTTTATCATCAAGCAAATTTCTGAAGGCGAATTTGAAACCATGGAAGCCTTCAAGAAAGCTTACTTCAGACAAGTTGCTGAGAAAGCTCAAAACTTAGGAATTAAGCCAGTGACAGTCAACGGAAAAGTCTACAGTACTTTTGAAGAGCTGAAAGGTGGCTTTGCAGAAGCTGTTGACAAGGATCTGAAGAAATCTCGTGTCGATGAACGGGCAACCAAGGACTTCAAGTATGCTGTCTTTACGCAGTTGCTCAAGAACACCAACAGCTTTATGGATGAAAACTCCATTTGGGGTTCCTAAGAAAAAGTGTCAGATTTGCTGATGTGTAACTGCAAATAATGACCTTTAGCAATATGTAATCAATAACCCATTTGAATTTGCTCTGTTTGTGTCGTCACTGACGGTCTGATTCAGATGGGTTGTTTTGTTGTATAATGGCAAGTCAAAGTGCAGATTATCCCTATTTCTTATACAATATTTTTCAAAAAATCTGTCCCCGGACAGTTCCTGCTTTTAGGGCTTGCTGGGGGCTTTTTTTCCTGCTAAAATAAACACATGACACGTTATAAAGCTATTATTTCCTATGATGGTTATGGCTTTGCTGGTTTTCAGCGACAGCCCCATGCCAGAAGTGTTCAGGAAGAGATTGAAAAGACCCTGACCCGTATCAATAAAGGCCAGCCTGTGGTGATTCATGGAGCAGGTCGGACTGACAGCGGTGTCCATGCTCTGGGACAAGTCCTGCATTTTGATTTACCGGAGGGACGGGATGAAGAGAAATTGCGTTTTGCCTTGGATACACAGACGCCAGAAGATATTGATTTTATTAGGGTGGAGCAGGTGTCGGACGATTTTCACTCTCGCTACAATAAGCACAGCAAAACCTATGAATTTTTGGTGGATATCGGCCGGCCCAAAAATCCTATGATGCGCCATTATGCCACGCATTATCCTTATCCGTTGGAGCTGGGTCTGATAGAAGAAGCGATTGCTCAGTTAGAGGGGACGCATGATTTTACTGGCTTTACGGCTTCTGGGACCAGCGTGGAAGACAAGGTTCGGACCATCACCGAGGCCAAGGTCCGCTATGATGCGGAGCGTAATTTTCTAGTCTTTACTTTTTCGGGCAATGGCTTTCTCTACAAGCAGATCCGCAATATGGTCGGTACCTTGCTCAAGATTGGCAACAAGCGCATGCCGGTGGAGCAGATTCAGAGGATTTTAGCGGAGAAAGATCGCCATCTGGCAGGGCCAACAGCCGGCCCTAACGGCCTTTATCTAAAGGAGATTCGTTATGAAGAATAAGTTGATTTTAGCCCTTTCGGGCAATGATATTTTCAGCGGCGGCGGACTACACGCTGACTTGGCTACCTATACAGTCAATGGTCTGCATGGGTTTGTAGCTTTGACTTGCCTGACTGCGATGACAAACAAAGGATTTGATGTTATTCCGGTTGAAGAGGAGGTTTTTGCCCAACAGTTGGCCAGTCTCAAGGATGTTCCTTTTTCTGCTATTAAGATAGGGCTTTTACCCAATCTGCAAATAGCAGAGCAGGCATTGGATTTTGTCAAGCAACATGCGGACATACCAGTAGTGCTGGATCCTGTTCTGGTCTGCAAGGAAAATCATGATCTGGAAGTTAGTGCATTGAGAGAAGAACTCATCAGGTTCTTCCCTTATGTCAGCATCATCACGCCTAATTTGGCAGAAGCTCAGCTATTGACCCAAAAAGAAATCAAAACTCTGGAGGACATGCAGGTAGCAGCGAAGGAGCTTTATGATTTAGGAGCCAAGCATGTAGTGATAAAGGGTGGCAATCGCTTGAGCAAGGAGCGGGCGGTGGATGTTTACTATGACGGCCGAGAGTTTGAGGTCATTGAATCGCCAGTGCTGGCCAGCAACAATACCGGAGCGGGCTGCACATTTGCTTCCAGCATTGCCAGTCAGCTGCTTCTAGGCAAGTCTCCACTTGCAGCAGTTCAATTGTCTAAAGATTTTGTTTACCGAGCGATTCAGCGCTCAGATCAATATGGGGTAGTTCAGTATGAGAAATAATCAAGTTAAAAAATTAGTTATCTTAGCTTTCATCACAGCACTGTCTGTGCTTTTGGGGAATTTTGTGAAAATCCCAACGGCGACTGGCTTTTTGACCTTGTTGGATGCAGGGATTTATTTTACAGCCTTCTACTTTGGCCGCAAGGAAGCGGCTATTGTCGGAGGCCTTTCAGGCTTTTTGATTGATATGATTGCCGGCTATCCCCAGTGGATGATTTTCAGCCTGATTTGCCACGGACTTCAAGGTTTCTTTGCTGGTTTGGAGGGCAAGAAACGCTACCTTGGGCTAGTTTTGGCTACGGTGGCTATGGTCGGTGGCTATGCCCTCTTTGGTAGTATCATGAATGGTGTCGGGGCTGCCCTAGCCGAAATCTCAAGTAATTTTATGCAGAATGCTTTTGGTTTAGCAGTCGGTTTTGCCCTCTACAAAGCTTTCCCGGAGAGTTTGAAAAAGACAGTCACAGTGAAATAAACGAGGTGGGACATGGACTTAGCTAAGATTGGAGCAGAAACTCGTCAGATTGTTCTAGATGTTTTGGACAAGGCTGCCTTGGTCGAGGGAGATATTTTTGTTCTGGGTCTATCCTCTAGTGAGGTTGTCGGAGGCCATATCGGTCAGAATTCCAGTCTGGAAGTCGGACAGGTTATTGTCAAAACCATACTGGATATCTTAGAAGAGAAGGGTATCTTTCTAGCAGTTCAGGGATGTGAGCATCTCAATCGCGCCCTCGTAGTCGAAAGAGCCTTAGCAGACAAGAAGGATTTGGAAATTGTCAATGTTCTGCCTACTCTTCACGCAGGCGGCAGTGGTCAGCTAGCTGCTTTCCAATACATGAAGGATCCTGTCGAGGTAGAGTTTATTGTCGCTCAGGCGGGGCTAGACATTGGCGATACTGCTATCGGCATGCATGTTAAGCACGTGCAGATTCCTATCCGACCGATTCTCAAGGAATTGGGAGATGCCCATGTCACGGCTTTAGCCAGCCGTCCCAAGCTGATTGGCGGCGCCAGAGCGGCCTATATAGAGGATAAAATCAGGAAGGGATAAAAGGAAAAATAATTTTGAAAAAAACTCTAATTATGCTATAATGGGTTGTATTCAATAAATTTTAAGGAGAAATGACAGAATGTCTGTATCATTTGAAAACAAAGAAACAAATCGCGGTCTTTTGACTTTTAGCATCAGTCAAGAGAAAATCAAGCCAGCCTTGGACCGTGTATTTAACTCAGTAAAAAAAGATATTGCTGTACCAGGTTTCCGTAAAGGTCGCCTTCCACGTGCTATCTTCAACCAACGTTTTGGTGAAGAAGCTCTCTACCAAGATGCTTTGAACGCTCTTCTTCCAGAAGCATACGAAGCTGCTGTCAAAGAAGCAGGTATCGAAGTAGTTGCTCAGCCTCAGTTTGATGTAGAGTCTATGGAAAAAGGTCAAGACTGGGTCATCAAAGCTGAAGTAGTCACTAAGCCAGAAGTTAAGCTGGGTGCATACAAAGACTTGGAAGTAACTGTTGAAGCTACTAAAGAAGTGACTGACGCTGAAGTAGATGAGCGCATTGAGCGTGAGCGCAACAACTTGGCTGAGTTGGTTCTCAAAGAAGGTCCAGCAGCAGATGGTGATACAGTTGTGATTGACTTTGTTGGATCTGTTGACGGCGTTGAATTTGACGGCGGCAAGGGTGACAATTTCTCACTTGGACTGGGCAGCGGTCAATTCATCCCAGGATTTGAAGAGCAGTTGGTTGGCCACAGTGCGGGTGAAACAGTGGATGTTGTCGTAACTTTCCCAGAAGACTATCAGGCAGAAGACTTGGCAGGCAAGGAAGCTAAATTTGTGACAACTATTCACGAAGTTAAAGAAAAAGAAGTTCCAGCGTTGGACGATGAACTTGCAAAAGATATTGACGAAGAAGTGGAAACGCTTGACGAGCTGAAAGAAAAGTACCGCAAAGAATTGTCAGAAGCTAAGGAAACAGCTTATAAGGATGCGGTAGAAGCAGCAGCTATTGATCAAGCAGTAGCAAACGCTGAAATCGTTGAGCTCCCATCTGAAATGGTTCATGAAGAAGTGCACCGCGCAGTCAATGAATTCTTGGGCAATATGCAACGCCAAGGAATCTCACCTGACATGTACTTCCAAATCACTGGTACTACTCAGGAAGACCTGCACAAGCAATACGAAGCAGATGCTGAGTCACGTACTAAGACAAACCTTGTCGTAGAAGCTGTTGCTAAGGCAGAAGGTTTTGAAGCTAGCGCAGAAGAAATCGAAGCAGAAGTAACTTCATTGGCTACAGACTACAACATGGAAGTAGAACGTGTTCGTCAATTGCTGTCAGAAGACATGCTGAAACACGACATTGCTATCAAGAAAGCTGTTGAAGTGATTACAAGCACTGCGAAAGTGAAATAAAGCTTCATCATTCAAAATGAAATCATTTGAAACTAGTGTATAAATGCATTAGTTTCTTTTTGTACTTGTTCCGTGATTTTTCCTGGATTTTCTTTTGACGAAAATAGAAATTTATCGTACAATAGAAAGTAGCGAAAAATTGTAAGAGGGCGACAAGCCTTTACTTAATCTTAAAGGAGATCAACTTTGGAATTAGAAGTATTTGCTGGACAGGAAAAAAGTGAGCTTTCTATGATTGAAGTGGCGCGTGCCATTTTGGAAGCCCGCGGCCGCGACCATGAGATGTATTTTAATGATCTGGTCAATGAAATTCAAAATTATCTGGAAAAATCAAACAGCGAGATTCGTGATGCCCTGCCATTGTTCTACACAGAACTCAATGTAGACGGCAGCTTTATTCCGCTGGGAGATAATAAATGGGGCCTGCGTTCATGGTATGCTATCGACGAAGTGGATGAAGAAATCATCGCCTTAGAAGAGACTGATGAGGATGACGCACCTAAGAAACGCAAGAAGAAACGCGTCAATGCCTTTATGGATGGCGACGAGGATGCCATTGACTACAGCGATGACGATCCAGAAGATGAGGACGGCTACGAAGCTGATCCTGCTCTCTCATACGATGAGGAAAATCCAGACGATGAGAAGAATGAAGTGGAAGCTTACGATGCTGAAATCAACGAAATTGCTCCGGATGATCTAGGTGAAGAAGTCGAACTCAACGAAGAAGATGACGACTACTCTGACGAAGACACGGAGACCGAAGAGGAAGAATAAATCAACCAAAAGAAGCAAGGGACGAAATCCTTTGTTTCTTTTAATGTTCCTTGAAATATAAGTTCGGAAGGTGTAGAATACTAATAAAATTTAATAAAGAAAAGGCGGAGGTAAGCTGCTATGAAATTTGTCATTGATAAGAGTTTGAGTGATTTAGGTATTAAGAGCGTTGTTATCGGGATTGCCAAGAATGTTAATCCACATGCAGAGCTATCCCCATCATTTCTAAAAAAGAAAAAGGAAATGGAAGACTGGGCTTTATCCTGCGACTTGGGTGAGGTGCTTGAGTCGCCAGTGGTTAAAGGTTATATAGAAATACTGCAGCGCGTAGGTCGCAGTGTCAAGAAAAATCCTCCGACGGTTCCCGCTCTGATTCGCAATATCCAGCACCGCGGATCGCTCCCTCATATTAATAGCATTATTGATATTTATAATGTCGAAGCCCTGCATTCTCTACTGGCTATTGGAGGGCATGATTTTGATAAGATTGAAGGTCAGATAGAATTCACCGTAAGCCAAAAGGAAGATGTTTTTCTGCCTATTTTGTCCAAGGAGAAGCATGTTGCCAAGACGGACTATGTCTATCGGGATGCCAAAGGCATTTTGGCTTGGCTGGATGTTCGTGACAGCGATTATTATAAGTTTGATGAGGAGACCAAGGATGCTATTTTCATCATTCAGGGGAATGCCAATACCTCTGTCGAAATGCGTCTGGAAGCCTTGGAACGAATCCGACACGATTTAGCAGAGTGCATGCCCGATGTAGAATTTGAAACACATGTCATTAGTATTGAGGAAAATGGATGAGAACCGACTGAAAATATTTGACAATTTTTTAGGTTTGCGATATTATACTGTTCGGGCACCTCTTTTAGAGGTCAGAGCTTCCTGTTTTCAGGGAGCTATTTTTCTTTTTCAGACAGATTATGGGAAATCCTCCTCTAGATAAGTTTCCAGCAACGACGTGGTTGCTGGAATGAATTGTTTTATGAAAAGGAGTACGTATGTCAACTAAATATATTTTTGTCACCGGCGGTGTGGTTTCTTCTATCGGAAAAGGGATTGTGGCAGCTAGCTTGGGCCGGCTTTTGAAGAATCGAGGCCTCAAGGTTACGATTCAGAAATTTGACCCTTATATCAACATTGATCCCGGCACCATGAGCCCTTATCAGCATGGGGAAGTGTTTGTCACAGATGATGGAGCCGAGACGGATCTGGATCTGGGGCACTATGAGCGTTTTATTGACATCAATCTCAATAAATACTCCAATGTCACCACTGGTAAAATCTATAGCGAAGTCCTACGCAAGGAGCGTAAAGGCGAGTATCTGGGAGCGACGGTCCAAGTCATTCCGCATATTACAGATGCTCTCAAGGACAAGATCAAGCGGGCAGCACGGACCACGGACTCGGATGTGATTATCACAGAGGTCGGAGGTACAGTGGGCGACATCGAGTCTCTTCCTTTCTTAGAAGCTTTGCGCCAGATGAAGGCGGATGTCGGTGTAGACAATGTCATGTATATCCATACAACTCTCCTGCCCTATCTCAAGGCAGCCGGCGAAATGAAGACCAAACCGACTCAGCATTCTGTCAAAGAGTTGCGAGGTTTGGGGATTCAGCCTAATATGCTGGTCATCCGCACAGAGAAGCCAGCTGGACAAAATATCAAAAACAAACTGGCTCAATTCTGTGATGTGGCGCCGGAGGCGGTCATTGAGTCGCTAGATGTGGAGCATCTTTACCAAATTCCTCTCAATTTGCAGGCGCAAAAGATGGACCAAATCGTCTGTGACCATCTGAAGCTGGATGTGCCGGCAGCGGATATGACTGAATGGTCAGCCATGGTAGAGAAAGTGATGAGTCTGGAAAAGCAGGTTCAGATTGCTCTGGTCGGCAAGTATGTCGAGTTGCCAGATGCCTATATTTCAGTTGTCGAAGCGCTCAAGCATGCCGGCTATGCTAATGATGCGGAGGTTAAGATTAACTGGATTGATGCGAATCAGGTAACGGCCGAAAACGCAGCTGAGCTTCTTGGAAGTGCGGATGGGATTATCGTTCCGGGCGGCTTTGGTCAGAGAGGAACTGAGGGTAAGATTCAGGCAATCCGCTATGCGCGTGAGCAGGATGTGCCTATGTTGGGTATTTGCTTGGGTATGCAGTTAACCTGTGTCGAATTCGCCCGTCACGTCCTGGGATTGGCAGATGCTAACTCAGCGGAGCTCAATCCAGACACAGCATTTCCGATTATTGATCTCATGCGTGATCAGATTGATGTCGAAGACTTGGGTGGGACGCTGAGACTGGGGCTCTATCCTTCTAAGCTTAAGCCTGGCTCTAAGGCAGCAGCAGCTTACGACCATCAAGAAGTCGTGCAGCGCCGTCACCGCCATCGCTATGAGTTTAACAATGCTTTCCGCGAGCAGTTTGAGGCGGTCGGATTTGTATTTTCAGGAGTTTCACCAGACAATCGCTTGGTCGAAATAGTAGAAATCCCAGAAAACAAATTCTTCGTTGCTTGTCAGTATCACCCAGAGCTTTCCAGCCGACCGAACCGACCTGAAGGTCTTTATAGGGCATTTGTCACAGCAGCGGTAGAAAAGAGCCAGGAGAGATAGACTTGCTTTTTCTAGGATAAGCGATTTTTCTAGAGAAATGTTATAATGAAAAATAAAAGGAGGGAAGAAGATGTTTCTAAACATTTTAGCTAGTATTCGTACTAATAATTTTCAAGATGAGCATTGTATAGAAAAAATCCAAGCTCTCTGGCAGCAACAAGAGGGAGCTGTGAAAGAAGCTTTTGCTGAGGGGGAGCCGGTTTATGCCGTCTATCATGACTATGCCAATGATTACAAAGGAGACTACAGCCTCTCTATCTGCCGTTTGACAGATGGGGAAGTCTATGATTTTGACACATCCGAGCAGACCTATCAAGTCTTTGAAGCGGATAAGGAGGATCCGCAAGCGATTCTTCATGCTTGGCAGAGGATTTGGCAGGCAGAAGAATCAGGTGAGCTTCATCGGGACTACACTATTGACTTTGAAAAATACGATCCCGACCAAACGGTGGCTGTCTTTATTGCGACTCAGCAACCTTGAGTTTTCTATGTTCCTGCCTTAGCTTCATTTTCGCTTAGATTTCTTAGATTTGCTGATTGAGTAGAAAGTTGATTTTTTGAAATAAAGTCAAAAATTTTCTTGACAAGCCTTAGCTGTCCTGTTATACTAGTAAGGTACTCAATCGCGGGGATGGCGGAATTGGCAGACGCGCAGGACTAAGGATCCTGTGACCGCTTTAGGTCGTGAGGGTTCAAGTCCCTCTCTCCGCATCAAGTAAGCTGGCTTCGGCCAGCTTTTTCTTTTTGCGATAGAGACGCTTAAAAAGGCTAAGGGTCTACCTGTAATTCTTTAAAATTTCAGGAAAAACTAGCAATTTCAGTGAAAAAGTGATAAAATAAACAATGTAAGTGGTTTAACCACAAAAAATAAGAGGAGGCCTGATAAGAATGGCAATCGTTTCAGCAGAAAAATTTGTCCAAGCAGCTCGTGACAATGGTTACGCAGTTGGTGGATTCAACACAAACAACCTTGAGTGGACTCAAGCTATCCTGCGTGCGGCAGAAGCTAAGAAAGCACCAGTGCTTATCCAAACTTCAATGGGTGCTGCTAAATACATGGGTGGCTACAAAGTTGCTCGCAACTTGATCGCTAACCTTGTAGAATCAATGGGCATCACTGTACCAGTTGCGATTCACTTGGACCATGGTCACTACGAAGATGCACTTGAGTGTATCGAAGTTGGTTACACTTCTATCATGTTTGATGGTTCACACCTTCCAGTAGAAGAAAACCTTAAATTGGCTAAGGAAGTCGTTGAAAAAGCACACGCTAAAGGTATCTCAGTAGAAGCTGAAGTTGGTACTATCGGTGGTGAAGAAGACGGTATCATCGGTAAAGGTGAATTGGCTCCAATCGAAGACGCTAAAGCAATGGTTGAAACTGGAATCGACTTCTTGGCAGCTGGTATCGGTAACATCCACGGCCCATACCCAGCAAACTGGGAAGGTCTTGACCTTGACCACTTGAAGAAATTGACAGAAGCTCTTCCAGGCTTCCCAATCGTATTGCACGGTGGTTCAGGTATTCCTGATGACCAAATCCAAGCAGCTATCAAACTTGGTGTTGCGAAAGTTAACGTTAACACTGAATGCCAAATCGCATTCGCTAACGCAACTCGTAAATTTGCTCGCGACTACGAAGCAAACGAAGCAGAATACGACAAGAAGAAACTCTTCGACCCACGTAAATTCTTGGCTGACGGTGTAAAAGCTATCCAAGCATCAGTTGAAGAACGTATCGACGTATTCGGTTCAGAAGGTAAAGCTTAAGAAGCTTGATATATTTTTAAAAAAGTTTATCCGAAAGGATAAGCTTTTTTTGTATTATGACAATTGGACAAATAAAGAACAAATAATATTTTTCTTACAATCTAATAAAAAAATCTTGACAGACTAGATGATGAGGAGTAAAATATTAACCAGTTAATTAACTAGTTAATGAGTTTAATAAGTTGTTAAAAATTGAGTTTCTGCTATATTTTATAGAAAAAATATTTAGATGATTTCTTTGGGGGTATATTATGAGTTAATTGTAAATTGTGATAAGTTTTAGCGAATTCTGTATAATCAAAAAAGAAAGTGATATTCAATGGAAAAAAATAAGAAATACTTAACAGGAATTGTTGTCATTGCTACTGTGGGTCTTTTTGCTCATCAGCTAGGTTATTATCAGGCAAACAGTTCGATTAAAAAATCCAATCGAGTTAGCTATATTGATGGTAAGCAAGCTGTTCAAAAGTCTGAGGAGTTAACGCCTGACGAAGTAAGCAAAAAAGAGGGGATTAACGCGGAGCAGATTGTTATCAAGATTACTGATCAGGGTTATGTCACTTCTCATGGTGATCACTATCATTATTATAATGGGAAAGTTCCATATGATGCTATTTTCAGCGAAGATCTTTTGATGAAAGATCCCAACTATCAACTTAGGACTGAGGATATTGTCAATGAAGTCAAGGGTGGATATGTTATCAAGGTTAATGGGCAATATTATGTTTATCTGAAAGATATAGCTCGTGCGGATAATATTCGCAGTAAGGAAGAGATTAATCGTCAAAAGCAGGAACATGGTCATAATGTTACGAAAATAAGCAATGAAGTAGCAGCAGCTAGAGCTCAAGGCCGTTATACAACAGATGATGGCTATGTTTTTAATGCTTCAGACATTATTGAGGATACGGGAGATGCCTATATCGTACCTCATGGTAATCATTTTCACTATATCCCAAAGAGTGATTTGTCGCCTAGTGAGCTAGCTGCAGCTCAAGCTTACCTATCAGGTAGAGGAAAAGTAGCTAGTACTGTAGTCAGCCGTTCGTATAATAATGGAAACGGTGGCTGGATACAGACACAACCTACTTTTACTCAAATTTCAAACAACTATCAACCGAGTCAAGGAGAAGATGTTAAGGGTCTCCTTCAGCAACTTTATAATCTTCCATTTAGTCAGCGTCATGTTGAATCAGATGGCTTGATCTTTGATCCAGCACAAATTACTAGTCGAACACAAAATGGAGTAGCAGTGCCACATGGTAATCATTATCACTTTATTCCTTATACACAAATGTCGGCATTGGAAGAAAAGCTTGCTCGGACAATTCCTCTTATAAGTCAGCCTAATAAACCTATGTTAGGATTGACACCTTATAGACCTATACCAACTCCGATACTAACTCCATCTCAACCAGCTTTAAAACCGATTCTTCCTCCAAAGTTAAATTTGGAACATGCGGATTCATTGGATAAGGATTTAATCCAGCAGGTTGTTAGGAAAATAGCTGACGGTTATGTGCTAGAGGATAAAGGAGTGTCCCGCTATCTTTTAGCTAAAGACTTGCCTAAAGAGATTATTACAGCGATTGAAAATAAATTGGCGAAGCAGAAAAGCATACCTCATGTCCTGCAAGCTAAGAAAGAATCAGTTGAACCGAAAGATCAAGAGTTTTATGATAAGGTATATGGTCTTCTGACTCAGACCCATCAGCAATTGCTAGAAAATAAGGGACGTTTGTCAGATTTTCAAGCCTTGGATGATTTAGTGAAGCGTTTGAATGATGAAACAAGTGATAAGGTGCAATTAATTGATGACTTATTAGCATTTCTTGCGCCTATCAATCATCCAGAACGTCTAGGCAAAGCAAATTCACAGATTGAGTATACTGAAACCGAAGTTCGAGTAGCCCAGCTAGCTGACAAATATACGACATCTGATGGATATATCTTTGATGCGCGCGATATTATCAGCGACGAAGGAGATGCTTATGTAACCCCTCATATGGGACACAGTCACTGGATAGGAAAAGATAGTCTTTCAGCTAAAGAAAAAGCAGCTGCTCAGACCTATACTAAAGAAAAAGGTCTGCTTCCACCTGCACCAACAGATGATTCCAAAGCCAATCCAAGTGGAGAAAGTGCGTCTGCTATCTACGAACGTGTTCAAGGAGAGAAACGGATACCGCTCGTTCGTCTGCCTTACAATGTTGAGCATACTGTAGCAGTAAAAAATGGTAATCTGATTATCCCTCATAAGGATCACTACCACAACATCAAATTTGCTTGGTTCGATGATAAGACTTACCGAGCTCCTAATGGCTATACATTAGAGGATTTATTTGCAACTATCAAGTATTATGTTGAACATCCAGATGAGCGACCACAGTCTAGCGATGGATGGGGGAATGCAAGTGATCATGTTTTAGGTAAAAAAGATGACAAGGAGGATGCTGTTAGCCCAGAGAAACCTCAAGAAGAAGTTGAAGAGGAAACACCAACTGAGCCAGAAGTACCTCAAGTTGAAACTGCTAAAGTAGAAGCTAAGTTGCAAGAGGCGGAAGACTTACTTGAAAAGACGACGGATCCAAGTTTGAAATCCAATGCAACTGAGACCTTAACAGGATTGCGAAATAATCTTAATTTAGGGACTATGGATAATAATAACATCATGGCAGAAGTAGAAAAACTGTTAACCTTGTTGAAATCAGCTGTTTCAACACCTGCTACTAATACAGAAACAACACCTTGATTTTTATCTGTTTTTAGATATGAATGTTTTATTGATAAATAAAAGATGAACCAACAATTTTGGAGTTAATATGAAGAAAAGAACTGCAGTATTAATAACGCTGAGTATACTAGCTCTGATGCTGGGAGCGTGTACTCAGAAAGAAGAACAACAAGCTAAAGGTTTGAAGATTGTGACCAGTTTTTATCCGGTTTATGCCATGGTTAAAGAAGTATCTGGTGATTTGAATGATGTTCGCATGATTCAATCTAGTACAGGGATCCATTCTTTTGAACCATCAGCTAATGATATAGCGTCTATCTATGATGCGGATGTTTTTGTCTATCATTCACATACCTTAGAGTCATGGGCGGGGAGCCTAGATCCAAATTTGCAAAAATCTAAGGTGAAAGTGCTGGAAGCATCCGAAGGAATGACCTTGGAGCGTGTACCGGGTTTGGAAGACGTGGAAGCTGGCGAAGGAATCGATGAAAAAACTCTCTACGATCCTCATACATGGCTAGATCCTGAAAAAGCTGGTGAAGAAGCGCAGATTATTGCGGATAAGCTATCTGAACTCGATAAAGAACATAAGGAAATATATCAAAAAAATGCTAAGAAATTCATTGCTAAAGCTCAAGAATTGACCAAAAAATACCAACCAATCTTTGAAAAGGCTAAGCAAAAGACTTTCGTCACTCAACATACTGCGTTCTCGTATTTAGCAAAGCGGTTTGGTTTGCAGCAGCTAGGTATTGCAGGGATTTCTCCTGAACAAGAGCCAAATGCAAGGCAGCTTACTGAAATTCAAGAATTTGTGAAAACCTATAAAGTTAAGACGATTTTTACCGAAAGTAATGCATCGTCGAAAGTGGCAGAAACGCTCGTAAAGTCAACAGGTGTCAGGCTAAAAACTCTCAATCCTTTGGAAGCAGATCCTCAAAATGATAAAAACTACCTAGAGAATCTAGAAGAAAACATGAGTATCTTGGCTAAAGAATTGAAATGAGAAGGTAAAGCTTAATCTAGCTGAACAATACAAAACAGAAACCTGCCTGTAAAGGTGGGTTTTTTTGGTGTGTGACAAAATATGATAATTATTTTTAAATTACCTATGTTCGTTTGAAAGTAAAAGTGGTAGTATAGTGAGGAGATAAGATTCTATTTTCCTGAGTTAAGTAGGGAAATGATCTGTAACATGAATTGAATGATGGGATATTGAGAAACGTATGGCAATGATAGAAGTAGAGCATCTTCAGAAAAATTTTGTGAAGGCTGTCAAGGAACCGGGATTGAAGGGGGCTTTGCGCTCCTTTATTCATCCTGAAAAGCAGACCTTTGAAGCGGTCAAGGATTTAACCTTTGAGGTTCCAAAAGGGCAGATTTTAGGCTTTATCGGGGCCAACGGTGCTGGGAAGTCGACAACCATCAAAATGCTGACAGGAATTCTGAAACCGACATCTGGTTTTTGTCGAATCAACGGCAAAATTCCGCAGGATAATCGTCAAGACTATGTCAAGGATATTGGAGTGGTCTTCGGACAACGAACCCAGCTATGGTGGGATTTGGCACTGCAAGAGACCTATACAGTCTTGAAGGAAATTTATGATGTGCCAGACTCGCTTTTCCATAAGCGCATGGACTTTTTGAATGAAGTCTTGGATTTGAAGGAATTTATCAAAGATCCCGTGCGGACTCTTTCACTTGGTCAACGGATGCGGGCGGACATTGCGGCTTCCTTACTTCATAATCCCAAGGTTCTCTTTTTAGATGAACCAACCATTGGGTTGGACGTTTCGGTCAAGGACAATATTCGTCGGGCTATCACCCAGATTAATCAGGAGGAAGAAACAACCATTCTCTTGACCACTCATGACCTGAGCGACATTGAGCAACTCTGTGATCGGATTTTTATGATTGACAAGGGGCAGGAGATTTTTGATGGAACGGTTAACCAGCTCAAGGAAACCTTTGGCAAGATGAAGACTCTCTCCTTTGAACTACTACCAGGTCAAAGTCACCTCGTTTCTCACTATGAAGATTTTTCGGATATGACCATTGATAGACAAGGAAACAGTCTCAATATTGAATTCGATAGTTCCCGCTACCAGTCGGCTGATATTATCAAGCAAACCCTGTCTGATTTTGAAATTCGTGATTTGAAGATGCTAGATACGGATATTGAGGATATTATCCGTCGCTTCTATCGAAAGGAGCTCTAAGATGGTCAAATTGTGGAGACGTTACAAACCCTTTATCAATGCAGGGGTTCAGGAGTTGATTACCTATCGAGTCAACTTTCTTCTCTATCGAATTGGCGATGTCATGGGAGCTTTTGTGGCCTTTTATCTCTGGAAGGCAGTCTTTGATTCCTCGCAAGAGTCCTTGATTCAGGGTTTCAGCATGGCAGATATCACCCTCTACATCATCATGAGTTTTGTGACCAATCTTTTGACCAAGTCGGATTCTTCCTTTATGATTGGGGAGGAGGTTAAGGATGGCTCCATTATCATGCGCTTGCTGAGACCAGTTCATTTTGCGGCCTCCTATCTCTTCACCGAACTTGGTTCCAAGTGGTTGATTTTTATTTCTGTTGGAGTTCCATTTCTATGTGTCATTGTATTGGTAAAAATCCTTTCTGGGCAAGGGATTGTAGAAGTGCTGGGATTAACTGTCCTTTATCTCTTTAGCTTAACGCTGGCCTACCTGATTAACTTTTTCTTTAATATCTGCTTTGGATTTTCAGCCTTTGTATTTAAAAATCTATGGGGTTCTAATCTACTCAAGACTTCTATAGTGGCCTTTATGTCGGGGAGTTTGATTCCCTTGGCTTTCTTTCCTAAAATTGTTTCAAATATTCTTTCCTTTTTGCCTTTTTCATCCTTGATTTACACTCCGGTTATGATTATCGTTGGGAAATACGATGCCAGTCAGATTCATCAAGCGCTTTTGCTACAGTTTTTCTGGCTCTTAGTGATGGTGGGCTTGTCTCAGTTGATTTGGAAAAGAGTCCAGTCATTTATCACCATTCAAGGAGGTTAGTATGAAAAAATATCAGCGCATGCATCTGATTTTTATCAGACAGTACATCAAGCAAATCATGGAATACAAGGTTGATTTTGTGGTTGGTGTTTTAGGTGTCTTCCTGACCCAAGGCTTGAACCTCTTGTTTCTCAATGTCATCTTTCAACACATCCCCTCGCTAGAAGGCTGGACCTTTCAAGAGATTGCCTTTATCTATGGTTTTTCCTTGATTCCCAAGGGACTGGACCATCTCTTTTTTGACAATCTCTGGGCACTGGGGCAACGATTGGTGAGAAAGGGAGAGTTTGACAAGTATCTGACTCGTCCTATCAATCCTCTCTTTCACATCCTAGTCGAGACTTTTCAGATTGATGCCTTGGGTGAGCTCTTGGTCGGTGGAATTTTACTAGCGACAACGTTCTCTAGCATTACTTGGACTATTCCCAAGTTCTTGCTTTTCCTAGTCTGCATTCCTTTTGCGACCCTGATTTATACTTCTTTGAAAATCGCGACAGCCAGTATCGCTTTTTGGACCAAGCAGTCAGGTGCTATGATTTACATTTTCTATATGTTTAATGATTTTGCCAAGTACCCGATTTCCATTTACAATTCGCTCCTTCGTTGGTTGATTAGTTTTATCGTTCCTTTTGCTTTTACAGCCTACTATCCTGCTAGCTATTTCTTGCAGGACAAAAATGGGCTCTTTAACATTGGTGGTTTGATTCTGATTTCCCTTGTTTTCTTTTTCATTTCGCTCAAACTCTGGGATAGGGGATTGGATGCCTACGAAAGTGCGGGTTCGTAAGATGGAAAATATGTTTAGTCCTAAAGCTTAAAACATGAAAGGATTTAAAGATGGTAGCGATTGAAGAAGTGAAGGAAGAAAAACAAAAGATGATAGCAGTCAGTGAAGTTTTAAAGGATCTACCAGAATGGTTTGGAATACCTGAAAGTACACAAGCTTACATTGAAGGAGCTAGGGATTTACAAGTTTGGGTTGCTTATCAGGAGAGTAAATTGGCTGGCTTTGTAAGCTTATCTTATTCTAGTGAAGATTGTGCAGAGATTGACTGCTTAGCTGTTAAGAAATTCTATCATAGAGCGGGAATTGGTAGTCAACTTCTAGAAGTTTTAGAAAAATCTGCTCGTCAAAAAGCATCCTATCTGCAAGTAAAAACGGTAGCACCAGGTTATTATCCTACCTATGACAGAACTAACGCTTTTTATCAGGCTCAGGGCTTTAAAAAGTTAGAAATTTTTCCTGAACTTTGGGATAAAAGCAACCCTTGTTTGATTTGGGTTAAGAAATTGTGAAATTCTAACTTGACAAAAAAACTCAAGATGCTAAAATAAAGGGGAAAAGACGCCGATTTAGCTCAGTTGGTAGAGCAACGCACTCGTAACGCGTAGGTCACAGGTTCGATCCCTGCAATCGGCAGAAAGAAAACCAGCAACTTTTTCATGGGTTGCTGGTTTTGTTTATCTAATTCTTATAAAGAAGTAAGAAAAGTTAGACCGCCTAATATCACTCCTGCCGCATTGGGAATGATAAGGATCCAGTCTTTTTTAGGTTCTTTGGTCCAACCATAGATTACCCAAATTAAACAAGAAACTGCTGCGAATAGTGGTTGGAATGGTTGAGCTTTTTCTCCTTGCAAGTTAGCGATAATTTGTGGAATATATGCAATAAAGACAAGAATCCCAATAAAAGCTCCAATAGATCCGACAAAGCGATTAATTTTTTGTTTAGACATATAGTACCTCCTGAGGTACTATTATATCAGAAGGAAAAAAGTTTTCAAATTTGTTTGATCATAAAATAAGACAGATATTCAATATGTGTAAGTCGTGCTTTTATACTAAACGAATCTATTGGAGAGTCTAGGATGAGAAATCAAATTTGCTTAACATTTTTTGAGAAGGGTAAGCTACCACTTAGTTATCAAAAATAACCACTTACTGAAAATGCCTTGTTTCTTTTTTGAAAATTGTTATAATGAAGTCAGAAGCAAGGAAAGGAGTGGCTATGAAGATTAGGATTGAGCTTGATACAGATATGGCAGAAACTGAAGTCGTTATCCGAACGGCTCAATATGGTGAAGAGGTGGCTCGGATTCAAGCAGCTCTTGAACAAGCCAACCGTCAACCGATAGCTTTCTATAAGGATACAAGTGAATATTTTGTCGATTTGAAGAATATTTTATTTTTTGAAACGGATGCTACCAAAATTTATGCTCATAGCAGGGATGATGCTTATGAAGTCAAATTGAAGCTATACGAATTAGAAGAGAGACTTCCGGCATATTTCTGTCGCATTTCAAAGTCTACTATTGCCAATGCCAAGGCTATTTACGCTTTGGATAAATCATTTTCGGGAACCAGTACTATCCAATTTTATGACACACATAAACAAGTGCACGTTTCCCGACACTACTATCAAATTTTAAAAGAAAAGTTAAACGAAACGAGGTAATTTTCATGAAAAAAACAATTTTTGGAATCGGCTTTTTAGTCTTGGCAGCTTGGGTTCTGCTGCAGGGGAATTTTGGGATTCCTGCCTTCAATTTTAATATTTGGCCCATGCTAGTAGTTGCAATGTTTGCCTATTTCGCCTTGGAAAATTTCTTAGAAAGAGACTTTGGCACTGGGCTGATCATGGCAGTTATTGCGCTGATTATTGCCAATGCCGTTTACCACTTTTTAGCTATTTCAACAGGAACCTTGGTTTTGGGTGGTATTCTGGCTTGCATCGGTCTCAATATGATTTTCAAGCCCCGGCGCATTTTTAAGGGGCGTATCTTCTCAACTGCCTCTTCTTCCTCAAAAGATGATATTGCTTTTGGCAGCGGCACGCGCTATATCAACTCAGATAACTTCACCTATGAAAAGTTAGACTGTGCTTTTGGCAGTGCATCGGTTTATTTTGATAATGCGACTATCGAAGGGGACTCAGCAACTTTTGAAGTGGATCTGTCTTTTGGCAGTGTGATGCTTTATGTGCCCAGCGACTGGCGTGTAGAGCTGGATGTAGATAATGCCTTTGGCTCTGTCTACAATCCCCGCAATGTCAATGAAAAGAGAAAAACTCTCTATGTCAAAGGCAACGTAGCTTTCGGTTCTTTGAAGATTAGCTATGTTTAGGAAAACGGATTAATTTCGAAACTTTGGACAAATGTACTTGTCAAACGTCAAGTTTTTTGGTAATATAGGAAGGTATGTGGTGCTAGCACATCCGTAATATTAGATCTAATAGGAGGAAACACGATAATGGCTAAAGTATGTTACTTTACTGGTCGTAAGACTGTATCAGGAAACAACCGCTCTCACGCGATGAACCAAACAAAACGCGCTGTTAAACCAAATCTTCAAAAAGTTACTGTTTTGATTGACGGTAAACCTAAAAAAGTTTGGGCTTCAGCTCGTGCCCTTAAATCAGGTAAAGTTGAACGCGTTTAATTTTTATTTAAAAGGATGGAAATTTTCCGTCCTTTTTTGCTTGTAAATTTCCGCCTAGACAGTTGATTTAGACCCTTCCTCTTTTACACCCTGTATAAAATATGGTAGAATAAACTATAAAATACTTTTGAGGTACAAATTATGACTGTGAAAATTAATACAAAAGATGGTCAAATTGAGCTGACTGATGATGTGATTGCGACAATCGTCGGCGGTGCAGCGACTGAAATTTTTGGTGTAGTTGGCATGGCCAGCAAAAATGCAATCAAGGATAATTTTCAAGCCCTTTTAGGAAAAGAAAACTATGCTAAGGGCGTGGTTGTGAAAGCGACTGATGAAGGTGATATCGCAGTTGATGTCTACACTGTGTTAAGCTATGGAGTCAAAATCAGCGAAGTTTCCAAAAACATCCAAGAGCGTGTTAAATTCAGTTTGGAAAACAAGCTCGGAATTACTGCCCATGCAGTGAATGTTTATATCCAAAATATTAAAGTCGTAGGAGAATAATCGTGGCAAATATTACTACTAGTTTATTTCAAGAAATGGTGCAGGCGGCATCTACTCGCTTAAATAAACAGGCTGAATATGTAAACTCTTTGAATGTCTTCCCGGTTCCAGATGGCGATACAGGGACCAACATGGGCATGACCATTGAAAATGGTGCCAAGGAAGTGTCAGATAAGTCTGCTTCAACAGTTGGCGAAGCGGCGGGTATCTTTGCGAAAGGCCTTTTGATGGGCGCGCGTGGTAACTCAGGAGTTATCACTTCCCAGCTTTTCCGCGGTTTTTCTCAAAGTGTGAAAGAGCATGAAGAGCTGACTGGTGAAGATCTAGCTCTGGCCTTTCAGTCTGGTGTAGAAGTGGCTTACAAGGCAGTTATGAAGCCGGTTGAGGGAACGATTTTGACTGTTTCCCGCGGTGCGGCTATCGGAGCCAAGAAGAAAGCTGAAGTCACTAATGATGCTGTAGAAGTTATGAAAGCAGCTCTTGAAGGAGCAAAGGCTGCTTTGGCTAAGACACCGGATATGCTGCCGGTTCTGAAAGAAGTCGGCGTTGTGGACTCTGGCGGTCAAGGGTTGGTCTTTATCTACGAAGGCTTCTTGTCTGCACTTACAGGCGAATATATCGCATCTGAGGACTTTGTGGCGACACCTGCGACCATGTCTGAGATGATCAATGCTGAGCATCATAAGTCTGTAGCTGGCCATGTGGCAACAGAGGACATCACTTACGGCTACTGTACAGAAATCATGGTGGCTCTCAAGACAGGTCCAACCTATGTAAAAGACTTTGATTATGATGAATTTCGCAACTACCTCAATGATTTGGGAGATTCCCTGTTGGTAGTCAACGATGATGAAATCGTCAAAGTCCATGTCCATACCGAAGATCCAGGACTGGTTATGCAGGAAGGTCTCAAGTATGGTAGTTTGGTCAAGGTCAAGGTTGACAATATGCGCAACCAGCACGAAGCACAGGTTGAAAAGGAAGAGCGCTCAGCTAAGCCGGCTCAAGAAAAAGAATTTGCGATTATTGCTGTAGTGGCTGGTGATGGTCTGGCTGAAATCTTTAAGGCTCAGGGAGTTGACTATATCATCTCTGGCGGTCAAACTATGAACCCATCAACAGAAGACTTCATCAAAGCTGTGGAGCAAGTCAATGCTCGTAATATTATTATCTTGCCAAACAATAAAAACATCTTCATGGCAGCCCAATCAGCAGCAGAAGTGATTGAACAGCCTGCAGCTGTTATTGAGACTCGCACGATCCCTCAAGGTTTGACCAGTCTCCTAGCTTTTGATGGCAGCAAGACTATTGAGGAAAACCAAGAGCGTATGACTGCAGCCTTGGCAGAAGTAGTCAGCGGCAGCGTGACGACTGCGGTTCGTGATACGACGATTGATGGCTTGGAAATTCATGAGAATGACAACCTCGGTATGGTGGATGGCAAGATTGTTGTTTCTAATCCAGATATGCTGACAGCTTTGAAAGAAACGTTCAGCAAGATGCTCAATGAAGACAGCGAGATTGTCTCTATCTATATCGGTGAAGACGGCAGCGAAGAGTTGGCTAGCAGTCTTGCTCAAGATTTGATGGAACAATTCGAGGATGTCGAAGTAGAAATTCATCAGGGCAGTCAGCCGGTTTATCCATATATTTTTAGTGTTGAATAGTATAAAAAGGCAATCGAAAGGTTGCCTTTTGTCATTTTGTAGAAAATACTTAGACAAGAAACTGGTATTATGTTATACTGTAACAAATAAAAAGTAAAAAAAGGTGAACTATGAAAAAATTTTTCATTCTTGTTATTTCTGCTTCGGTACTCTTGACGGGCTGTGTGCTTCCTAGCTTCAGCAAGCATCGTCCTAGACATTCTTCTGAATCAGCAGCTTCTTCTAGGCGGACTAAATCCAGCTCTAGCTCCAGCTCTAGCAAGTCATCCAGTTCTTCTTCTGAAAGTACAGAGATTGTCTCTAAAACCTTGGTTGGAGACATTGAAGGAATCCATCATCGTGATACAATTACCTATCAGGGCAAGAAAATCTTGAATCTTCGTATGGGATTGCTCACTTCCTTGCCAGAAGAAGCTAGTGCGGCATCAGCTACTTTGACTCCAGAGGAGATGACGACTATCATTCGTGAAGGAATGCAGTCTGATTCAAACTATGTAGCAGCTAAGAGTCTGGAAGGTGTCAATATTGATTATTCAGTTACAGCAGAGAAGAAATTGCAGACCTTGATTGAAATTGATTTGCAAAAGGTCAATGTCGAAGAGGTGGAAAAGAACAGTTTCTTCCAAGGTTTTGGACTGAAGGATATTAAGGATATTACACCTGAGATGTTTATTCTGAGTCTGAAGCTCAATGGTCTCAAAGAAGAGGTACAGAGCTAAAGTTTAAAAGCGTTGGTCGCCTCATCTTACAGATTGAGTAGCTAGTTTATTGAAAAATTTTTTAGATTAGGCTGCTTTAATTCCAGTTTCTATCTAAATTGCAACAGACATACAACTAGTCGGTTCCTCTCAACGAGGGGGCCGGCTTTTTTTGTGTCTTCATGCAGAAGGGAGATAGACAGATTATTCCAATATTTGCTGGCTTTGTGCTCTAAAAGCGGAATAGTGACATTTGTCATGTCAGCTGGTGACAAAATCAACTAGTAGGAAAAATTTCTTTGCCTTATAATATAGTTAACAAAATGATAAAAGGTTGCTGTAAGAATTCAAAAAGCATTTGGTCTTTATTCTTCTTCCGGCTTTGGAAAAATAAAGGAAAGATGCACATGCGCTTTATCGAATCAAAGGAGGAGTAAAATGGAACTGATTGAAGTAAAGAAGCTTTCAAAAAGCATTCATGGTAAGGAGATTTTAAAGGATATTTCGTTTGAAATCTCCCAAGGTGACTGTGTGGCCTTGATTGGTCCCAACGGAGCAGGTAAAACGACTCTCATGGATTGTTTGCTGGGCGATAAGTTTCTGACAGCAGGTGAAGCAAGGATTCAGGGGCTCAAACCAACTGACAATCATCTCAAGCAGTCGGTAGCGATTTTACCACAGGAAAATACAGTGGTGGAGGATTTGAAGGTCAAGGAACTCTTGACGTTCTTCCAAGCTATTTATCCAAATAGTCTGTCTGATCAAGAAATTGATGACTTGCTGCAATTTACAGACAAGCAAAAGAATCAGTTGGCCAGCAAGCTGTCTGGTGGGCAAAAACGTCTCTTCTCTTTTGTATTAAGTCTGATTGGCCGTCCTAAGATCCTGTTTCTGGACGAACCGACTTCAGCTATGGACACTTCCACTCGTCAGCATTTCTGGGAAATTGTTAATCAGCTCAAGCAGCAGGGAGTGACCATCGTTTATTCTTCGCACTATATCGAAGAAGTCGAGCATACGGCAGATCGGATTTTGGTGCTGCACAAGGGCGAGTTGATTCGGGACACGACGCCTTATGCTATGCGCAGTGAAGAGCAGGAAAAACACTTTACCTTGCCACTGACTTATCAGTCTGTGCTGGAAAAGCTGGATAATGTGACTGATATAGAAATCAAGCAAAAGGCTTTATCTTTTGCTACTAGAGAAGCTGGTCAAGTCTGGCAAGTCCTGCAGGAAAACGGCTGTACAATCGAAGAGATTGAAGTACGTAACCGTACCCTCTTGGATAGTATTTTTGAAACGACACAAGAATAGGAGAGTAATCATGAAAAATATGGCAAGTCTTATGAAGATTGAGTTGATTTTAATGAAGCGGCAGGCTGCTTATTATCTCTTGTCTATTGGTCTGCCCAGCGTCTTTTACCTGATTTTCTCAGGAATGATGTCTGGAAGTGATACGTCTGAACTTGTGCTTCGAGGCTACCTCTTCTCTATGACTCTTTTTAGTATCATGTCTAGTGCCTTCTTTAGCATTCCAAGCACTTTGCAGTCTGATAAAAATAATAACTGGCAAAAAATGATTCAGCACTCGCCGATTTCTATGGTAAAATATTATATATCAAAACTTTGCAGTACGCTGTTGACTTTTATGCTTTCTATTATCGTAGTCTTCTCGATTGGGCATTTTGTTCGCGGGGTTAATCTGCCAATGGTGGACTGGCTTCTTATTGCCTTGATCCTTCTGGTAGGAAGTGTGGTCTTTATTGCCATGGGTGTATTGGTCAGTCTCTTGCCAAGTGCTCAGCTTATGTCTGTAGTGGGCAATATCGTCTATATGGCACTGGCTGTTCTGGGCGGTCTATGGTTTCCTCTGACTATGTTCCCAAAATGGCTCCAGCCAATCGGTAAGTTGACGCCAAGTTATCAACTGATGCAGGTTGTGTCTTCTTATCTAGAACACCATCAGTTCAATGGCAAGGCAGCTTTGATTGTTCTGATTTATACGGTTTTGGTCAGCATTCTTGTGCTGCAGCTCAAAAAGCGAATTGAGGTAAAATAAATTCATGTGGGAAAAGCTTAAACAAGTCCACTATATGTTTCATATTGCGCTGGTCTTTATCATCTTTCCAGTGGCGGGAGTAATCAGCGGGGAATACCCGCTTTTCCTCTTGCTCTGGACAGCTATTTTTGTTGTGGCTTACTATGCGGTTTTGCTAAGTAACCATCGCCTTATCCAGTTTTTTTCTTGGTGGCTCTTGATTTCTTACATATATTATAGTTCTGTCTTCTTAAATACAGGTTTTACCTGGTATATTTTTTATCTATCTAATCTGCTAATTTACGAACTGGATGATATTTCTTTTAAATCCTGGCGTTTTTTGACCTTTATCGCCTTGCAGCCTGCTATTGTACTAACTAATTATTTGATGGGCAATGTTGGTCCAACAGAATTGCTTTTCTATATTGTAATCTTTCTCTTTTCGGATGGTATGACATTTGGTCTCTATCGGATTCAGACGGCAGAGCAGATCAAGGAAGAAAAGGTCAAGCAAAATGCCCAGCTGAATCTCTTTCTAGCAGAAAATGAGCGGAATCGGATTGGCAGAGACTTACATGATAGTCTAGGACACACCTTTGCTATGCTCAGTGTTAAGGCGGAGCTGGCTCAGCAGTTTTTGCAGATGGAAGCCTACGACAAGGCAGCAAAAGAACTGCAGGAAGTGCAAGAGATCAGCAAGAAGTCCATGGCTGATGTTCGGCGGATTATTAATGATCTAAAGAATCGGACGCTGGACGAGGAACTCGTGACCATTCGAGCCATGCTGGAGATGAGCGGCGTTCAGGTAAAGATAGATAACCAGTTCAATGTTGCCAGTATCCCACCAAGTCAGCAGTCAACGATTAGTATGATCTTACTGGAGGCAGCGACCAATATCATCAAGCATGCCAAGGCTAAAAAGAGTAATTTTTCTTTGGTAAAGAACGGGGAAAAACTTGTTTTAGACATTCAGGATGATGGTTGTGGTTTTCAGAAGCTGACCGGACGGGAGTTGCATAGTATTCGAGAGCGGCTGTCTGCCTTATCAGGAAAGCTTGAGATTCTTAGCAGCCAAGATCCAACATGGATTCGAATTGAATTGCCATACGGAGGGAAGGAAGCATGAAACTTTTGTTAGCAGAAGATCAAAGTATGCTGAGAGATGCTCTAGCTCAGCTCTTGCAGCTGCAGCCAGATGTCGAAGAAGTCTATCAGGCCGCAGATGGGCAGAAGGCTATTGACTGTCTTAGCTCAGAAACTGTTGATGTAGCTATTTTGGACGTGGAAATGCCCCACCAAACCGGCCTAGACGTTCTCGAATGGGTCAAGGCCAATCGACCCAACATCAAGGTCATCATCGTCACAACCTTCAAGCGACCGGGCTACTTTGAGCGAGCTGTTAAGGCGGATGTAGATGCTTATGTGCTCAAAGAGCGCAGCATTGCGGATTTGATGAAAACCATCCAAACCGTTCTAGATGGGCAAAAGGAATATTCGCCGGAATTGATGGAGGTGCTAATGACCAGTAGGAACCCTCTCTCTCAGCAGGAGAGGCTAGTCCTGCAAGCTGCGGCGACTGGCCTGTCCAATAAAGAAATTGCTGAAAAACTCTACCTGTCAAATGGAACGGTTCGTAACTATATGTCTGCTATTTTGACCAAGCTAAATGCTGAAAATCGAACAGAAGCCGTCCGAATCGGCCAAGAGAAAGGCTGGTTATAGCTGGCAGGAGCTTGAGAGGAATCAGATATATTGGCATATCAAGAAAAAACATTATTTCTTTTCCTTTAATCTCCAATCTTGTGGAGGCGAGCTATCGACCATTCAGAGATAATGAACTAAAAAATTGAAAAAAAGAAACAGGTTTTCTATACCATAGTTAGGTAGAAGACCTGTTTCTTTTGTATAATTCAAGAATGAATTATCATTCTTGTTATAGTTTTTGCTTGTCTTAGGGAAGCAGCCTTAGTCAGTCTTACGATTGACAGAAAAGTAGAGATAAATTAGTCCGATCAAGCCGATAGGTATGGAAAAAAGCCAGATGATAAAGAAGCGAATGATTTTCCAAATGATCATGATAAGAACAGGAATGAGAAAAATGTTGTCCCCTATAATCAAATCAACGATGCTTTCATAGACAAACATGGCAAAAGGATAAAAGAGTGTGAAACTCAGATAAAGAAGCCAGACAGGAAGAGGTGTGCTGAAACCTTTTAGCATAACAAATAGTAGCCCAAAGAAAGCAAAGCTGAAAATGTAGTGACGAATCAGCCAAGAACGGTCAAGACTTCTGAAAATATTAAGAAATTTCTCCATTGTTGACCTCCATTGATAAATTAATAGCATTATTATACCACTAAAGAAAAAGGAAGTCCATAGAAAATAAAAGCAATATTGTAAGAAGGTTGTTTTCCTGTTTACAGAGAAAAGGCAAACCCTGATATGGAAGCAGCATGCTCTTATTCGGTTTCTTTGGAAAATTTTCCCTTTTCATATGATAAATCGCTAAAAAATGTAGAAAAACATTCTGCATGACTTGCAATTTTTTTCAAAAATGTTATCATAGTAGAAAGCTTTTTGAATTTTTAGAAAATTGTAAATAAATGAAAGGGGAAGAATGGAGAAAATCAAATTAGAAACTTCTAAGACAGGTTCAGAGCTTGTTTTGGAAACCTTGAAAAATCTTAGTGTTGATACGATTTTTGGCTATCCCGGCGGCGCTGTACTGCCGCTTTATGATGCTATTTATAGTTTTGAAGGCATCCGTCATATTCTAGGCCGCCATGAGCAAGGCTGTGTTCACGAAGCAGAAGGCTATGCTAAGTCTACTGGGAAAATCGGAGTTGCAGTTGTGACCAGCGGTCCGGGAGCGACTAATGCCATTACCGGCATTGCTGATGCCATGAGTGATAGCGTCCCCCTTTTAGTCTTTACTGGTCAGGTAGCCAAGGCTGGGATCGGTAAAGATGCTTTTCAGGAAGCGGATATTGTTGGGATTACGACTCCTATTACCAAGTACAATTATCAGGTTCGGGAGACGGCAGAAATTCCGCGTATCATTACAGAAGCTATTCACATTGCGACGACAGGTCGTCCTGGTCCAGTCGTTATTGATTTGCCTAAGGATGTCTCCGCTCTGGAAACGGACTTTATCTATGACAGCAAGTTGCATCTGCCGAGCTATCAGCCGACTATTGAGCCTAATGAATTGCAGATTAAGAAGATTATCAAGCAGATTTCTAAGGCTAAAAAGCCGGTCCTTCTTTCGGGAGGCGGTATTAGCTATGCTGGGGCAGCAGCGGAATTGGTTGCGTTTGCGGAGCGATATCAGATTCCAGTAGTCACTAGCTTGTTAGGTCAGGGAACTATTGCGACAGACCATCCTTTGTTCTTAGGTATGGGTGGGATGCACGGTTCTTTTGCGGCCAATATTGCCATGACTGAGGCCGACTTTATGATTAGTATCGGCTGTCGCTTTGATGACCGTCTGACCGGCAACCCAAAAACCTTTGCCAAGAACGCTAAAGTAGCACATATCGATATTGACCCAGCGGAAATTGGAAAAATTATCAGCGTAGACATTCCTATCGTAGGGGATGCTAAGAAAGCCCTGCAGATGCTGCTCAATGAAGAGCAGGTGCATAATAATACCAGCAAGTGGATTGAAAAAGTAACCCAGGACAAGGAGCGGGTTCGCTCATATGATAAGAAAGAACGTGTCGTACAACCTCAAGCTGTCATTGAGCGCGTGGGTGAGCTGACCAAGGGTGATGCCATCGTTGTAACAGACGTCGGTCAACACCAAATGTGGGCCGCCCAATATTATCCGTATAAAAACGAGCGTCAACTGGTAACGTCTGGTGGTCTAGGAACCATGGGCTTCGGTGTACCTGCAGCCATTGGAGCTAAAATTGCCAATCCGGATAAGGAAGTGGTGCTCTTTGTCGGAGATGGTGGCTATCAAATGACAAACCAAGAGATGGCTATTCTCAATATCTATAAGATTCCGATTAAGGTCATCATGCTTAACAATCATTCGCTAGGCATGGTGCGCCAGTGGCAGGAAGCTTTCTATGATGGTCGTACCTCTGAGTCTGTCTTTGAAACTTTGCCAGATTTCCAGCTCATGGCTCAGGCCTATGGTGTTAAATCCTATAAATTTGACGATCCGGAGACTATTGTCCAGGATTTGGAAGTGCTTAAAGAAGATATACCGATGTTTATTGAGGTAGATATCTCTCGTAAGGAGCACGTTCTTCCAATGGTGCCGGCTGGCAAGAGCAATCATGAGATGTTGGGGGTGAAGTTCCATGCGTAGAATGTTGACAGCTAAACTTCAAAACCGTTCGGGGGTTCTGAACCGCTTCACGGGTGTTCTGTCCAGACGTCAGGTTAATATTGAGAGTATCTCAGTCGGAACGACGGAAAATCCGGAAGTATCCCGTATCACCATCATCATTGATGTGGCTTCATTGGCAGAAGTCGAGCAGATTATCAAGCAGCTCAATCGTCAGATTGATGTGATTCGGGTTCGAGATATCACGGACCGCCCTCACTTAGAGCGTGAAGTGATTCTGGTTAAGGTCTCGGCTCCAGCTGATAAGCGGGCAGAGATTCTATCTATTATCCAGCCATTCCGGGCAACAGTTGTAGATGTAGCACCTAGCTCCATTACCGTTCAGATGACCGGTGATGCAGAGAAGAGCGAGGCTTTGCTTCGAGTCATTCGCCCATATGGTATTAAAAATATTGCTCGGACTGGAGCAACAGGCTTTACCCGAGATTAAATCAAACTTTTAATTTGTTAAAACCGCCTAGTAGGCAATAAAAATAGAAAAGAGAGTAAAACTTATGGCAGTAACAATGGAATACGAAAAAGATGTTAAAGTAGCAGCGCTTGACGGTAAAAAAATCGCCGTTATCGGTTATGGTTCACAAGGACATGCGCATGCACAAAACTTGCGTGATACAGGCCACGATGTGATTATCGGTGTTCGTCCTGGTAAGTCATTTGACAAGGCTAAAGAAGATGGCTTTGATACTTATACAGTAGCAGAAGCAGCTAAATTGGCTGATGTTATCATGATTTTGGCTCCAGATGAAATCCAACAAGATCTCTATGAAGCAGAAATCGCTCCAAACTTGGAAGCTGGAAATGCAGTTGGATTTGCTCATGGTTTCAACATCCATTTTGAATTTATCAAAGTTCCTGCTGATGTAGATGTCTTCATGTGTGCACCGAAAGGTCCTGGTCACTTGGTTCGCCGTACTTTCGAAGAAGGTTTTGGTGTACCAGCTCTGTATGCAGTTTACCAAGACGCTACTGGAAATGCAAAAGATATCGCAATGGACTGGTGTAAAGGTGTTGGTGCGGCTCGTGTTGGACTTCTTGAAACAACTTATAAAGAAGAAACAGAAGAAGATCTCTTTGGTGAACAAGCTGTGCTTTGTGGTGGTCTGACTGCCCTGATTGAAGCAGGATTTGAAGTCTTGACTGAAGCTGGCTATGCACCAGAATTGGCTTACTTTGAAGTGCTGCACGAAATGAAACTGATTGTAGACTTGATCTATGAAGGTGGCTTCAAGAAGATGCGCCAATCTATCTCAAATACAGCTGAATATGGTGACTATGTATCTGGTCCGCGCGTCATTACTGAGCAAGTCAAAGAAAACATGAAGGCAGTCTTGGCTGATATCCAAAACGGTAAATTTGCGAACGACTTCGTTGATGATTACAAGGCTGGTCGTCCAAAACTCACTGCTTACCGCGAGCAAGCTGCTAATCTGGAGATTGAAAAGGTCGGTGCAGAATTGCGTAAAGCAATGCCATTCGTTGGTAAAAACGACGACGATGCTTTCAAGATTTATAATTAAGATAAAGAGCAGATAAGACATTAGGGGTTGGAATGCGAATTCCCAGCCCCTTGTTTTGCTTGATAGAGAATAAACTGAAAAAACAGGGAAGGAAGAAACATGCTCAGAGCAAAAGATATCACGCATGCTCATAAAGTGTTAAAAGATGTGGTTGTCAATACACCGCTTGACTACGACCACTATTTGTCGGAGAAGTACCATGCCAAGATTTACCTGAAGAAGGAAAATATGCAGCGGGTACGCTCTTTTAAACTCCGCGGGGCTTATTATGCCATTTCTCAACTTAATGAAGAGGAGCGCCAGCGTGGGGTTGTCTGTGCTTCTGCGGGAAATCACGCCCAAGGAGTGGCCTATACTTGTAAGGAAATGAAAATTCCAGCAACTATTTTTATGCCCATCACGACTCCTCAGCAGAAGATTGGTCAGGTTCGCTTCTTTGGCGGTGAATTTGTGGATATCAAGCTGGTTGGAGATACCTTTGATGCTTCGGCTAAGGCAGCGCTTGACTATACTAAGGCTGAAAACCGGACCTTTATCGATCCTTTTGACAATGATGATGTCCAAGCTGGTCAAGGAACAGTAGCCTATGAAATCTTAGATGAGGCCAAGAGAGAAGCTATCGATTTTGATGCAGTTTTGGTACCAGTTGGCGGCGGCGGACTGATATCAGGAGTCTCAACCTATATCAAAGAAAGTCAGCCGGCTATCGAAGTTATTGGTGTGGAAGCCAACGGTGCCCGCAGTATGAAAGCGGCATTTGAAGCTGGAGGTCCGGTCAAGCTTAAAGAAATCGATAAATTTGCTGACGGCATCGCAGTTCAGAAAGTCGGTGCATCAACCTATGAGGTTACACAAAAGAATGTTCAAAATCTTATCGGTGTAGATGAAGGGCTTATTTCAGAGACCATCATTGATCTATATTCCAAGCAAGGGATTGTCGCAGAGCCAGCTGGTGCTGCAAGTGTTGCTGCTTTGGAAGTCCTGAGCGAGTATATCAAGGGGAAAACTATCTGTTGCATTATCTCAGGTGGTAATAATGACATCAACCGTATGCCGGAGATGGAAGAACGGGCACTTATTTATGATGGTATCAAGCACTATTTCGTGGTTAACTTCCCGCAGCGTCCGGGTGCCCTGAGGGAATTTGTGAATGATATTTTAGGGCCCAATGACGATATTACTCGTTTTGAATATATCAAGCGGGCAAGCAAGGGAACGGGACCAGTTTTGATTGGTATTTCTCTGGCAGATAAGCATGATTATGCTTCTTTAATTAACCGTATTGAGCAGTTCGATCCGTCCTTTATCAATCTGAACGGGAATGAAACACTCTACAATATGCTTGTCTAATTGTAAATATATTTTAGCCTAATTTGTATGCTTTTATTTGAAACTGCAAATTAAATATGTTAGAATATACTATAGTGAATCAAGGAGGCTTGAACATGTTGTTTATTCCATTTTTCTTTATCATATTGATCATAATCTTAATATTCTTGCTGCTTAGTGCAGTCTATGTGGTTCGTCAGCAATCTGTGGCAATCATTGAGCGTTTTGGACGCTATCACAAAACCAGCAGCAGTGGTATCAATTTCCGTCTTCCTTTAGGGATTGACAAGATAGCAGCTCGCGTTCAGCTGCGTTTGCTGCAGAGCGAGATTGTCGTTGAGACCAAGACACAGGATAATGTTTTCGTAACTATGAATGTTGCGACCCAGTATCGTGTAAATGAGAACAACGTAATTGATGCTTATTACAAACTTATGCGGCCAGAAGCACAGATTAAGTCCTATATTGAAGATGCCCTTCGTTCCTCCGTTCCAAAACTGACCTTGGATGAGCTCTTTGAAAAGAAGGACGAAATTGCCCTAGAGGTCCAAAAACAGGTAGCTGAAGAAATGTCGACCTATGGCTATATCATTGTCAAAACCTTGATTACCAAGGTTGAGCCTGATGCTGAAGTTAAACAGTCTATGAACGAAATCAATGCGGCGCAGCGTAAGCGTGTGGCTGCTCAGGAATTGGCTGAAGCGGATAAGATTAAGATTGTGACAGCTGCCTCTGCAGAAGCTGAGAAAGACCGCCTGCATGGGGTTGGTATTGCCGAGCAGCGGAAGGCCATTGTGGATGGTTTGGCAGATTCGATCAAGGAATTGAAGGGCGCCAACATTGAGTTGACAGAAGAGCAGATTATGTCTATTCTTTTGACCAATCAGTACCTGGATACGCTGAATAATTTTGCAGATAGTTCGGGTAATAATACCATCTTCCTTCCAGCAAATCCAGAAGGTGTCGAAAGTATTCGGACTCAGATACTTTCAGCCCTCAAAGCTAAGTAAAGAAAATTCAGAATTATTTAATTTGTTCGAATTTGGTTTGTTTAAGTTGACAAACTGTATAAAAACAATTATAGTAGTTGATGTAGCTAGAATAGAGAGGAGTAAGAAATGGCTAAATCTAATTTCGAGAAAGTAGAATCTGTTGTTAGTTGGGTACGTGATAAGAAGATCACTGGTTACCGTATTAGTAAAGAAACAAATGCACGTGAAATGTCTATCATTGCTCTTGCTCAAGGACGTGCAAAAGTGAAAAATATCTCTTTTGAAACAGCTCTTGGCTTGATTGATTTCTACGACAAAAACCATGAAAAATTTGAAGACTAAACTTCAAAATTGTGCAACTGATATTGCTCATTAAATCAAAAAAGGAATCTGGACTTAGTTCCAGATTCCTTTTTTTGTTTTTGAAAATAGAAGTAATTTAGCTGAGGAAGCGTTGCAGGAATTCTTTAGTTCTTTCTTCTTTGGGATTGGTGAAGATATCCTGCGGGCTGCCAGCTTCAGCAATGACGCCCTTGTCCATAAAGATAACATGGCTGGAAACATCACGGGCAAATTCCATTTCGTGGGTCACGACAATCATTGTCAGCCCTTCCTGAGCTAGTTCTTTCATGATTTTCAGAACTTCACCGACCATTTCAGGGTCGAGGGCTGAAGTCGGCTCGTCAAAGAGGATGGCATCAGGATTCATGGAGAGGGCGCGGGCAATAGCGACCCGCTGCTTCTGACCTCCTGAGAGTTGCTTAGGCTTGGCCTGCCAGTATTGCTCGCCCATGCCAACTTTGTTGAGGTTTTCTTTGGCAATTTTCTCGGCTTCTGACCGTTCTTTTTTCAGAACTGTTGTCTGAGCGACGATAGTGTTTTCAAGGACATTAAGATTCTCGAAGAGATTGAAAGACTGAAAGACCATGCCCAGCTTTTCACGGTAATGGGTCAAGTCGTAATTCTCGTCCAGAACATTCTTGCCGCGATAGAAAATCTGTCCGCCAGTTGGCGTTTCCAGAAGGTTAATGGAGCGCAGGAAGGTTGACTTTCCGCTGCCGGAGCTGCCGATGATGGAAATCACTTCTCCTTTATGAACGGTGAGGGAGATGTCCTTGAGGACTTGGTTTTCACCGTAGGACTTCTTGAGGTTTTTAATTTCTAAAATGGTTTCTGTCATGATTTTACTTCTCCTGTCTGCATTTGATTGGCACCTGTCGTGTAGTTGTCTGTGTCGAAGCGTTTTTCAACATAGCGCAGGATGCGTGTCACGCTGAATGTCAGGACAAAGTAGATTACAGCGATGATGGTAAAGGTTTGGAAGTATTGGTAGGTCTGGGTAGCGATAGTATTTCCAGAGAAATAAAGCTCGACTACCGAGATAACGTTCAGCACAGATGTATCCTTGATATTGATGACAAATTCGTTACCGGTTGCGGGCAGAATATTGCGGACGACCTGAGGCAGAACAATCTTGCGCATGGTCTGACCATGAGTCATACCCAGTGCTGTTGCGGCTTCAAATTGCCCTTTATCAACAGCAAATATACCACCGCGGACAATCTCACTCATATAAGCTCCAGTATTGATGGAGACGATGAAAATGGCCGCGATAGTTCGGTCGATAGAGATTCCGAAAGCCTGGGCTGTTCCGTAGTAGATAACCATGGACTGAACAATCATTGGAGTTCCACGGAAAATCTCAATATAGATATTTAAGAACCAGCCGAAGATTTTTTGCAGTGATGCCAGGAGTTTATTCTTAGAAGCTGGTGCCGTCCGATAAACTCCAATCAGCAGTCCGATGATGAGGCCTGCAATGGTTCCTGTTATCGAAATAAGCAAGGTCAACCCAGCTCCGCGTAGGA
Organism: Streptococcus sp. 27098_8_82; assembly: GCF_041431615.1. Lineage (NCBI taxonomy): Bacteria > Bacillati > Bacillota > Bacilli > Lactobacillales > Streptococcaceae > Streptococcus > Streptococcus sp. 27098_8_82. Next base: position 307,002 of record NZ_JAPVYB010000003.1, read on the forward strand.
ATTGAGGCCAGTTTTCAGCCAGAATCTTAGCAACTTGACTGAAGAATGATTCATTCGTTGTTTCACTATCCGTATCAACAGGCTGTTTCTGAATCATCTCATCCATCAGCTTGACTTGGTCATTGGTAGTAATCTTAGCGATTGCTGCATTGGCTTGCTCGATACGATTGTCATCCTTGCGCATCCCAATGGCAATGGAAGCATCTTCTTCGCCGACTTCAAAGCCTTTCTCAAATTGAATCATTTTGAAGTTGGAGTTGGCAGTCTCGGCAGTCAAGGCTTCTGGCCGCTCAGAGATATAGCCATCAATAACACCGGATTCTAAGGCTTGACGCATCTGAGCAAAATCGCCCATAGCTGTTTCTTTTTTGGCACCAGGCAGTTGGTCAATGAGATTGTAGAGATAAACTCCTTGCTGGGAAGTGACTTTAGCGTCTTTGAAGTCTTCTAGAGTCTTAGCAGATGCATATTTTCCATCTTTACGAACTAGGAGAACTGGCTCGCTGGTGTAGTAACTGTTGGAAAAGGCGATTTCCTTTTTCCGCTCGGCAGTTGGGCTCATACCTGCAATAATCATGTCAATTTTGCCGGAAGTCAGAGCAGGAATCAAGCCATTCCAGGAAGTCTTGACAACCAGAGGTTCCTTACCCATCTCTTGAGCAATTTTTTTGGCAATCTGCACATCGTATCCGTTGGCATATTGGTTGGTGCCTTCGATTTTTACAGCACCGTTGGAATCGTCATCCTGAGTCCAGTTGAAGGGCGCGTAGGCTGCTTCCATACCGATTCTCAGGTAGTCATCGGCCTGAATAACATGGATCGTTCCTAAGGTGACCAGGAGGGCTGTAAATAAAGTGAGTAATAATTTCTTCATGGGTTTCTCCTGCTTATCTAATAATAGTTCTTCCTATTCTATCGAAAATTACCGTTCTTTTCAATCCTAGTAAGCCCTTACTTGATAAAAATGATATAATAGAACAAAATATCTGTAAAGAGAGGTTGAGTATGAAACGATATTTTTGTCTCCTATTAGTCTTATTTTCCTGTCTTTGTTTTGGTCAGGTTGTCTCGGCTGTTGACTATGATATTGAATCCTATCAAGGCGATCTGGCCTTGCGTGAGGACAATACAGCTACCTACACAGAGAAAGTAACCTACAAGTTTAATGACGACTATAACGGTCAAATTGTGTCGCTGGGCTCTGCTGGAAAGATGCCCAATGGCTTTGCCATTGATGGGAATCCGACGGTCTCGGTTCTGACGAATGGTGAGCCAGATATGGACATTAACCCCCAAGTCAAAGACTTGGGAGATGGCTATGAGGTCAAAATCTATAATTCAGGAAACGACGGTGACAGAGTTGTTGTTACTGTGACTTGGCAGCTGAGAAATCTCCTTTTTCTTCACAAGGATATTGCTGAGCTCAACTGGACTCCTATCAGCGACTGGGATCAGGGGATAGAAGAAGTCGTTTTGACAGTTTCTGGCTTGAGCAATCCAGATAAGAGCGAGCTTTTTGCTCATAGTGGCTACTTTGGAACCCAGCCTTTCGTGGATAAGGATGGCACCGACTATCTGGTCAAACTCAATGGAATTGGCTCGGGTGATAATGTCGAGCTCCACGGCTATTGGGATCGACAAGCGGTCTCTCTTGTGTCCCAGAATGAAGACGAGAGCGACTACTTGCCAACCTTTAAAGCTCAAGAAGAAAAAATTGCCCGCAAGACGGTCTTTTACCGGCAACTAGGAGAAATTTATATGCCCTTGCTGCTCCTATGTGCCATCCTTGCAGCGGCTATTCTTTATTTTGTCTTTGCCCAGAAGATCAAGCCTAAGCAGTCTTATCCCAAGAATGCCCGTCTATATGAGGCTCCTCAGGACTTGTCTCCTCTTGTCTTGGCGGAAAATATTTACGCGGTGGACATGGAGGATGTCGATCCGACTAGGGGCGGCAAGGCAGTGCTGAACTTTGAAAACATGGTTCAGGCGACTTTGTTAGACTTGCTGGATAGGGGCAATCTCCTCCTGCAGGGAGATGCTGAAAATCCTGTTCTGCAAATAGCGACCTATGATGGACTGGCGGACTTTGAAAGACGTTTTCTGGGCATGGCTTTCAACAAACAATCCCAAGCCAGTGTGAAAGATCTCTTTTCAGCCTATCAAATTTCAGAAGATATTTATAAGCACAAGTCTTCTGCGGATGAGTCCTATATTCGTAACATTGGTAGTAATATCAAGTCCTTATTTACTAACAGTTTGCGCTCCTTATCTAAAGAAGTGCGCTCTGAAGGCAAGCGTTTGGGTCTCTTTAGTCACTACCGGCCTCTTAAAGTTCAGGAAAAGAGATTACTAATTACTGCCATTATTCTAGCTAGTGCTGTTTTGCTGTTTTCTCTTGGATTTTTATTTGTCTACTTGGGCGCTTTTGGAGGCTTTATCTGGATATATATTCCCTTAGCACTGATGGGGCTTGTTTTGATTTGCATTTTTGCTAGTAAGGCGCAGCTTTATTGGCGAGATGGCGTCCTGAATGATGAAGGCGCGCATGATTACTATCTGTGGCGAAGTTTTTCCAATATGCTGCGAGATATTGCTCATCTGGACAATACAGAAATTGAAGGTATTATCCTTTGGAACCGTCTCTTGGTCTATGCGACCCTCTTTGGCTATGCAGATCGTGTCAGCCGTGTCATGGCTCTGCGTCAGATTCGCTTGCAAAATCCATCTATGGACAGCTATGTTCAGGCTAACTTGCACTATGCCTTCTATAGCAGTATGCACAGTTTCTCAAACTACGGCCATGTAGCCACCACAGCCAGCAATTTCTCCGTCTCATCTGGCGGAAGTTCAGGTGGTGGGTTCTCCGGTGGCGGAGGTGGCGGAGGCGGTGGAGCTTTCTAATAGACAAGCCCTCGCCTATCCAGAAAAGTCTTATTACTGGCTTTTCCTAGCATTGAAATTGTGATATAATAAGACCTAATACTCTTTGGGAATTTAAATGTGACTTTCCTTGAGTAAACCCTTGTTTCAGGAGTATTCTATGTTTATCATTGAAATTTTTATCTCTATTATTTACGGAATCATCGAAGGAATCACAGAATGGCTGCCGATTTCCAGTACAGGGCATCTGATTTTGATTCAAGATTTTATCCAGTATAAAAATCAAAGTCCAGCCTTTATGGAAATGTTTAATGTCGTTATCCAGCTGGGAGCTATTTTGGCGGTTGTTGTCATCTATTTTGATAAGCTCAACCCTTTTAAACCAGGCAAGTCAGCACGTCAGGTTCAAAAGACTTGGCAACTTTGGGCTAAGGTCGTCGTGGCAGCCTTGCCGGCTGCTGTTATCGGCTTATTCTTGGATGATTGGTTTGAAGCGCATTTCTACAATCTGGTCTCTGTATCAGTGATGCTGATTGTCTATGGGGCGGCCTTTATCTATCTGGAAAGGCGCGAGCATGAGGAGCCTGCTGTGACAGATTTAGCTTCTCTTCCTTACAAAACTGCCTTGCAAATTGGTCTCTTTCAGATTCTAGCTCTCTTCCCTGGAACTAGCCGTTCTGGTGCCACCATTGTCGGTGGTCTCCTGAATGGTGTCAGTCGTTCTGTCGTGACAGAGTTCACTTTCTATTTGGGGATTCCTATTATGTTTGGCGCTAGTGGCTGGAAAATTCTCAAGTTCATCAAGAATGGGAACAGTCTGGGATTTGGGCAAATCTTTTTGCTCTTAGTTGCCATGGGGGTGGCCTTCGGTGTCAGTCTAGTCGTGATTCGTTTCCTGACAGACTACGTCAAAAAGCATGACTTTACAATTTTTGGGAAATATCGGATTGGCCTAGGCGGCGTGCTTCTGGTTTATGCAGCATTCAAAGCCTTGATGGGATAAAAGGGGGAGATTTTAATGTTTCCCTGACTCTCTCATGTAGTGAAATAAGAAGCTCTCGGAATTTTCTGAGAGTTTTTTCTTGCAACCTCCATTTTCAGACCAATACTAGCTATTTTTTGAAATACGGGGGATTTTTTAGTATAATAGTAGGACTAGAAGTGTATGAGGTAGAGATATGGAAATGAAACAGATTAGTGATTCGACCATAAAAATCACGATTCAGCTGGAAGATTTGGAAGAGCGCGGCATGGAAATGGCCGATTTCTTGGTCCCCCAAGAAAAGACGGAAGAGTTTTTCTATACTATCTTAGATGAGTTGGAAATGCCGGATAATTTTTTGGACAGCGGTATGCTGAGTTTCCGTGTGACGCCTAAGCCAGATAAGGTAGATGTTTTTGTTACCAAGTCTAAATTAGATAAGAATCTGAGTTTTGAGGATTTGGCAGATCTGCCAGACATGGATGAGCTGTCTCATATGTCTCCAGATGAATTCCTCAAGACATTGGAAAAGAGCATTTTTGAAAAGAGTAAGGAAGACATAGAAGCAGTCCAATCTTTGGAAACAGCCGAAGCAGAGGAAGGGGCGCAATTTTCTCAGCAGGCGGCCGATGAGCAGTTGACAGAAAATGCAGAGCGTTACATTTACTATATCCTGCGTTTTGAAGATATTAAGGCTGCTGCGGCCTTTGCCCAGACGGTGGACTATAAGATTGACTTATCAGAGCTTTATAAGCATGATTCTGCTTATTATTTGACGATTTTAGTAGATGTTGAGGGTTTTCCAGAGCGCTATCCAGCTTGGCTCTTGGCCAAGATGCGTGAGTTTGCAGATGATTCAGATATCACTCGGGCGGTGCTTCAGGAGCACGGTCATCTGCTTTTGGTGACAGATGCGGTCTCCGGCCTGCAGAAGGTTGAATGCCTATGATTACTTTTCCGTTAAAGTTTATCTTGGTATTGCTGGGAACTTTTTTTATCGGGGTGATTCTGACGCCCTTGGTTCGGCTCTTAGCCTTTAAGATTGGTGCGGTAGATTATCCCAATGCTCGCCGCATCAATAAAAAGCCCATGCCTAGCAGTGGCGGGCTGGCGATTGTAGCGGCCTTTTCTATCTCTACTCTGCTCTTGATGCCACAGATTGTTGCTGTAGATTTTTTTGGACAGACCTATTTTGATTATGTTTGGCCGGTCGTGATTGGTGGTTTGATTATTGCCTTTACAGGGCTGGTCGATGATATCAAAGAGCTGTCGCCTATGCTGAAAATGGGGGGAATTGTTCTAGCGGCCAGCCTAATCTGGTGGCTGACGGATTTCCGATTGGATGATTTTAAGCTTCCTTTTGGCGGACCTTTCCTGCATTTTGAGCCTTGGCTGTCCTATATTTTGACAGTGGTGTGGATTATTTCTATCACCAATGCGGTTAATTTGATTGACGGTCTGGATGGTCTGGTGAGTGGGGTGTCCATCATCTCCTTGGTAACGATGGGGATTGTTTCTTACTTCTTTTTGCCCCAGCACAATCTCTTTTTGACCCTGACAATTTTCGTCTTGGTCTTGTCAATTGCGGGTTTTTTCCCTTACAATTACCACCCGGCTATCATCTATCTTGGTGATACGGGGGCTCTCTTCATCGGCTTTATGATTGCCGTCTTGTCCTTGCAAGGGCTAAAAAATGCGACGGCTGTTGCGGTGGTGACGCCTATGATTATCTTAGGAGTGCCGATTACGGATACTTTTCTGGCGATTATCCGCCGTACTCTATCTGGTCAGAAATTCTACACGCCTGACAAGCATCATCTTCATCACAGACTCTTATCCTTGGGATTGACCCACCGCGGGACAGTGCTGGTTATCTACGGGATTTCGCTGGTCTTTGCCATGATTTCTCTCTTGTTGAATGTTTCCAGTCGAATTGGTGGCGTGCTCTTGATGATAGGCTTACTTCTGGGTGTTGAGCTCTTTGCTGAGCTGGTCGGAGTTTTGGGGCCTAATCGTACTCCTTTGCTCAATATTCTCCGCTTTATTGGCAACTCCTACTACCGTGAGGAAGTTCGGCGGAAATGGCGTCAAAAGAGGAATAAATAAGAATAGCTCTAAACAAAATAAAAGCCTTTTGGGCTTTTTTTTGGTATACTAAAGTATGTAAATCAGCTAAGCAAAGAAAGGAAAAAGAAATGTCTGTCTTAGAAATTAAAGATCTTCATGTTGAAATCGAAGGGAAAAAAATTCTCAAAGGGGTGAATCTCACTCTGAAAACGGGAGAGGTCGCAGCTATTATGGGCCCAAATGGAACAGGGAAGTCCACCTTGTCTGCAGCAATTATGGGCAATCCTAACTACGAAGTGACTCAAGGAGAAGTGCTTTTTGATGGAGTCAATATCTTAGAATTGGAAGTGGATGAGCGTGCTCGCATGGGACTCTTCCTGGCTATGCAGTACCCTAGTGAAATTCCTGGTATTACTAATGCAGAGTTTCTACGTGCAGCTATGAATGCTGGCAAAGAAGATGAGGAAAAAATCTCTGTCCGCGACTTTATCATGAAGCTGGATGAAAAGATGGAACTGCTCAACATGAAAGAAGAAATGGCTGAGCGCTACCTCAATGAAGGTTTCTCCGGTGGTGAAAAGAAGCGTAACGAAATCCTGCAGTTGCTCATGCTTGAGCCGACTTTTGCGCTCTTGGATGAGATTGACTCGGGACTGGATATCGATGCTCTTAAGGTTGTGTCCAAAGGGGTTAATGCTATGCGCGGTGAGGGCTTTGGTGCTATGATTATCACTCACTACCAACGCCTGCTCAACTATATCACTCCAGATGTGGTTCATGTCATGATGGATGGTAAAGTCGTTCTTTCTGGCGGTCCTGAATTGGCAGTCCGCTTGGAGAAAGAAGGCTATGCTAAATTGGCTGAAGAGTTGGGCTTCACCTATACCGAAGAAGCCTAGTCAAACATTCTTTTGACTTTTATAAAAGATAGGAGAATGACATGACTAAAGAATTGATTCAAGAATTTTCACAGCTACATGCAGAGCCAGATTGGCTCTTTCAACTGCGCCAGCAGGCCTTTGATAAAATTGACCAGTTAGAATTGCCGCGTATTGAGCGGGTTAAATTTCATCGCTGGAATCTGGGAGACGGCCGTATTTCAGAGAGTGAGCCGCTGACAAGTGTTCCAGACTTTACAGCTTTAGATGACAATCTCAAGCTTGTTCAGTTGGGAACTCAGACTGTTCTGGAGCAATTGCCGGCTGATTTAGCTGCGCAAGGCGTGATTTTTACTGATTTTCACACAGCTTTGGAAGAAATTCCAGAGCTGGTAGAGAAGCATTTTATGTCTGCTGTCAAGTATGACGAGGACAAATTGGCGGCTTACCACACTGCCTATTTCAACAGCGGAGCAGTTCTTTATGTACCGGACAATGTTGAGATTGACCAGCCGATTGAAGGAATTTTTTATCAGGATAGCGAAAGCGATGTTCCTTTTAACAAGCATATTTTGATTATCGCAGGCAAGCATTCCAAGGTTAACTACTTGGAACGCTTGGAAACTTACGGTGAGGGCTCTGTTCCCGTAACAGCTAATATCACTGTCGAAGTTATTGCTCAGGCTGGAGCTCAGATTAAGTTTTCAGCAATTGACCGCTTGGGCGAAAATGTCACAGCTTATATCAGCCGTCGCGGTAAGCTGGACAACGATGCTATGATTGATTGGGCTATTGGCGTTATGAACGAAGGCAATGTCGTGGCTGACTTTGATAGTGACCTCTATGGCAAGGGTAGCCATGCGGATATGAAAGTGGTGGCTCTCTCAAGCGGTAAGCAGGTTCAGGGGATTGATACCCGCGTAACTAACTATGGCTGCAACTCTATCGGAAATATCCTGCAGCACGGGGTTATCCTGGAAAAAGGAACCTTGACCTTCAATGGTATCGGACATATTATCAAAGGGGCTAAGGGAGCAGATGCCCAGCAGGAAAGCCGGGTTCTCATGCTGTCTGACCAAGCGCGCTCAGATGCTAATCCCATCCTTTTGATTGATGAAAATGATGTGACAGCTGGTCACGCGGCTTCTATCGGTCAGGTGGATCCAGAAGATATGTACTACCTCATGAGTCGGGGTCTTGATAAGGCGACAGCAGAGCGCTTGGTCGTGCGTGGCTTCTTGGGCTCAGTGATTGTGGAAATCCCTGTTAAAGAAGTTCGTGATGAAATGATTGAAAATATCGATATTATTCTCGCAAAAAGATAAAAAGCTGGGCCTTGTCCCGTATAAGTAGATAGGAGTCTTCATGTCCATGTTTAATGCAGAAGCAATCAAGCAAGATTTTCCCATTTTGGACCAAATTGTCAATGATGAGCCTTTGGTTTATTTGGACAATGCGGCGACAACTCAGAAACCCAAGCAGGTGCTGACGGCTATCGAAGACTACTATTTTAGAGACAATGCCAATGTCCACCGCGGTGTGCATACGCTAGCTGAGCGGGCGACAGCAGCTTATGAAGCAGCCAGGGAAAGAGTTCGTTCTTTTATCAATGCGGCTTCTAGCAGAGAGGTTCTCTTTACACGAGGAACCACGACGAGTCTCAATTGGGTGGCTCAGTTTGCAGCTGAAAGGCTGCAGCCTGGTGATGAAGTGATGATTTCTATCATGGAGCACCATTCCAATGTCATTCCCTGGCAGGAGGCTTGTAGGAAGACCGGAGCCAAGTTAGTCTATGTCTATCTCAAGGATGGTGCTCTGGATATGGAGGATTTCCGTGCCAAGCTCAATGAGCGGACCAAGTTGGTCTCTCTGGCTCATGCTTCTAATGTCCTCGGTGTCATCAATCCCATCAAGGAGATTGCCCAGCTGGTTCATCAGCAAGGAGCATTTTTGGTGGTGGACGGGGCTCAATCCATTCCGCACATGAGGATTGATGTGCAGGATTTGGATGTAGACTTCTTCGCCTTTTCGGGGCATAAGATGGCAGGCCCGACTGGTATCGGGGTTCTCTATGGCAAGGAAGAGCTGCTAGAGCAGATGTCGCCAGTCGAGTTCGGCGGCGAAATGATTGATTTTGTCTATGAGCAGGAAGCGACCTGGAAGGAGCTTCCGTGGAAGTTTGAGGCCGGCACTCCAAATATGGCAGGAGCAATCGGTCTTGCGGCGGCCATTGAATATTTGGAAGAATTGGGCATGGATGCCATTGCTCAGCATGAGCAGGACCTGATTGCCTATGTATTTCCTAAGTTGCAGGCTGTGGAAGGCTTGACCATTTATGGCTCTCAGGATTTGGCCCAGCGTTCGGGCGTGATTGCCTTTAACCTGGATGGTCTCCATCCGCATGATGTCGCGACAGCTCTGGACTACGAAGGAGTGGCTGTTCGGGCGGGTCACCATTGTGCCCAGCCTTTGCTCACCTATCTACAGGTGCCAGCGACTGTGCGTGCTAGCTTTTATATCTATAATACCTATGCAGATTGTGACAAGCTGGTAGATGCTTTAGAAAAGACAAAGGAGTTTTTCAATGGCGCTTTCTAAGTTAGACAGTCTTTACAAGGCGGTTGTGACCGACCACTCGGCTCACCCCCATCATCATGGGAAACTGGAAGATGTGGAGCAAGTAGTTCTCAATAATCCGACCTGTGGCGATGTTATCAGCCTGTCTGTGAAGTTTAATGCGGAAGATAAGATTGAGGATATTGCTTTTGTGAATTCCGGCTGTACCATTTCAACGGCTTCAGCCAGCATGATGACAGATGCGGTTCTGGGCAAGACAAAAGAGCAGGCGCTGGAATTAGCAGAAGTTTTCTCGCAGATGGTTCAGGGTCAAGAAGACAGTCGCCAGAAAGAATTGGGAGATGGAGCCTTTTTAGCAGGCGTTGCCAAATTCCCGCAGCGAATTAAGTGTGCGACCTTGGGTTGGAATGCCCTCAAGCGAGCAATTGAAGAAGATAAAAAGTAAGAATGTGAAAGGAAATTATGTCAGAAGAAAGAGTAGAACCAAAACCGATTGATCTCGGTGAATACAAGTTTGGTTTCCATGACGATGTTGAACCTGTTCTCTCGACAGGGAAAGGGCTGAATGAAGCGGTCATTCGTGAGCTTTCTGCAGCCAAGGATGAACCAGAGTGGATGCTGGATTTCCGCCTCAAATCCTACGAGGCTTTCAAGAAGATGCCGATGCAGACTTGGGGGCCGGATTTGTCAGAAATTAATTTTGATGACTTGATTTATTACCAAAAGGCTTCTGATAAGCCTGCTAGAAGCTGGGATGAAGTGCCTGAGAAGATTAAGGAAACCTTTGAGAAGATTGGGATCCCAGAAGCAGAGAGAGCTTATCTCGCTGGTGCGGCGGCCCAGTATGAATCAGAAGTGGTCTACCACAATATGAAGGAAGAGTTCCAAAAGCTAGGAATCGTTTTCACGGATACCGACTCAGCTCTAAAGGAATATCCAGAGCTCTTCAAGCAGTATTTTGCTAAGCTGGTTCCTCCGACAGATAACAAGCTAGCAGCTCTCAACTCCGCCGTCTGGTCAGGTGGTACCTTCATATATGTTCCAAAAGGTGTCAAGGTAGATGTTCCTTTGCAGACTTATTTCCGGATTAACAATGAAAATTCGGGTCAGTTTGAGCGGACTTTGATTATCGTTGATGAGGGTGCTAGCGTCCATTATGTAGAAGGATGTACTGCTCCGACTTATTCCAGCAATAGCTTGCATGCTGCGATTGTTGAAATTTTTGCCCTCGATGGGGCCTATATGCGCTACACCACTATTCAAAACTGGTCCGATAATGTATACAACCTCGTGACCAAGCGGGCGCGGGCTATGAAAGATGCGACAGTTGAGTGGATTGACGGGAACCTCGGTGCGAAAACGACTATGAAATATCCGTCTGTCTATCTGGATGGACCTGGAGCGCGTGGAACTATGCTTTCCATTGCCTTTGCCAATACCAATCAGCACCAAGATACAGGGGCTAAGATGATTCACAATGCTCCGCATACCAGCTCATCTATCGTGTCTAAGTCTATTGCTAAGGGCGGAGGTAAAGTGGATTACCGCGGTCAAGTGACCTTTGGAAAGAATTCACAGAAATCTGTCAGCCATATTGAGTGTGATACGATTATCATGGATGATATTTCGGCATCAGATACCATTCCCTTTAATGAAATTCATAACTCTCAGGTGGCTCTGGAGCATGAGGCCAAGGTTTCTAAGATTTCCGAAGAGCAGCTCTACTATCTCATGAGCCGTGGCTTGTCCGAATCCGAAGCCACCGAAATGATTGTCATGGGCTTTGTCGAGCCATTTACTAAAGAACTGCCTATGGAGTATGCTGTTGAGCTTAACCGCCTTATCAGCTATGAAATGGAAGGATCAGTTGGGTAAAAAGAGCTAATAGTGTTTGGTTGATTTTAGTAATGAAAGAAAACATTGGCTTATCTGGAGGTTAGAATGGGGTTTTTAAACCGTTTATTTGGTAAGGTAGAAGAAGTTAATAAGGGGGAGGCGATGATAGAGGAATTGAACCAATCCTTTGCTCCTATTCTTGAAGAAGAGGCGGACAACTACTGGTTTCAAATGGAACAAAATATTTTGATAAATGCTGTTAAGGCAGCGGGTGGACCCGATAAGGTGGAGCGTGCTTTTGTTCTTGTTAATTTTAAACAGGGACAGGAAACATTCGAACTATATTATCAAGTTGATGGGAAACTAATATCGTGGAGAGAAATGGATTCGGATGTACTGAAAAAGCTTGAGAATCAGCTTATTCCTCAAGCGCCAGAAGTAGCGCGTGCGGTTAATTCTGAGTATAAAGATGCAGGTGTTCCTTTAATTGATTATGCTATGCTTCAGTTTGAAACTCAAACGATGGCTTGGTTTGGTCGTAAGATTATGACTGTTTCACCAGAATCGAGTCTCACTTTTCAAGAATTAGCAGCTGGTTGGTGGGCTGTCTTGGAAGAGGCAATTCCAACACATCCGTTAGACAGTGATAGTGCTTTGCCCTACTTCGAAATTTAATTGTTTTCTTCTTAATCAAAACATATAAAACAACCGCGAATCATTTGATTCGCGGTTGTTTTTATAATTTCTCGTTAACATAGCGGACAAAGTCATTCCACCAGACCTTGAAGAAGATACTTTTTTCTACCTCTTGGCCTGCCACCATCGTGACAGAAGGCGCTTTGTTTTCCAGATAACCTTGGCCGATTGGCTCAGGGTCGGTATAGGTCAAGGTTCCGAGCTCAGTATTTTTTTTCAGCGGAGCTTGGAAGCCTTTTTCGTTGGTGGAAAATTCCACCTTGTGCTCAGCCTGATTGGCGATGCGCTCAATGATGGTGAAATCCTTTCTGGCAACGGCTGGAACGGTCTTTTGCTTGCCGTCAATAACGGTTGACTTGCTTTTATTGTAGGCCTCCCCCTCAGCCACAATAGTCGTCTGGGTGAAGTTTTGCGAAACATAGTTCATTAAAGACGCTGTGGCTACAAAGCGTGCGTAGGGGTCGCCGTCAGTTTGCTCAACGTCCAGCACAACTGTAATCATGCGGATGCCATTTTCAGTAGTCGTCGCAACAAAGGAAGAGCCACCCTTATCCGAACTGCCGGCTTTGAGTCCGTCTACACCTGAGCGGAAGTTGGACTGGTTTTCCAACATGAAGTTATAATTTTCCAGACTCGTCCCTGCAATTTTAGCTGTGGACTTGGAAGTGATGTCTGTCACTTGAGGGAAGTCCATAATCAGATGCCGGCTGATAACAGCCAAGTCGTAGGCACTGAATTTATTTTCAGTGTCCTTGCTTTTTTTAGATGTGCTAGCTGAGGCGCTATACTCTGTTTCTTCAGTTGCGTATTCTAGAAGAAGAGTATTCAGCCCTGTGGAGTTCACAATAGTAGCATCTTTGATTCCCCATTCTTTAAGCTTAGCCTTCATCATTTCGACGAAATTTTCTTCGCTGCCTCCAACCTTCTCAGCCAAGGCAATCGTGGCACTGTTGGAGCTGGACATCAAGGAAGCGGCAATCAAGTCTTTGACTTTGTAACGTTTGGCTTCCAAAGGGACATTGCTGATATTTGGATTAGATGTTAGATTGTAGGCGTAGTCTGAGATATCAACATAGGTATCGGCAGTCAGGTCTCCTCTGTCAATGGCTTCATAGACCAGATAGACGGTCAAAAGATTGGTGATGGAGCCGACTTCGATTGGAGTATTAGCATCTTTTTCGTAGAGAATCTTTCCAGAAGTAGCGTCCACAGCCATTGCACTCTTAGCGGCAATGTTGAAATCATCTGCTGCAACCTTGCTGGCGGTCATTCCGACCAAAACTAGTAAACATAGGAATAATCGTTTCATTTCTTTCCCCTAAAACAAGATATAACCATTGTATCATAAAATTCTCTTTTCTTTTATAAATCAAGGATAATAAAAGATTACAAAATAAATGTAAAGAAAAGTAGAGCAATCTCTTTTAAAAGATTTTTTATAAAAGCATCTTTCACAAAATCTCACAAAATAGAAAAATATTTGAAAAAACACAGTTAAACGGACTGAAAAATAGAAAATTATTATTTTTTTACATAAAGCGTTTGTTTTTATAAAAAAATATTGTATAATAATACAATATAAATTGAGAAGGAGAATGCTCATGAAAAAATCAAAATGGTTGGCCATTGCTGGACTAACAGTCGTGTCAACACTAATCTTAGCTGCTTGTGGAAATTCCAACGCAAGCAATACCTATTCTTATGTCTATTCGAATGACCCTGATACTTTGGACTATGTCAATTCAAATCGAGCTACTACTTCTGATGTTATTGCAAACTTGGTGGATGGCCTTTTAGAAAATGATGAATATGGCAATCTGGTTCCATCTATTGCGGAAGACTGGACTGTTTCAAAGGACGGTCTGACCTATACCTATAAGCTTCGCAAAGATGCTAAATGGTATACATCAGACGGTGAAGAATACTCAGAGGTTAAAGCTCAAGACTTTGTCACTGGTTTGAAGCATGCGGCAGATGAAAAATCAGAAGCTCTTCCAATCGTCCAAAGCTCTATCAAAGGCTTGGATGCCTATGTCAAGGGTGAGTCAAATGACTTTTCAACCGTCGGTGTCAAGGCTGTCGATGACTATACGGTTGAGTATACTCTTAACCAGCCAGAAAGTTATTGGAACTCTAAAACTACTATGGGGATTCTGTTCCCAATCAATGAGGATTTCTTAAAGTCACAAGGCAAAGATTTTGGGACCGTAAAACCTTCCTCTATTCTTTATAATGGCCCTTATGTTCTGAAAGCATTCACTTCTAAGTCTGTCATTGAATATGCTAAAAACCTGAACTATTGGGATAAGGACAATGTCAAGGTTGAAAATATAAAACTGACTTATTTTGATGGTTCGGATCAGGAATCCTTGATCCGCAACTTCTCAGACGGGGCTTATTCTCAAGCACGGCTTTACCCTACGAGCTCTAACTACGCTTCTGTAGAAAAGCAATACAAAGATAATATTATCTTCTCACCGCAGAATTCAACTAGTTTCTATTTTGCTTTCAATCTGAATCGTAAGACTTATAATCATTCGTCTAAGACATCAGATGCTCAAAAGGCATCAACTACAGCGGCTATTCAAAATAAAGACTTCCGTCAGGCAATCAACTTTGCCTTTGACCGGACATCTTTTGGAGCTCAGATGAATGGTAAAGATGGGGCGACTAAACTCATCCGTAGCTTACTTGTTCCTCCTAGCTTCGTGCAGGTTGATGGCAAAGACTTTTCAGATGTAGTAGAGAGCAAACTTCCTACATACGGTGATGAGTGGAGCGGTGTCAAACTGACAGATGCCCAAGACAGCATCTACAATGCTGACAAGGCCAAGGCTGAGTTTGCTAAGGCTAAGGAAGCCTTGCAAGCAGAAGGTGTTGAATTCCCGATTCATATCGATATCCCTGTGGATCAGACTGACAAAGTCTTAGTGCAGCGGACTAACTCTTTCAAACAGTCTGTTGAAGCAGCACTCGGTCAGGACAATGTCGTCATTGATGTTCAGCAAATGTCTACAGATGACTTTGATAACTCTGCCTACTTTGCAGAAACAGCAGCTCAGAAAGACTACGATCTCAACATGTCTGGCTGGTCAGCAGACTACCAAGATCCATCAACTTATCTGAATATCTTTAACCCTGAAACAGGTGATGCTGCAGATAATATTGGTATAGAAAAAGGGAAAAATGCTGATGTGGCAAATAAGGTTGGCTTGAATGAATACAAGGCTTTGCTGGATGAAGCTGATCAAGAAAAACAAGATACAGATGCTCGTTACACCAAGTACGCAGCAGCTCAGGCTTGGTTGACGGATAGCTCCATTGTTATTCCTAGTGTTTCTGGTGGTGGTTCACCAGTCGTTCAGAAGGTTGTGCCATTTACCAAGTCTTACTCTTATGTCGGAATTAAAGGAGATGCCTATGTCTTTAAGAACATGGAGCTCCAAAATGATATTGTGACAGCCAAAGATTATGAAGCAGCTCTTAAGAAATGGGAAAAAGAAAAGGAAGCATCCAATAAAAAAGCCCAAGAAGGGCTAGAAAAACATATCAAATAAGGTTTTGAACAGCAAAAGTTTGTCTCATTGTGGCTGTCCTGAATTAAGTTATTTAGTTGAGAGAACATTTTTGTTCTCTCTTTTTTTATATCGGCCTCCATTGCATTGAAGCGTTTACATCCTGTCGCAGAAGTGCTATAATGAAAGTAATCTTAATGAAAACTGGAGGAAGTTTATGAAAACATCTAAGTTAGCTGCTGCGACTGGGCTTGTCATTCTCTCTGCAGGAATTTTGGCTGCCTGTTCGTTTGGTGGCTCCAATTCATCTGGGAAAAACTATAGCTATGTTTATACCGCAGATCCAGATACGCTGGATTACACAGTGTCCAATAAACGGGCAACCAATGAGATTATGGCTAATGTAGTGGATGGTTTGCTAGAAAGCGATAAGTATGGTAACTTAGTGCCTTCTCTAGCGGAAGATTGGACCGTTTCAAAGGATGGTCTGACCTATACTTATAAGCTTCGTGAGGGAGTGAAATGGTATACTTCTGATGGTGAAGAGTATGCAGATGTGACTGCTAAGGACTTTGTGACCAGTCTAAAGCATGCTGCTGACAGCAAGTCTGATGGTCTCTATATCGTTCAAAAATCTATTAAAGGCTTGGACGACTATGTCAATGGTAAAATAACTGACTTCTCCCAAGTTGGTGTTAAGGCGGTGGATGATTCTACTGTTCAGTATACTTTGAATCAGCCAGAAAGTTTCTGGAATTCTAAGACAACCATGGGGATTCTTTTCCCAATTAACGAAGAATTCCTGAAATCAAAAGGTGACAAGTTTGCTCAGGGAACGGATCCGACCAGTGTCCTCTATAACGGTCCGTTTATCTTGAAATCTATCACTTCGAAATCTCAAATTAGCTTAGAGAAGAATCCAAACTATTGGGATAAGGAAAAGGTAAAAATTGACACTGTCAAATTCTCTTACTATGATGGTCAAGATACAGAATCTCTGGTGCGTGGCTTCTCTGACGGTAACTACACCATTGCTCGTCTTTTCCCAAATAGCTCCAACTTTGCCAGTGTGAAGAAACAGTATGGCGATAATATCGTCTACACGCCTCAAGGTTCAGGAACCTTCGTCGTTACAACTAATATTGACCGTCAGTCTTACGAGCATACCTCCAAGACAACGGATGCACAGAAATCTTCCACTAAGAAAGCACTGCTCAATAAAGATTTCCGTCAGGCTCTGCTTTTTGCCTTTGACCGTACTGCCTATTCTGCACAAACCAATGGCGAAGAGGCAGCAGACAAGCAACTTCGTAATACCTTTGTTCCGCCAACCTTTGTTCAAGCTAATGGTAAAGAGTTCGGCAGCATTGTAGAAGAAAATCTGGCTAGCTATGGTGATGAGTGGAAGGGAGTCAAATTAGACGACGCTCAGGATGGTCTTTATAACCCAGAAAAAGCTAAGGCAGAATTTGCCAAAGCTAAAGAAGCGCTGCAGGCAGAAGGAGTGGAATTCCCAATCCATCTGGATATTCCGGTTAGCTCAGCAGATACCAATGGCGTTAAGAGTGTTCAGTCACTGAAGCAGTCTATTGAAGCCAACCTTGGCTCTGACAATGTAGTGATTGATATTCAGCAGATGACAGATGATGAGTTGAATAACATCACCTACTTTGCGACCTCGGCATCTCAAGAAGACTGGGACTTGAATAATAATCTTGGCTGGAGCCCAGATTATAACGATCCATCTTCTTATTTGGAAATCACTGGCTCTAAGACTGGTGAGAATGTTGACGGCTACTTTGGATTTGATCCTGGTACAGACAATGCGGCAGCTAAAGAGGCTGGTTTTGAAGAGTATGATAAACTCTTGGAAGACGCTGCTTCAGAAAACGAGGATATTAACAAACGTTACGAAAAATATGCAGCAGCTCAAGCTTGGCTGACAGACAGTGCCCTGTTGATGCCGGCATGGTCATCTGGTGCAACACCAAGTGTCCGTAAGGTTGTTCCGTTCTCAGGACCATTTGCTTGGACTGGAAACAAGGGTGAATACAGCTTTAAATATGTTGAAATCCAAGATAAACCAATAACGACTAAAGAATATGAAAAAGCGCGTGAAAAATGGGCAAAAGAAAAGGAAGAATCCAATAAAAAAGCTCAAGCAGAACTCGCAGAACATATTAAATAAAGAAAGAAAATCCCATTGTAGCTACAGTGGGATTTTTGATGATTTTAGAGGCGGAATGGGCGAGGCTAATGTTGTCTAATCCTAGATGACAGACATGCAGGAAGTCTGATTACATAAACATCTGAGGGTGTTAGTGAGCTAACTTAATATTCTGAAAATTTATTTTACTTTTAGTACTATCTATGCTATAATCTTAATTAAATCTAAAAATCTAAAAGATGGAGAAACCCATATGAAACAAAGCAAAGTCCTTGCGTTAGCAGGAGTAACTCTTCTTGCGGCTGGCTTTCTTGCAGCTTGCTCAGGCTCTAAGCCAAACACAAAATCAGGCAGTTCTAACACCTTTAATTATATCTACGAGACAGATCCTGAAAACTTGAACTATCTCACTTCAAGTAAAGCTGCTACAACAGACTTGACAGCAAATGTCATTGACGGTCTTTTAGAAAACGACCAATATGGAAACTTAGTTCCTTCAATGGCAGAGGAATGGACTGTATCACCAGATGGGAAGACCTATACATACAAGCTTCGCAAAGATGCTAAGTGGTATACTTCTGAAGGTGAAGAGTACGCAGATGTGACAGCAGAAGACTTTGTCACAGGTCTTAAGTATGCGGCAGACAATAAATCTGAAACAATCTACTTGGTTCAGGATTCTGTAAAAGGGCTTAAGGACTATATTTCTGGGAAGATTGATTTCTCAGAAGTAGGAATCAAAGCAGTTGATGATCATACCGTTGAGTATACTCTTAATGAGCCAGAAAGTTTCTGGAACTCTAAGACTACAATGGGAATTCTCTACCCAGTAAACAAAGACTTTTTGGAAAACCAAGGTGATAAGTTCGCTCAAGCAACTGATCCAACAAGCTTGCTTTACAACGGACCTTTCTTGCTCAAATCATTGACTTCAAAATCTGAAATCCAATTTGAGAAGAATCCTAATTATTGGGACAAAGAAAATGTTCACGTAGATGCAGTTAAACTCTCTTTCTATGATGGACAAGATCAAGGAAAACCTGCTGAGCAGTTCAGCCAAGGCGCATTGACAACAGCCAGACTTTTCCCAACTAGTGCGACTTATGAAAAGGTTGAAAAAGACTTTAAAGATAATATCGTCTATACACCTCAAGATGCCTCAACTTTCTTAGTAGGTACTAACATTGATCGCCAGTCTTATAATCATACGGCTAAGACATCAGAAGTTCAAAAGACTTCAACTAAGAAAGCCTTGCTTAACAAGGACTTCCGTCAGGCTTTGACCTTTGCCTTCAATCGTGAGTCCTATGCATCTCAGATTAATGGTAAGGACGGAGCAGACAAACTTCTTCGTAACCTTTACATCCCACCTACATTTGTGCAGGCTGGTGACAAGTCCTTCGGTGACTTAGTTAAGGAAAAAGTAGTAACTTATGGCGACGAATGGAAAGACGTTGACTTCTCAGATGGTCAAGATGGTCTCTATAACGAGAACAAAGCAAAGGCTGAATTCGCTAAAGCAAAAGAAGCTTTGAAAGCTGATGGAGTGGAATTCCCAATTCATCTGGACATTCCGGTTGATCAAACAGCTACTTCTAAAGTACAGCGCGTTCAATCCCTCAAGCAATCCATTGAGAAGACTTTGGGAACAGATAATGTTGTGATTGATGTTCACCAATTGTCTAAGGATGAAGTGACTAACATTACCTTGTTTGCTCCTTCTGCTGCTGAAGAGGACTGGGATATTTCAGATAATGTCGGCTGGTCTCCGGACTATCAAGATCCATCTACCTATCTTGATGTTATCAAACCTGGTGGTGAAAACACCAAGACCTTCTTAGGATTTGATGGCACAGATAATGCCGCAGCGAAACAAGTTGGTTTGGATGAATATACCAAGCTGGTTGACGAAGCTGGTGCAGAAAAGCAAGATTTGAACAAGCGTTATGAAAAATATGCGGCTGCTCAGGCTTGGCTGACTGATAGTGCTTTGTTGATTCCGGTAACTTCTAGAACAGGTCGTCCAACCTTGACTAAGGTAGTGCCTTTCTCAGCACCGTTTGCTTGGTCTGGTGCTAAGGCGCGTGAAGCAGCAAGTTATAAATACATGAAATTGCAGGATGAGCCTGTAACGACAAAAGATTATAATAGCGCTCAGGAAAAATGGAATAAAGAACGTGCGGAATCTAATAAAAAAGCTCAAGAAGAATTAGCAGACCACGTGAAATAAGCTTGCTAAGAGAACTTTCTCTAATAGAGGAGAAAGTTCTTTTGGAATTTAAAGGAAACGATAAATGAAAAAATATATTTTTATGCGTATCTTACGCTCAATTGTGTCGATTTTCTTGGTGACGACCCTGACTTATGCCATTATCTATACTATGGTGCCAAGAAGGTTGATTTTCAAGCAGGATCCTAACTATAATAAGATAGCGACCAATAAAGATAAAAAGACTAACTATGAAAACACTATCTTTGAGCGGATGGGCTACATTGACTATTATGATACAAAGGAACTGCAGGAGAAAGCCAGCAAGGAAGATTCTTCTGTTACCACAGAAGCTACTGAAGCAAACGAGAAGATTTATCAGAAGTATATTGATAAACTCGGTAATGGCTGGAAATTGCAGAAATTTCCACTGAGCGGAGAATTCTACGCTGTACGTGAAGTACCTGTGTATGAACGTGTCTTTGAGTTCTATGCTAATTTGATTCAAATTGACCATCCAAATGTTATCCAAGATGAGGAAAATCCAAACCTAGAGCGTTATATCCGGTTTGAAAATGATCCATCTGTTGGCTGGTCTCTTGTGGGTTCTGGTACCAAGCATAAATATTTGCTTTACTTTAATGGTCAGTTCCCATTTGTCCACCAGAACTTTATCACCTTTAATTTAGGGAATTCTTATCCAACCTATGCCAATATCCCTGTTCTGCAGGTTATTACACAAGGGCAAGGACAAACTAAGTCTTCCGAAGTTCAATTCCCAACAGGTAAAAAGACATCGTCTGTAAATATCTATTCTCGTACCTATAAGACGCCAAGCAAAGCCGATTCACAGGACATTGCTAAGTTTGGTAAGGGAGATGCCTATACGGCGACTCAAAGCAACTATCAAAATCCATCCATGATTACCAGCTCAGCCATTATCGGTTTGATTGGTGTGGCTCTGTCTTATCTGATTGCTATTCCACTCGGTTCTTACATGGCTCGACTCAAAAACACATGGTTTGATAGCATTTCTACAGCGGGCTTGACCTTTATGATGTCACTGCCAACCATCGCCTTGGTCTACATCGTCCGTTTGGCTGGCTCTGCTGTCGGTCTTCCAGACTCCTTCCCAATCTTGGGAGCGGGAGATTGGCGTTCTTATGTCTTGCCAGCTGTTATCCTAGGCCTTTTGAGTGCTCCTTGGACAGCTGTTTGGATTCGCCGGTATATGATTGACTTGCAGTCTCAGGACTTTGTCCGCTTTGCGCGTGCTAAGGGACTCTCTGAAAAAGAAATTTCTAACAAGCACATCTTTAAAAACGCTATGGTGCCGCTGGTATCTAGTATCCCAGCTTCTATCGTTGGTGTTATTGCAGGTGCGACTCTGACAGAAACTGTCTTTGCCTTTCCTGGTATGGGTAAGATGCTGATTGATTCTGTTAAGGCATCCAATAACTCTATGGTTGTTGGTCTTGTATTCATCTTCACATGTCTGTCTATCTTTGCTCTCTTGCTGGGTGACATTCTGATGACTGTACTGGACCCACGTATTAAGTTAACATCAAAAGGAGGTAAATAATGGCTACAATTGATAAAAGCAAATTCCAATTTGTCAAACGTGACGATTTTGCCTCTGAAACGATTGATGCTCCAGCCTATTCTTACTGGAAATCAGTCATGCGTCAATTTCTGAAAAAGAAATCAACCATTACCATGCTGGGGATTCTGATTGCCATTATTCTCATGAGCTTCATTTATCCTATGTTTTCAAACTTCGACTTTAATGACGTGAGCAAGGTAAACGACTTTAGCATGCGTTACATCAAACCAAGTTCTCAATACTGGTTTGGAACGGATAGTAATGGTAAGTCTCTCTTTGATGGTGTTTGGTTTGGTGCTCGTAACTCTATTCTTATTTCGATTATTGCGACGGTTATTAATCTGGCCATCGGAGTCATCATCGGCGGTATCTGGGGAATTTCCAAAACAGTTGACCGTGTCATGATGGAAATCTACAATATCATTTCAAATATCCCAGCCCTCTTGATTGTCATTGTCTTGACCTACTCTATCGGTGCTGGTTTCTGGAATCTTATTTTTGCCATGACGATTACTGGTTGGGTCGGTATTGCCTACACTATCCGTGTGCAGATTATGCGCTATCGGGATTTGGAATACAACCTTGCCTCTCGTACCCTTGGTACACCGACTCTAAAGATTGTTACGAAGAATATTATGCCGCAGTTGGTATCTGTTATCGTGACTACCACTTCACAGATGTTGCCAAGCTTTATCTCTTACGAAGCCTTTCTGTCCTTCTTTGGATTAGGTCTTCCTGTAACAGTGCCAAGTTTGGGACGCCTGATTTCAGATTATTCTCAAAATGTGACGACGAATGCCTACCTCTTTTGGATTCCACTCACAACTCTGATTTTGGTATCTCTTACCTTCTTCGTAGTTGGTCAAAACTTAGCCGACGCCAGCGATCCACGTACACATAGATAGGAGTAAATATGACAAAGAATGAAAATGTAATATTGACTGCTCGCGATATTGTCGTGGAATTTGATGTTCGCGACCGAGTTTTAACAGCCATTCGCGGAGTCTCTCTGGACTTGATTGAAGGTGAAGTACTGGCTATTGTTGGTGAATCAGGCTCAGGAAAGTCTGTCTTGACCAAGACCTTTACTGGTATGTTAGAAGAAAATGGCCGTGTGGCCAAAGGAACTATTGACTACCGCGGCAAAGATTTGACAACTCTTCGTAGTAATAAGGATTGGGAGCCAATTCGCGGTGCAAAAATTGCGACTATTTTCCAAGATCCGATGACGAGCTTGGATCCCATTAATACGATTGGAAGCCAAATTACAGAAGTCATAATCAAGCACCAAGGGAAATCAGCTAAAGAAGCTAAAAAAATGGCCATTGACTATATGAGTAAGGTCGGGATTCCAGATGCGGAAAAACGTTTCGAAGAATATCCTTTCCAATACTCAGGTGGTATGCGTCAGCGGATTGTTATTGCTATTGCCTTGGCTTGCCGTCCTGATATTCTTATCTGTGATGAGCCGACAACGGCCCTTGATGTAACGATTCAAGCGCAGATCATTGACTTGCTCAAATCCTTGCAGCAAGAATATCATTTCACAACCATCTTTATTACGCACGACCTTGGTGTTGTGGCTAGTATTGCAGATAAGGTTGCGGTCATGTATGCCGGTGAAATTGTAGAATACGGTACAGTTGAAGAAATCTTCTACGAGCCAAAACATCCTTATACATGGAGTTTGCTATCCAGTTTACCTCAGTTGGCAGATGCGAATGGTGCGCTCTACTCGATTCCTGGTACTCCACCGTCACTTTATTCACCAATCAAAGGGGATGCCTTTGCTTTGCGTTCTGACTATGCCATGTCAATTGACTTTGAAGAAGAAGCACCGGCTTTCAAGGTCTCAGATACTCATTGGGCTAAGACTTGGTTGCTGCACGAAGATGCGCCTAAGGTTGATAAACCAGAGATTATCGAAAACCTACATGAAAAAATTCGTTCGAAAATGGGCTTCAATCAATTAGAAGCTTAGGAGGAAGGAAATGACTGAAAAATTAGTTGAAATTAAAGATTTAGAAATTTCCTTCGGCGAAGGAAGTAAGAAATTTGTAGCAGTAAAAAACGCAAATTTCTTCATTAACAAGGGAGAAACTTTCTCTCTTGTAGGAGAATCAGGCTCTGGTAAGACTACTATTGGTCGAGCTATTATCGGCCTTAATGATACCAGTGCAGGAGATATCTTCTATGAAGGCAAAAAGATTAATGGTAAAAAGTCAAAAGCAGAAGAAGCGGACTTGATTCGCAAGATTCAGATGATTTTCCAAGACCCGGCTGCCAGTCTGAATGAACGTGCAACGGTTGACTATATCATATCTGAGGGTCTCTATAATTACCATTTGTTTGATAGTGAAGAAGACCGTCAAAGAAAAGTCAAAGATATCATCAATGAAGTTGGCTTGTTGGCTGAGCATTTAACTCGCTATCCTCACGAATTCTCTGGTGGACAGCGTCAACGGATCGGGATTGCTCGTGCTTTGGTCATGCAACCAGACTTCGTTATTGCTGATGAGCCGATTTCTGCCTTGGACGTATCTGTTCGGGCTCAGGTTTTGAATCTTTTGAAAAAATTTCAAAAAGAGCTTGGCTTGACCTACCTGTTTATTGCCCATGACCTTTCGGTAGTTCGTTTTATTTCTGATCGTATCGCCGTGATTTACAAAGGTGTCATTGTAGAAGTGGCAGAGACAGAGGAATTGTTCAACCATCCTGTCCACCCCTATACACAATCCTTGCTCTCGGCTGTTCCAATACCAGACCCAATCTTGGAGCGTAAAAAAGTGTTGAAGGTCTATGATCCTGAACAGCACGATTATTCAGTTGATAAACCAGAAATGGCAGAGATTCGTCCGGGACACTATGTCTGGGCTAATAAAGCTGAACTCGAAAAGTATAAACAAGAACAAAAATAGAAAAAATGTCCGAAAGGGCATTTTTTGCGCCTTTAAAAGAAAGAATGTAGGTCAATTTACCAGCCTCAAAGGTATGCAAAACAATCCATCAATTTAAAAATAATATT
>NZ_JAPVYB010000004.1:0-176540 GCF_041431615.1 Streptococcus sp. 27098_8_82
TACTATGTGCAAAATGATGGCAATCTGGTTGGTGCTGGTGGCATCAAAACTAATGTTTCTCTAGGTAAGCCAAAGGGCAACATAAGTATTCAAAATAAGAATAATGTCAACGGCAGTTTTGATGTTGTGATTTCGAACGTTTCTGCCCCTTATGAAGTGTCTGCTGTCAGTGTTCCGGTTTGGTCTGAAGCTAACGGTCAAGACGATATTATCTGGTATACAGCTACTCAGCAGGCTAATGGTACCTATAAAGTTACTGTTGAATCTAGTAAACATAAAGACTCAGTTGGTAAGTATCATATCCATCTTTACTATGTCCGTAACGACGGGCAGTTAGTCGGTGTTGGCGGTACTACAACCAATGTGTCAGCAGTTAAACCACAGGGTAAAATCAGTATCCAGAATCGTAACAGCGAAAATGGCGATTTTGATATTGTAGTTTCAGATATCGTATCGCCAGGTGGTCTGAAGGGAGTTTCCCTGCCAACTTGGTCTGAAGCCAACGGCCAAGATGATATCAAGTGGTACACAGCAGAACGTCAAGCTGACGGCACTTATCGTAAGCATGTTCGTGCGAGCGACCATAATAACGTTCAAGGCGAATATAATGTTCATCTCTACTATGTGCAAAATGATGGCAAGCTAGTAGGAGCAGGCGGCATCAAGACCAATGTGTCTATCAGTAAGCCGCAGGGTAAAATCAGTATTCAAAATAAAAATAATGATACTGGAGAGTTTGATATTGTAGTATCAGGCATTGTGGCACCAGAAGGACTCAAGACAGTTTACCTGCCGACTTGGTCAGAAGCGAATGGCCAAGATGATGTCCAGTGGTACACAGCGGATCGTCAGGCTGATGGTACTTATCGTAAGCATGTATATGCGCGTGACCATAAGAATAATGCAGGCGAGTACAATGTTCACTTGTATTACTTAAATAATCAAAATCAGCTGCAGGGAGCTGGTGGAGAAAAGACCTCTATCTCTGTAAACCGTCCTCAGGCAGCTAGTCAGCGAGACCGTGTTCTTGCGGCGGCAGCTGCTATGGTAGGTGTCAGGGGAGGCAGTGCAGAGCATCAGCGCTTGGTCGACGATTATAACAGTGTCAGACCGCTGCCAGTTGGCTATGCTGTGAAAAACACAGATGACTGGTGCGACATTTTCACGACGGTTATTTTTCAAAGAGAAGGCTTGAGCGATCTTATCGGCCGTGAGTGCGGTGTAGAGCGCCATATTCATATTTTCCAAAGACTGGGTATCTGGAATGAAGATGGTAATTCGACTCCTAGCGCAGGCGATATCATCACCTTTAACTGGGACAAAGATACCCAGCAAAATGATGGCTGGGCTGATCATATCGGTATTGTCGAAAAAGTTGAGAATGGTATCATTCACACGATTGAAGGCAACAGCAATAACGTAGTTAAACGCAACACTTACCGCATCGGTCACGGGAATATCCGTGGTTTTGCGACACCTCGTTATAAATAAACACGCAAAAAAACCAAGGGAAACCTTGGTTTTTTAACGTCTTAGAATTTTCTTTATGAGCTGAAGCAACTTAAACTTGAGAGGGTTAGGATAATAACGGAAAGTTCCCATTTTTCGAACGATGAAGCCGTTGAAGTTTTGTTTGAAGCGCAGAACACCGTCAGAACCGTCGAAAATTCCCATAATGCCGAGGAAATTATAAAATGGAATGCCTCTCTTGATGCTTTCGGTCATAACATATTCCTGCAGCAGGGCAGGGGCATAGAATTTGTTAAACTCAGGATAAGATCCACTGAAGAGGTAAGTTGTTTCCTGAGGGGTGTAGATAAAGAGGCTGGCAGCCAGGATTTGGTCTTGGTCGCCGTACTTATCAATTAGTTCTTGGGCTTCAGCTTTGCGGGTTTCAAAGCTATCAAACTGGCTGGAAAGTTCTCGCAGCTGATTTTGCTTCTTTTCAGATTGAGGATTTTTTTCCAAGTCAGCCTGCAGTTTCTGGATTTTTTGGCCCAGTTTCTCTTGGTCTTTTTGTAAGTTCTGAAGATAGTCCTTGAAGTTGAGACTGGCTGTCATAAAGTCCGCCTGCTGACCAAAGCTATCATAAAAATCTTGATAGTAGTCTAGTGGCTTGTCATCATATTCCCGCCGGTCAGAAGTAGCAGCTGTGATGTCTTTGAAAATGCTGAGTTGGTCACGTTCCAGCCTTTTTAGCTTGATACCAAAGGTATTCGCCTTTTTGACAGTCGCCTTACCATTTTTACTGAAGGATTTGAGCAGGTCTTTCTCCGTCAGACCAGCTAAGTCTTTGACATAATGCCAATCAGGCTCCCCGCCTGGATAGCCCGTCTGTAAACCGTCAAAGTCAAAGCCCAAGTCAGTCAGTTGCTGGATAAGCTCGACTTTTTCATCAGATGTGGGCTGGCCATTGCTGTCAAAGGTCTGATAAGTCTCGTAGGGCTTGATGATGAGCTCTAGAGCGCCTTCTTTTTTAGCGTAAGCCTGCAAAGATTGATAGAAGGGAGTCAAGTATTGAGCATCGGTAGAGACAGGGCCGCAGTTGATTTCCATATGGAGGCCGCCAGTCATCGGCATACTGTAGAGGACAGCAGACACCACTACCTGTCCCTGTGGGTCAGTGTAGCCAACATACTGGGTACTGAAGCCACGCTTGCTCAGCAGCTTTGCCATTTCTACGGTCTGCATGAAAGAGCGTTGGGAGCTAGCTGAGGTATGCTGGATGAATTCTTCTTGGCTGAGAAGTTTAAAGGTCATAGGCTTCCTTTCTGTTAATGCTTGCTGCGCAGTTTCTTTCTGAGTGTGTAGGCCAGATTAGAGAGGTGGTAGAGGGGATTAGTTGGCAGGTTGAACTCACCAGCGAATTCCTCAATGGTCGGATTGAACTTGGATTTAAAGCTATAGAGACCACCCTTGAGATCGTTTTCGATTCCGCCCATATTTTGCCAATCAGCTCCGCGCTCAAAAGCATGTTTGGCCGTTTCGTACCAAGTGATAATGGCTGGCTGGTAACGGCGGTATTCCTCGTCCATTCCGGCATAGATATTTTCAGAGGTTTTGCCGTATTCCAAGACCAGTGTGCCAGACAGGGGAACGACAGTAGCACCTTGGCTGATTTTGTCCTGCAGGAAGTCAATCTCTTCTTGGAGGCGTTTCTGTTCTTGCTGGTTATTCTCAATCTTGCCAGGCTTGGTTTTCTCGGTAAATTTCTCTGCTTCCTTGAGTGTCTTGGTCAGCTGAGCCTGCAAGTCTTCCAATCGTGCCTTTAGATCAATGCTGGATAAGGTGACATAGGAATGCTCAGGATAAGTATCCAAGAGTTTTTGGTAATAGTCTTTTCCACGCAGGTGGATGTTTTTTCTGTTTTCTGTCTTTTTCATCAAGGCTGAAAAGTCATCCAGTAATTCTGCTCCGCCAAATTGGATTTGGATGCCTTTGTTACGGGCTGTGCGAATAGCCTGCCGAGTACTCTTAGAAAGCAGATCCTCGCTGAAATCTTCTTTATGGATATTGGCCTGCAAGCGAGGCTGGATGGTTTCGTCCAGAGACTCAGTCCGTCCGACCCAGACAGTTCCTGCTTCCTGTAACTGTTGAATCAGCTCAACCGTCTCTGTATTGTCTTGCAATTCAGCACCCATCTTGCTTTCTGCCAGAAAGAGGCTAGGGTCAAACTTGACAAAGAGCGCTTTTTTCTCCTTGGCAAATTTCTTGAGCGAGGCCAAAACAAAGGTCAGCAGCTCCTTGTCACCATAGTCCATGATGGGACCGCGCGGAATATAAAGCATGGTCATCCCTAAGGGCAGTGGCTTGATCAGGACACTGGCTGCAGCAACCAAGCGGTCGTCTTTATAGAAGCCCAAGCGCTCATTGGCCCAGTTATCCTTAATCTGAGCCCAGGCTGAACTCTGCAGAAGATTGGCCTGCGGATGAGCCGTGACAAAATCGTCGTGTTCCTGAGCTGAAATTCCAATTTTGTAACTAAACATTATTTTAAAACCCACTCTCTAATAGCGTGCGCTACGCCAGATTCGTCGTTCGATTTGGTGATATATTTGGCGATTTTCTTGAGTTCTTCCTTGCCGTTTTCCATGACAACAGGAGAGCCAACGGCTTCCAGCATGGCGCGGTCGTTTTCTTCATCACCGATAGCCATAGTCTGCTCCTTGCTTAAGCCAAGTTTTTCAGCCAGATGAAGGATAGCAGCCCCTTTATTGACAGTCTTTTTGACAATTTCCAGATAGAAAGGAGCTGATTTAACCAGTGTATATTTTTCAGCTAATTCCGGTGGCAGCTTAGCAATGGCCGCGTCCAAAATTTCCGGCTCATCAATAAACATGCACTTGACGATTTCTTTATTGGCCATTTCTTCAGGTGTGCGGTAGAAGATTGGCATGCTGACGAGATTGGACTCGTAAACAGTGTACTTGCCGATGTTGCGATTGGCTGTATAAATGCCGTCCTTGGTGATGGCATGCATGTGAACACCTAATTTTCGCCCGAGCAGTTCGATATCCAGATAGTCGTCATAGGTCAGTGTTTCTTTGATTAATTCTTGACTTGTGACAGTATCCTGCACCAGTCCGCCGTTGAAAGTAACGACATAGTTGTCTGGCTGATTAAGCTCTAGATCCTCGAGAAGCTTTTGAACGCCTGCAATAGGACGGCCGGTTGCAATGACGATTTTGACACCAGCAGCTTTGGCATCCTGAACAGCACTGAAGACTTCAGGAGTGATTTCTTTTTGGTTATTTAAAAGGGTACCGTCAATGTCAACGGCAACTAATTTGATAGACATATTATTCTCCGTAGGTAAATTGGTCGTTTTTGATATAGTGCATAAAGGTCTGGTTTTTTTCGCTGAAAAGTCCGGTCTCTGCTAGCATTTCCTTGGGGAAGTAGAAGCGATTATCACCCTGTCTGGTCCCGGCTAGCGAATGGACGATAGGAGACAGGCTGGACAGTTCTGCTAAGCTGCCATCTTTTTGTAGGATTTCTATCTGGGTCCGGGGTTTTTCAACGTCAGGCCGGTAGAAATCGTAAGGTAAATCAAAATTACGATGGATAGCAGTATAGTAATCAGGGTCAAAACCAACCTGTCCAACTAGGTCTCGCATGATATCCAAATGCCCTTCGTTTTCCTGAGAGAAGACGATAGACTTAAAGACCTTGCGGTTGATAAAACGCTGAGCCAAGTCAGATAAAATCTTGTCTGGACTAGTCATCCAGACTTGGAAATAGGTATTCATAACACCATCATCCAAGGCCAGATAATCCTGCAGGGTCACTCTGTTTTCAAAGAATGGAATGAGATTGGGCGATGACAGCGCAAAATAATCTTTCTGGGCCGGATAGAGGAACTTAGCTCGCTTGAGCAGATTTTGCAGCAGAACTTCCATCGCTCGGCTGGCCGGGTGGAAATAGACCTGCATGTACATCTGGTAGCGGCTGACTACGTAGTCTTCCACCGCATGCATGCCATTGCGCTTGAAGGCGATGCCGTTTTCTACTGGACAAATCACTCGTAAAATTCTGGTTAAGTCAAATTGCCCATAGGAAGCGCCAGTAAAGAAGGAATCGCGCAAGAGATAATCCATCCGGTCCACATCAATCTGGCTGGAAATCAGCTGGACCACCTGCTTATTGGGATAGGTATGGTTAATAACGCTAGCTACCTTTTCTGGAAAATCTGGTGAAACCTGCACCAGTACCTGATGAATCTCTGTTTCAGGACTGGTGATGATTTGCCGCGTAATGTCCTCGTGATTAGTATCAAAAAGGCGCTCGAAAGTGTGTGAATAAGCTCCGTGTCCCAAGTCATGCAGGAGAGCGGCTGTCATGGTCAGTAGGCTTTCATGGCTGTCCCAGTTGGCTTGGTATTTTTCGTTGAAAATCTTGGTGATGCGCCGAGCAATCTCATAAGCTCCCAGACAATGCGAAAAACGGCTGTGCTCCCCGCCGTGGAAAGTATAGCCGGAAGTACCCAGCTGTTTGATGCGGCGCAGCCGTTGAAATTCTTTAGTATTGATTAAATCATAGATAACCTGATGGTCCACATGAACATAATTATGAACTGGGTCCCGAAATACTTTTTCAATCATGTTACCATTATACCACAAATCATAGTAGGAAAAAAATCAAAGCTGCAACTGAAAGAAGAGCAATTTTATCCTTTTTTTGATAAAATAGGGAAAGAAAAAGAGAAACGAGATGAAGATGCAAATCAGAATAAAAAATCACATCCAGCTGGACGGGCATACCGAGCTAATCGATCAGGTCTACGATACGGACTGGACGCAAAAAGGAGACTTTCATTATCTGCTATACAAGAATGAAGAAGGAGAGAAAGTAGTTCTGAAGTTTCACGATAAAGAGCTTGTTATGACGCGCTTTTCTGAGCCTAAGTCCATCATGCGCTTCATCAGTCAAGGTCAGGCGCTAGTTGGCATCCATACACCTGTGGGCTTCCAGCAGTTTGTGACCGATACTTCTTTCTATAAAGTTGATTTGACCAAGCAGGTTCTGCAACTTCATTATCAGTTAAAAACAGTTGATGGAGAGCAGATTTTTGCCTGCTATGAAATGGAGATTAGCTGGGGTTAGCTGTAATTCTCTGAGAAATCTCTTGAAAATCATGATGTTTCCCTTGCAAAAGCCTGAAAATTTGGTATAATAGTTTCTAACTCAAGGGAGTAGCTAACGGAATAACCGTTACAAGGTCGTCAATACGAAAGAAATTTCCGGCCTTGTATGAAATAGCGAGACTTGTTAATAAACAGGTCTCTTTTTTGTTTCTGACTTTTTGGATATGACTGGTGCGGCTCAAGATGATGAGTCGTAGTGGTCAGAAAAGTTCAGAAATAAAAGAGGCCAAGAGGAGGAATACATTGTCAAAAGAACAAAAGCGCCAAGCTTTTTACACCCAGAGTCCTGAGGAAATTTTCAAAACTTTGGACGCTTCAGAGCAAGGTTTGTCCAGTCAAGAAGCAGCCAAGCGTTTAGCTGATTATGGCCGCAATGAACTGGATGAAGGGGAGAAAAAATCTCTCTTAATGAAGTTTTTGGAGCAGTTCAAGGATTTGATGATTATCATCTTGTTGGTAGCAGCTGTCTTGTCTGTTGTCACATCAGGCGGCGAAGACATCGCAGATGCTTTAATCATCTTAGCAGTCGTAATCATCAATGCCATCTTCGGTGTCTATCAGGAGGGCAAGGCTGAAGAAGCCATTGCAGCTCTCAAATCCATGTCCAGCCCGGCTGCACGTGTCCTGCGTGATGGTCATGTCACAGAAGTAGATTCTAAGGGGTTGGTACCTGGTGATATTGTTAGACTGGAAGCCGGTGATGTTGTCCCAGCGGATATGCGACTTTTAGAAGCTAATTCACTGAAAATCGAAGAAGCAGCTTTGACAGGTGAGTCTGTTCCGGTTGAGAAAGATTTGACTGTTGAGGTAGCTGCAGATGCTGGTATTGGCGACCGGGTCAATATGGCTTTCCAAAACTCAAATGTGACCTATGGTCGTGGGGTTGGGTTGGTTGTCAATACAGGGATGTATACGGAAGTCGGCCATATCGCAGGTATGTTGCAGGATGCGGATGAAACGGACACACCTCTTAAGCAAAATCTTAATAGTCTGTCTAAGGTTCTGACCTATGCTATCTTGGTGATTGCTGCAGTGACTTTTGTAGTCGGTGTCTTCATTCAAGGGAAAAATCCACTGGATGAGCTGATGACCTCTGTAGCCTTGGCAGTTGCGGCTATCCCTGAAGGTCTGCCTGCTATCG
The DNA here is from genome assembly GCF_041431615.1 of Streptococcus sp. 27098_8_82. Classification (NCBI taxonomy): domain Bacteria; kingdom Bacillati; phylum Bacillota; class Bacilli; order Lactobacillales; family Streptococcaceae; genus Streptococcus; species Streptococcus sp. 27098_8_82. The sequence goes on from NZ_JAPVYB010000004.1 coordinate 7,786, forward strand.
TTACCATTGTGCTAGCTTTGGGAACTCAGGTTCTGGCTAAGCGGAATTCGATTGTCCGTAAGCTTCCGGCTGTTGAGACTTTGGGATCAACTGAGATTATCGCTTCAGATAAGACTGGTACCCTGACCATGAATAAGATGACGGTCGAAAAAGTCTTTTATGACGGAGTCCTGAATGAAGCTGGACAAGATATTGAACTTGGGCTGGAGCTGCCGCTCTTACGTTCGGTTGTCTTAGCCAATGATACTAAGATTGACCAAGAAGGGAAGCTAATTGGTGACCCAACAGAAACAGCCTTTATCCGATATGCTCTGGACAAGGGCTATGATGTGAAGGCCTTTTTAGAGAAATATCCTCGTGTAGCTGAGCTGCCCTTTGATTCAGATCGTAAGCTCATGTCTACTGTCCATCCATTGCCAGATGGGAAATTCTTAGTGGCAGTCAAGGGAGCACCAGATCAACTATTGAAACGCTGTGTTGCCCGTGATAAGGCTGGAGATGTTGCAGCGATTGATGATGCTACTTCACAGCTGATTAAGTCTAACAACTCAGAGATGGCTCACCAAGCTCTGCGCGTGCTGGCTGGTGCTTACAAGATTATTGATGCAGTTCCGACTGACCTGACATCTGAAAATCTAGAAAATGATTTAATCTTTACTGGTTTAATCGGTATGATTGACCCAGAACGTGCAGAAGCAGCAGAAGCTGTTCGTGTAGCCAAGGAAGCAGGTATTCGTCCGATTATGATTACTGGTGACCATCAGGATACAGCTGAAGCTATCGCTAAGCGCTTGGGTATCATCGAAGAGGGAGATACTGAAGACCATGTCCTGACTGGTGCAGAGCTCAATGAGCTTTCTGATGCAGAATTCGAAAAGGTTGTTGGCCAATACTCTGTCTATGCACGGGTTTCTCCTGAGCATAAGGTACGGATTGTCAAAGCTTGGCAAAACCAAGGTAAGGTCGTAGCCATGACAGGTGATGGTGTCAATGACGCACCAGCTCTGAAGACAGCTGATATCGGTATCGGTATGGGAATTACCGGTACAGAAGTATCTAAGGGTGCCTCTGACATGATTCTGGCAGATGATAACTTTGCGACCATCATTGTAGCCGTGGAAGAAGGACGTAAGGTCTTCTCTAATATTCAAAAGACTATCCAGTATCTCCTTTCAGCTAATACAGCTGAGGTACTGACTATTTTCTTGGCAACCCTCTTTGGCTGGGATGTGTTGCAGCCAGTTCATCTGCTTTGGATTAACCTAGTAACGGATACCTTCCCAGCAATTGCTTTGGGAGTTGAGCCTGCTGAGCCAGGTGTTATGAGTCATAAGCCTCGTGGCCGTAAGTCTAGCTTCTTCTCAGGTGGAGTGATGAGCTCTATCATCTATCAGGGTGTCTTGCAAGGGGCTTTGGTTCTGGCGGTTTATGGTTATGCTATCTCTAATCCCGTCCATGTCGGTGATGTCAAGACTATCCATGCGGACGCTTTGACAATGGCCTTTGCAACGCTTGGCCTTATCCAGCTCTTCCATGCTTACAATGTAAAATCTGTTTATCAATCTATCTTTACAGTTGGTCCATTCAAGTCTAAGACCTTTAACTGGTCTATTCTGGTTTCTTTCATCCTATTGATTTCAACTATTGTAATTGATCCACTGGAAAAGATTTTCCATGTGACCAAACTGGACTTGTCACAATGGACAGTTGTTCTGATTGGTAGCTTTGCCATGATTGTCATTGTTGAAATTGTTAAGTTCATCCAACGTAAATTAGGTATGGACAAAAATGCTATTTAATAGCAAAAAGTCATCTACGGATGGCTTTTTTGCGTACAAGGCGATATAATCAAATTCAAAGAAAGCAACTCGAAAGGACGGTGAAAGTATGTATCAAAACTTACGAAAGAAGTTGGAAGAAGCTTCTCCTTTATATTATGAGGAAGAAATCTTATGGTTACTGGATCATATTGATCATCCAGAAGCGAAAATCCGTGATGAGTTAGTCTTTTCGTCCATAGCAAGGGGACTTCAGGATGATCTGTTTTCAGCTGAACAGTTTCGTTTCTTAGCTCAAGAAGCAGTCAAAAGACAAGGACTTTTTTATATGAGTGATAAAAATGGTCAAGCTACCTTAACACGTTCCTTCACGGCTTTGCTTTATGCTAATCTCTTAAACTGTGATGGCAATCCAAATTCTTCGTATTATCAGGCTTTATCAGTGCAAGGAAGAAAATACTTACTAGATAAGGGGCTAACCTACTTGTCAGTAGAAAGAGACACAAGGGGTTACTCCAGGAAATACGGTTGGGTTCATGCCTTCGCTCATGGAGCAGACTTATTGACAGAAGTGGCTTGTCATCCGGACTTCCCCTCCAGTAGGATGCCAGAGGTTTTAGAGATCATTCATCAAGTTTTTAAAAGAGTTTCAGTCCGTTTCGGAAATGATGAGGATTGGCGCTTATCCCAGGTGCTCTATCAAGCTGTCTTAAAGAAAAAACTGTCGCAGCATGAACTTAGACTGTGGCTTCAATCACAGAGTTTTCCATTGGAAAGTAACCAAGACTTCATTGCTTTTTCCAATTTTCGTTCCTGTTTATTAGAAGTCTATGTGCAGTTGGACAGCAAAAAGCAGCTCTCAGATGAGCTGAGAACTGCTATTCAACATTTTCATTACTGAACTTCAATCACCATTAAAGCATCTCGCAGTTCGTCTGCTAGGTGTTTTTTCTTATAGTCTCGAAATTCGGCTAAATCTTTAACAGCATTATAACGCTTGTGCAGGCGGTACATCTGGGGAATTTTATACTGAGGAAAGTCATTAAAAAAGTTTCGAGTCAGTTCCCATTCGCGGATATAGCCCAGAGGACGCATATGGTAGCGGACACCTTCGATAACACGGCTTTGGTGGCGGTGATGGAGATGACCAAAAATCACTTCTTTCACCCTGTATTTGACAAAGAGCCGATGAAAAGCTTGGCTTCCTAGGAAGGCGTTGAAGCGCTGGAAGTAGGGATGGTCGTATAGAAAGTCTTGATGGGGGACAAAATGCAGAGCAACAATAATGGGACCATCTAAAGTCATCAGCAGTTTTTCTAACTCTTGCAGTGTCTGAGCTGTAATGCTAGGGTCGTCGAGTTGACGCTCCAATCTGCGGTCAAACCAGAAATTAGTCTTGGTTCTCAGATGCTCTTCCTTGCTTTTTTCTGGACCAAAGCTGTAGTCGTACCAGCCAGAAAAGCTGATGAGCTTGGTCTGGCCAAATTGCTGGATCTGAAAATCATAGTTTGAAATTTCTTGCTCAGAAAGTCCCAGCATATCGTGGTTTCCCAGATTAAAAGAGAGGGGAATCTCTTGCTTCAAAGTTTCAAGAAAGGGCAAACTGATCTTGGTCAGGTCGTTGGACAAATCTCCTGCAATGTGTAGGTGGTCAATCCCTTCCTCTTTTAAAAGCTGGCGAAGAACTTGCCGCTCAAAATCTCCAAACTGGTTGGAGTCCAGATGGAGGTCGCTCATAAATCCGATTCTTGTCATAATTTTAGTCTAGCATATTTTTCAAAACTTGAAAATGCTTAAGGTCCTATGGAGTTTCTCCCTTTTATCTAAACACCTCATAAATTATCGTAATTTTGTATTTCGTTTATCCATAGATGAAGTCTAGGAAGGCTTGAAATAATTCTTCCAACCCCATGTCATTATATTACTTTTCTAACAATTAAGTGACAAGGAGTCGCTTGTCTTGCCTAGCTAGGGAAAATCCGATAAAATGTAAGCTGCTGAATGTGAGATTAGGCAAACTGTTTAATTTATGTTATAATTAAACGATATGTGAAAAGAGGTATTTATGGACATTTCAGAAATTCGTCAAAAGATTGACGCAAATCGTGAAAAATTAGCTTCTTTCAGGGGGTCTCTTTGACTTAGAAGGTCTGGAAGAAGAAATTGCCATCTTAGAAAATAAGATGACAGAACCCGACTTTTGGGATGACAACATTGCAGCCCAGAAGACTTCTCAAGAGCTAAATGAACTCAAGCAAACCTATGAAAATTTCCATCAAATGACCGAGCTTTTTGATGAATCGGAAATCTTGCTTGATTTTCTGGCTGAAGATGAGTCGGTTCAGGGTGAGTTGGAAGAAAAACTGGCTGAACTCGAGAAAATGATGACCAGCTACGAAATGACCCTGCTCCTATCTGAGCCTTACGACAATAACAATGCTATCCTTGAAATTCACCCGGGCTCTGGTGGTACAGAGGCCCAGGATTGGGGAGATATGCTGCTGCGTATGTATACACGCTTTGGCAATGCCAAGGGTTTCAAAGTAGAGGTCTTGGACTATCAAGCGGGAGATGAGGCAGGCATTAAGTCGGTGACCCTTTCATTTGAAGGACCGCACGCTTATGGTCTGCTTAAGTCAGAAATGGGAGTCCACCGTTTGGTCCGGATTTCGCCATTCGACTCAGCCAAGCGTCGCCATACTTCCTTCACCTCAGTAGAGGTCATGCCAGAGTTAGATGACACCATTGAGGTGGAAATTCGCGATGACGATATTAAGATGGACACTTTCCGCTCGGGAGGAGCCGGCGGGCAGAACGTCAATAAAGTTTCGACTGGTGTGCGGCTGACGCATATTCCTACAGGAATTGTGGTGCAGTCTACGGTTGACCGGACTCAGTATGGAAATCGTGATCGGGCGATGAAGATGCTACAGGCCAAGCTTTATCAGCTAGAGCAAGAGAAACAAGCAGCCGAAGTCGATTCACTCAAGGGAGATAAGAAGGAGATTTCCTGGGGCAGCCAAATCCGCTCCTATGTCTTTACGCCTTATACTATGGTCAAAGACCATCGGACCAGTTACGAAGTAGCACAGGTGGACAAGGTGATGGATGGAGATTTGGATGGTTTCATCGACGCTTATTTGAAATGGCGTTTGAACTAGGAAATGCAAGAGATTAGAATTAGATTGAAAGGAAATTTCAATAGATGTCAATAATTGAAATGAAAGATGTTGTCAAGAAGTATGGCAACGGGACCACTGCTCTGCGTAGTGTGTCTATTAACGTAGAACCTGGGGAGTTTGCCTATATTGTAGGTCCTTCAGGAGCAGGAAAGTCAACCTTTATTCGTTTGCTTTACCGGGAGATAAAGCTGGATAAGGGAAGTCTGAAAGTAGCTGATTTTGACTTGGCTAAGATTAAGAAGCGCGATGTTCCAATGCTGCGCCGTCAGGTTGGAGTCGTCTTCCAAGACTACAAACTTCTTCCTAAAAAGACGGTGTATGAGAATATTGCCTACGCCATGGAAGTTATCGGTGAGCGCCGCCGTAATATTAAAAAGCGGGTTATGGAAGTGCTGGATCTGGTTGGTCTTAAGCATAAGGTCCGCTCATTCCCTAATGAGCTTTCCGGTGGTGAGCAGCAGCGGATTGCCATTGCGCGTGCTATTGCTAACAACCCTAAAGTCCTGATTGCGGATGAGCCGACAGGAAACTTGGACCCAGATAATTCTTGGGAGATTATGAACCTGCTGGAGCGGATTAACCTTCAGGGAACAACTGTCCTGATGGCCACCCACAACAGCCAGATTGTAAATACTCTGCGTCACCGCGTTATTGCTATTGAAAATGGCCGTGTGGTACGTGATGAAGCGGAAGGAGAATACGGATACGATGATTAGAAGATTTTTTCGTCATTTGATTGAGTCGCTTAAGAGTCTTACGCGGAATGGTTGGATGACTGTAGCGGCTGTCAGCTCGGTTATGATTACCTTGAGCTTAGTGGCTGTCTTTGCTTCAGTAATTTTAAATACAGCCAAGTTGGCAAATGATATTTCCAATAATGTCCGCGTCATGGTATACATGCGTAAGGATGTTTTCGATAATAGCGAAACGATTGTAAAAGAAGGTCAAACAGTTCAGAATGAAGACTATCACAAGGTCTATGATGCTCTGACTTCTATGAAAAATGTAGAGAAGGTTACTTTTTCTAGTAAGCAAGAGCAGTATAATAAGCTAACAGAGACCATGGGTAGTGAGTGGGATGTTTTTGATGAAGAAAATAATCCTCTTTACGATGCTTATATTGTTGAGACCAAGGCACCTAAGTATGTAGAATCTGTTACAAAAGATGCTCGTAAGATTGATGGTGTATCAGAGGTTCAAAATGGTGGTACCAATACCAAAAATCTCTTTGCGTTTTCTAATTTCATCCAAACATGGGGATTGATTGGGACAGCGCTTCTGATTTTCATTGCTATCCTTCTCATTTCCAATACTATTCGGATTACCATTATTTCCCGAAGTCGTGAGATTCAAATCATGCGCTTGGTTGGTGCCAAAAATAGCTATATCCGCGGTCCATTTCTGTTTGAAGGAGCATGGATTGGCTTGTTAGGAGCAACAGTTCCGTCACTTGTAGTGTATTTGACATATGGTATAGCCTACCAGACTATGAATAAGAGCTTGGTAGGTCAAGGACTTTCTATGATTGATCCAAAACTCTTTAGTCCGATTATGATAGCAGCACTCTTTGTGTTGGGAATTCTTATCGGATCATTGGGATCTATCATCTCTATGAGACGCTTCTTGAAGATTTAACAAATCATAAAAAAACAGAGTTTGAAGAATTTCAAACTCTATTTTTGTTATAGTTAATTGCTTTAATGGCTACTGAGCTAAAAATGGATTAAAGATTTTTTCATGTGAAATAGTGGTATCATGACCATGCCCAGGATAAACAGCGTAGTCTTTAGGTAATACCAGAAGTTTCTCGCGAATGGATGTCAGCAATTGCTCCATGTTTCCTGTCGGCAGATCCGTTCGTCCGATGCTTTCTCGAAAGAGGGCATCGCCCGTCAAAACAAGGCAGTCATTAGGAAAGACTAGAGAGACACCTCCGATGGAGTGGCCAGGTGTTGCAAGCACATAGAAGTGAAAGCCTCCAATATCATAGTCTGTTTCGTAGGAGAAAAACTCTTCTGCTGGTCGACAGATAATATCATCCAGATCAGCATGGCGCGCCAGACCAGATAGGTTATCTGTCGGTGTGTAGAGCCAGCTGCTTTCACTCTCAGCCACATAGACAGGTGGGGCAGCATAGTGCTCCCGGACCTTTTCTAAACTCATAATGTGGTCATAATGGGTATGGGTCAAGAGTATAGCAATCACAGGCTTGGCGAGTTCCTCCAGCTTGCGCTCAATCTTTTTCCAGTCACTGCCAGGATCGATGACTAGGAGACCCTGATCGTTCTCTAAGATATAGGTATTTTCAAAAGCAACAAGGTTGATAATTTTATGAATTTTCATCTGATTTCCTCGGAAAATGTATTCTGCTATTGAGTGTAACAGAAAAGAAAATTTTTTGCACAGAATTGCTTTCTAGGCTAGGGCTGAAAATTTTCAGATGTCTCAGAAAGGCTTTTATGATATAATCATAGCAGTATGACACAAAATGATTATAAGTATGCCGTTGTGGACTTGGAGGCTACAGGAACGGGCAGCAGTGCAAAGATTATCCAGATTGGCATTGTTCTGATTGAAAATGGAATCATTACTAAGACTTATGAAACAGATGTCAATCCTCATGAGGAACTGGATGAGCATATCAAAGAGTTGACAGGTTTGGATGATGAGCGGCTTGGCCGAGCCCCGGAGTTTTCTCAGGTAGCAGCGGAGGTATATGAGCTGATTCAGGATGCGATTTTTGTTGCTCATAATGTCAAGTTTGACGCTAATCTACTAGCGGAGGCCCTTTTCTGGGAAGGGTTTGACTTGCTGACACCGCGTGTGGACACGGTGGAGTTGTCTCAGGTCTTTTACCCGACCTTTGATAAATATTCCTTGGGTAATCTCTGCGATCTGCTGGATATTTCTTTGGAAAACGCCCATACTGCTCTGGCAGATGCTCAAGCAACGGCTCAGCTATTTTTAAAAATACAAGACAAAATCAAGAGCCTGCCCAAGGCCTTGGTTGAGAAAATGCTAACTTTGGCGGATAGCATTATCTATGAGTCGCGTCTGGCTATCGAGGAAGTTTATCAGACAATGCCGGATCAGCAAGATAAGGAACTGCAATCCTGCCATGGTATTTTCCTGCGACGTCCCCAAAAGCTGACTTCGGAAAAGAAGCTGTCGCAGGATTTCCTGACCAATCTATACCTGCTGGGCTTAGAAGAGCGGCCAGAACAGCTCAAGTTTGCTCGCTTTATGGAGGAAGCTCTGGACCAGCAGGAGGCTAGTTTTTTAGAGGCGCAGACAGGCTTAGGTAAGACCTTTGGCTACTTGCTGCCTATCTTGTCTAGAGGTCAAGAAAAAGTACTAGTGACGGTTCCGACTAAGATTCTGCAGGACCAGCTGTTGCGAAAGGAAGGGCGATTGTTGGAGGAAGTATTTGGTATTTCCTTTCACAGTCTCAAGAGTCCGGAGAATTATCTCAAGCTGGACCATTTCTATCAGACACTGGACAGGGAATATGACAACCGTTTGGTTAATCGCTGCAAACTGCAACTCTTGGTTTGGCTGACAGAAACCAAAACGGGTGATTTGAATGAAATCGGACAGGCTCATCGCTTCTCAAGCTACTTTAATGAAATCCGTCATGATGGCAAGCTAAGCAAACATTCTCTTTTTTATGAGGAAGATTTTTGGCGGTTGGGACAGGTCAAGTCAGCTACTAGTCGAGTCGTGGTTACCAATCATGCATACCTGCTGACGCGTTTAGAGGATGACCAGTCTTTGCTGGACAATCGTATTCTGGTAGTTGATGAAGCTCAGAAGATGTTTTTCGCCTTGGAAAGCTTCTCTCAGTCCAGTATAAATCTAACTAAAACGCTGCAGCAGATAAATCATCTCCTTCAGGAAGAAGGGAAACTTCTGCAGCAACGGCTTTTGCAAAGCATTCAGTTTGAGCTGGCTGATGCCGCAGAGAAGCATCGCAAGAAAGCATCAGAGCTAAGTCCGGAAAAGATTTCCCGACTGCTTCAGGATGTGTCCGAGTTAAAGACAAGTTCATTGCCTGAGCTGCAGCACTTGTTCAGTGGCAAATACCAGTATTATTGGTTGGTTGATGAAGTTTTGGCAGATCATCGCTTGATGACTCTGCATGCTGGCCGTTCAGAATTGCTGCATTTTACAGACTTTTTGCCTGAAAGGGCCAAGGTTATCTTGGTTTCGTCTACTCTGGAAATCAGCTCAAAGGTCAATCTGGCGCAGTTGCTAGGCTTTGAAAGTTATCATTTTTACAAGCTGAAAAGCAAGAAGAAGCCACTGCAGAAGCTCTTTTTAGATGAAAGTTTTCCAGCAGTAGTGGATTTGTCAATTGAGGATTTTACTCGAGAGATTGTTGCTTGCCTGCAAGAAGTGGCAAAACTTGGTCTGCCTATCGTCGTCCTCTTCACCTCTAAAGATTTGCTTTTGGCTGTTTCGGACTTGCTGGCTCTGCCGCATTTGGCCCAATATAAAAATGGCGATGCCGGCAATATCAAACGCCGTTTTGATAGAGGAGAGGCAGGTATCCTTTTGGGCTCTGGCAGCTTCTGGGAGGGGGCTGATTTTGCTGAGCAAGACCAGATTATTCAGCTGATTACTCGGATTCCATTTGACAATCCCAAGGATTTCTTTGTGCAAAAGATTAACAGCCGCCTGAAAGCGGAAGGTAAGAATGCCTTTTATGATTATCAACTGCCTCTTGCCATCTTACGGCTTAAGCAGGCTATTGGCCGGACCCGGCGCAATGAGCATCAGAAATCAGCTGTTATTCTTTTGGATAATCGCATTTCTAGTAAACGCTATGGAAAGCAGATTCAGCATCATCTGTCACAATTGGCTTCTTTGGATATTCTGCCAGAGGCAGCCATTATGCAGGAATTACAAGAATTTTTTGACTGAAACTATCTGAAATCAGCTGATTTTTATTGGCTGATTTTTTAGGTTCATTCAGATTTTTGGGACAAAATTTGTTATAATGAGAGGCATAGGAAAGAAGGGGTGTTCGTGAAAAAATATTTACCAGGAATTCTGTTGTCCTTTGGCATAGCGGCTGTTTCTATCTTTTTAGGCGGCTTGCTTCCCTTGATAGGCTCTAGTGTTTTGGCTATTGTCTTTGGGATTGTTTTGAACAACAGCATGAAGCTGCCGGCTGTTTTTCAGGAAGGACTCAGCTATTCGGGGAAGAAATTGTTGCAGTATTCCATCATCTTTTTGGGATTTTCCATGTCCATTGGTCAGGTTTCTGAGACAGGGATTTCTTCTCTTCGTATCAGTCTTATCACCATTCTGATAGCCTTTCTGGCGGCTTATCTGGCTGGCCGTTTCTTTAAGATGAACCGTGTCTTGACTATTTTAATCGGTTTTGGAACAGCCATCTGCGGAGGTTCTGCCATTGCGGCTGCTTCACCAATCTTAGACGCTGATGAAGAGGAAATTGCCCTGTCCATCTCCACTATTTTCTTTTTCAATATTTTAGCAGTATTCATTTTCCCTTTTTTAGGGCATTTGCTGCAGATGTCGGATACCTTTTTCGGGACTTGGGCTGGAACAGCCATCAATGATACTTCGTCAGTAGTGGCAGCAGGCTATACATATAGCCCGTCAGCTGGGGACTTGGCGACTATTGTCAAGCTTAGTCGGGCTCTGATGATTGTACCGGCCTGCTTGATCTTCACAGCTTATCGCTATATCAAGTCTAAGAAGTCGTCACAAAAGACAAACTTGAAACAGATTTTTCCTTGGTTTATAGCTTGGTTTGTCCTAGCTTCACTTATCAGCAGTCTTGGATTTCTGCCGGCCTCTGTCATCCCCTATACAAAATTCATTTCTCAGTGGCTGATGGCTATGGCCTTGGCAGCTATTGGCGCAAAGGTTTCCTTTAAGCAGTTTAAGCAAGCAGGAGCAGCGCCTTTGCTGACTGGTGCTTTCGCTTGGTTTTGCGTCGCTGTTTCCAGCTTGATTATCCAGTATTTTTTCTAAAAAGGAGGGACTATGCCCTATCAAAGACGGACGTTTGAGTCTCGGATTGATTATAGTTTAATTTTGCCCGTTTTGATGCTGCTTTCAATCGGAGTTGTGGCTATATACATTGCTGTTAGTCATGATTATCCTGACAATGCCTGGCCCATGGTTGGTCAGCAGATTGCCTGGATTGCGGTGGGCTTCTTGCTCAGCTTTATCCTCATGTTTTTTAACACCAAGTTTCTCTGGAAAATTACGCCTTATCTCTATGTTTTTGGTCTTGGCCTCATGGTCTTGCCTCTGATTTTTTACAGCCAATCTCTGGTAGCCTCCACTGGTGCAAAAAACTGGATTGCTATTCGTGGTGTGACCCTCTTTCAGCCCTCGGAGTTCATGAAGATTTCATATATTCTCATGCTGTCGCGGCTGGTGGTTCATTTTCTCCAGCAGCACAAGCAGGATGAGCGAACCTTGGCTTTAGACTTTTTTCTGATTCTGAAGCTTGGGCTCTACACAGTGCCTGTTCTGGTTCTGTTAACCCTTCAGAGTGATTTGGGGACAGCTTTAGTTTTTGTTGCTATATATGGCGGTATCGTTCTACTGTCAGGTGTTTCTTGGAAGATTATTCTGCCGGTCTTTCTGACGGGAGTCCTGCTGTTGGGAGGATTTCTCTTTATCTTTATTTCCGATGGCGGTCGTGCCTTTCTGCATAATCTAGGCATGCCAACCTACCAAATCAATCGGATTTTGGCTTGGCTTCATCCTTTTGACTACGCTCAGACGACCACCTTCCAGCAAGCACAGGGACAAATCGCTGTCGGAAGCGGCGGTCTGACTGGCCAAGGCTTTAATGTCTCTAATCTCTTGGTGCCTGTTCGGGAAAGTGATATGATTTTCACTGTCATTGCGGAAGATTTTGGCTTTCTGGGCTCAACCTTGGTTATCATGCTCTATTTACTGTTGATTTATCGCATGCTCAAGATTACGATTAAATCCAACAACCAGTTTTACACCTATATCTCAACTGGCTTTATCATGATGCTGCTCTTCCATATCTTTGAAAATATTGGAGCGGTGACAGGGATTCTACCTCTGACAGGGATTCCGCTGCCCTTTATCTCACAGGGTGGCTCTTCTATCATCAGTAATCTTATCGGTGTTGGTCTCCTACTGTCCGTCTCCTATCAGAACAGCCTGACGGATGAAAAGAAGGAGCGAATTCCAGCTGTCCGTAAAAAAGTCGTACTGAAGAAATTAAAATAAAAATAAAGCAAGTTTTTGACTCACAAATCAGATGCGATTTTGTGACTGGCTCATCTCAGAAAGGATATTTTTATGAAAAAAGCAGCTTTACTCTTAGCTCCCGGCTTTGAAGAAATCGAGGCCTTGACAGTTGTGGATGTCTTGCGCCGTGCAGGTCTTGTCTGCCATATGATTGGTTTTGATGAATCAGTGACTGGATCTCATGCCATCACTGTTCAAGCGGATCAGGTCTGGAAGGGTCGGCTGGATGACTATGATATGGTTATTTTGCCAGGGGGGATGCCAGGATCGGCCAATCTCCGTGATGATGACCGCCTGATGCAGCTTTTGAAGGACTTTCAGCAGTCGGACAAATTCATCGCTGCCATTTGTGCCGCTCCCATTGCTCTTGACCGCGCAGGTGTCTTGACTGGTAAGTATTTCACTTGCTATGATGGTGCGCAAGACAATATTAAAAATGGAACTTACCGGAAAGAAACAGTTCTTGTTGATGGGAAGCTGATTACTAGCCGTGGTCCATCAACTGCCTTGGCTTTTGCCTATGAGCTGGTTCGTCAGCTGGGAGGAGACGCTGACCAGTTGGCTGATGCTATGCTTTATACAGATGTATTTGGAAATTAAAAATAGGCTGGGATTCATAATGTTTCCCAGCTTTTTTGAATCCTTATGACTTTTGCGGTCCTCTATATGGAACGGATTTAGAGCTGTTGAAAAGGACGAAACCAGCAGCCATTTTTAAATTTTAGATTCTTTGAGATATTTTGTTTAGAAAAAGGCTTGAAAAAAGTCGGAAAAGTGCTGGATTCGGGCAAATATTAGCCCCTTTTTCATGAAAATTATGGTATAATGAAAGGTATGAATTATCAAGATTACATCTGGGATTTAGGTGGAACACTCTTGGATAATTATGAAACTTCGACAGCAGCTTTTGTTCAAACCTTGAAAGAGTTTGGTCTGCAAGCTAGTCACGACGAAGTTTATAAGGCCCTCAAGGTGTCTACGGACTATGCAGTCCAGCAGTTTGCTCCCCAAGAAAAAGACTTTTTAAAGTTTTATAAGGCCAATGAAGCAGAAGAGTTGACTCACCCTGTCTTATTTGACGGCGCGGCAGACTTGCTTAGGCGGATTGTGGCCAAGGGTGGGCGGAACTTTCTGGTCTCTCACCGGGACAACCAAGTACTGGAAATCTTGGAGAAAACTGCCATTTCATCAGCTTTTACAGAAGTGGTGACAGCTGCAAATGGTTTTCCAAGGAAACCCTCTCCAGACTCCATGCTCTATCTAAAAGACAAGTATCAGATTGCCTCTGGCTTGGTCATTGGTGACCGTCCGCTGGATATTGAAGCAGGGCAGACAGCTGGCTTTGACACCTATCTCTTTGATAATATGCAGCATCTTGAAGAATTTATAGATATTGATTAGAAAAGGAACACTATGACAGAAGAAAAGCAGCAAGATATACAGGCCCAGGAATATGATGCCAGTCAGATTCAGGTCTTAGAAGGCTTAGAAGCCGTTCGTATGCGTCCAGGAATGTATATCGGTTCGACCTCCAAGGAAGGTCTTCACCATTTAGTATGGGAAATTGTTGATAACTCAATTGATGAGGCGCTGGCTGGTTTTGCCAGTCACATTCAAGTCTTTATCGAAAAAGACAATTCCATCACGGTAGTAGATAACGGTCGGGGAATTCCTGTTGATATTCAGGAGAAAACTGGCCGCCCAGCCGTGGAAACCGTCTTTACCGTGCTCCATGCCGGAGGAAAATTCGGTGGTGGCGGATACAAGGTATCAGGAGGTCTGCATGGTGTGGGCTCTTCCGTTGTAAATGCCCTGTCCACTCAACTGGATGTCCGCGTTTATAAAAACGGCCAGATTCATTACCAAGAATACCGTCGCGGTCATGTAGTCGCGGACCTAGAAATCATCGGTGAGACAGACCGTACTGGTACGACAGTTCACTTTACACCGGATCCAGAGATTTTCACTGAAACAGTAGAATTTGACTTTGAAAAGCTCAATAAGCGGGTACAAGAACTGGCCTTCCTCAATCGTGGTCTCAGAATTTCCATCACTGATAAGCGAGATGGAATGGAGCAGGTCAAGGATTACCACTATGAGGGTGGGATTGCCAGCTATGTCCAATACATCAATGAAAACAAGGATGTAATCTTTGAAACGCCGATTTATACTGACGGCGAAATGGACGACATTACGGTTGAAGTAGCTATGCAGTATACGACTGGCTACCATGAAACAGTCATGAGCTTTGCTAATAACATCCACACCCACGAGGGTGGAACGCACGAGCAAGGTTTCCGGACTGCCCTGACTCGGGTTATCAATGACTATGCCAAGAAAAACAAGCTTCTCAAAGAAAACGAGGACAATCTGACTGGGGAAGATGTTCGTGAGGGACTGACAGCGGTCATCTCTGTCAAGCACCCCAATCCTCAGTTTGAAGGTCAGACCAAGACCAAGCTGGGCAATAGCGAAGTGGTCAAGATTACCAATCGCCTCTTTAGTGAAGCTTTCTCAGATTTTCTTTTGGAAAATCCTGCTGTGGCTCGAAAAATCGTTGAAAAAGGAATTTTGGCTTCTAAGGCCAGAATTGCTGCCAAGCGAGCTCGGGAAGTAACCCGCAAGAAGTCTGGTTTGGAAATCTCCAATCTGCCAGGTAAATTGGCTGACTGTTCGTCCAACGACCCACAGGAAACTGAACTTTTCATCGTGGAGGGGGATTCAGCGGGTGGTTCAGCTAAGTCCGGTCGTAACCGTGAATTTCAGGCCATTCTGCCAATTCGTGGTAAGATTCTCAATGTTGAAAAAGCCAGCATGGACAAGATATTGGCCAATGAAGAAATCCGCAGTCTCTTTACTGCTATGGGAACTGGTTTCGGTGCTGACTTTGATGTCAGCAAGGCCCGCTACCAAAAATTAGTCATCATGACCGATGCCGATGTAGACGGTGCTCACATTCGGACCCTGCTCTTGACTTTGATTTACCGCTATATGAAGCCGGTTCTGGAAGCTAGATTTGTCTATATCGCTCAGCCGCCAATCTATGGTGTTAAGGTCGGAAGTGAAGTCAAAGAATACATCCAGCCAGGTGCCAACCAAGAAGAAGAGCTTCAAGCTGCTTTGGCTCGCTACAGTGAAGGTCGCTCCAAGCCAACCATTCAGCGCTATAAAGGGCTCGGAGAGATGGATGACCATCAGCTGTGGGAGACAACTATGAATCCTGAACATCGCTTGATGGCACGGGTTTCAGTGGATGATGCAGCGGAAGCTGACAAGATTTTTGACATGCTGATGGGGGATCGCGTTGAACCTCGTCGTGAATTTATCGAAGAAAATGCTGTATACAGTACGCTCGACGTCTAAAAAAATCAGAAAAATCAACCATTATGGGCAAAAATATGATATAATCATTATGTTTGCTTTATAGTAACAATGTGAAGGAGTTCTATATGTCTATTGGACTAGTTATTCTCGTTGCTGTGGTAGCTCTGCTTTTGGTTGTCGGCTATGGTACTGCAGTTCTGATGAGAAAGAGAAATGAAGCTTTACTTCAAAATTTGGAGGAGAGAAAAGAAGCACTCTATAATCTCCCTGTAAATGATGAAGTTGAAGAAGTAAAAAATATGCATTTGATTGGACAGAGTCAGGTAGCCTTCCGTGAATGGAATCAAAAATGGGTAGACTTGTCCTTAAATTCATTTGCTGATATCGAAAATAATCTATTTGAAGCAGAAGGTTACAATAATTCTTTCCGTTTCATAAAAGCCAAGCATGCCATCGGCAATATTGAGAGTCAGATTGATTTGATTGACGAAGATATCAAGATGATTCGTGCTGCCTTGGAAGATCTTAAAGAGCAAGAGTCTAAGAACAGTGGCCGAGTGCTCCATGCCTTGGATTTGTTTGAAAAACTGCAAACTCAGGTGGCTGAGAATGCTGACTCGTATGGGCAAGCCCTAGCTGAGATTGAGAAACAGCTGGAAAATATCCAGTCAGAATTTTCTCAGTTTGTGACTCTTAATTCTTCGGGTGACCCGGTTGAAGCAGCTGAAATCTTGGACAAGGCAGAGGATCATATTCTTGCTCTGACGCATATCGTTGAGAAAGTTCCTGCTATTGTTGAAGAGTTGACTGTGAAACTGCCAGATCAGTTGGAAGACTTAGAATCTGGTCATCGTAAGCTTTTGGAATCTGGTTATCACTTTATCGAAACAGATATAGAGTCTCGTTTCCAACAGCTCCATGCAAGCCTCAAACGCAACGAAGCTAATATTTCAGCTCTAGAGCTGGATAATGCTGAGTATGAAAATGAGCAGGCGCAAGAAGAGATTAACGCTCTCTATGAAATTTTTACGCGGGAAATTGAAGCCCATAAAGTAGTGGAGAAGTTGATTAAAAACTTGCCTAGCTATCTGGCTCATACAAAGGAAAACAACCAGCAACTCCAAAAAGAGATAGAACGTTTATCTCAAACCTTCCTTATCTCTGATACGGAGACTTCTCATGTCAAGGAGTTGCAGGCCGAGCTTTCTGCCCAGGAAGATGTGGTACTTAGCGCGGTAGAAGATTCTTCTGAAACCAAGCAAGCTTATTCTGTTGTTCAGGAAGAGTTGGAAGCTATCCAAGAGCGTTTGAAAGAAATCGAAGATGAGCAGATTTCTCTTGGCGAAGCACTGGCAGAGATTGAAAAAGATGATGCCAATGCTCGCCAGAAGGTCAATATCTATGCGAACAAATTGCATACCATTAAGAGATATATGGAAAAACGCAATTTGCCAGGTATTCCAGACTCTTTCTTAGAAATTTTCTTCTCAACCAGCAACAATATTGAAGAGTTGGTGAAGGAATTGGAAGCTACACGAGTCAATATTGAATCAGTTAACCGTTGGCTGGAAATTCTGGGAAATGATATGGAGCAATTGGAAGAAGAAACCTATCGTATCGTCCAAGATGCTACCTTGACTGAGCAGCTGTTGCAGTATTCAAACCGCTATCGTTCCTTTGATGATAATGTACAAGCAGCTTTCAACAAGTCCTTGTATGTCTTTGAACATGACTACGACTACGCTCAATCCTTGGAAATCATTTCAAAAGCTTTGGATCTTGTCGAGCCAGGCGTGACAGAGCGTTTTGTGACATCCTACGAAAAAACACGCGAGAATATTCGTTTTTAAAAGAAGTTCCTTCGGGAACTTTTTTTCATTCTCAGCAAAAAGGCTCTTATGTTATAATAGAGGGACAAATGAAAGCGGAAAGTCTATAAAAGAAATGAAAAAGATTAAAAAATATATTATTCTCATTGTTCTTGGAGGTGTAGTCGTTTTATCGATAACATTGATAAATGGCTGGCGTTTGGATGATTACACTGTCCCCAAAAATAGAACAAAAGAACAGTACGAATTTGAGAAAACATTTGACCCTATGTTTAAATTTTTGGAAGAAGAAAAAAAGATTTTACTGGATTAAAGGCTTATATTTGTGATGTTTATATAAAAGTCGGAGATCAAGTAAAGGATTATGAGATTGATTTAGATATTACTGAATCAGCCATTAAGGGTGATTATACCATAACATTTGGTGACACTAAAGAGACAGTTCCTGTTACATACTCTAATGGTAAACTAAATTATGGCCCGGAGATAACTCCTTTATTTGATGAAGAAATCCTTAACTTAGTTGTTCAAAGAGATTATTTCGCTTCCTTGGATGTGAAAGAGACTTTTGATAGCGCTGAAACAGAGCTTCGCGATATTATCTACAAACCAGAAGAACAATCAGAGTTATATAAAAAAATGGTGGAAAAGTATAACCTGCCATCAGACACGAAACTTTCAGTTAGTATTGGGTATGCGTATTATGATAGATATGATGTCCTACTAAGTTTAGAATCTAAAGAAAAAGTGATACAAATCAGTACTGCAATTTATTTAGCGAAAGGAAAATAGTCAGCCTACCATTTATTTTTATGGTAGAGTAGAAATGAAATAAAATAAACCAAACTTTTAGATGGTGGAGTAAAGTATACATGAGAAAAATAAAAATTATTTTATGGGTCATAACTTCATTGATAGGTCTTATGGCTGCAGCATCATTGAATGGCTGGCGTTTAGATGATTATACTATTCCAAAAAACAGGACAAGAGAACAGTATGATTTTGAAGGCACTTTTGAGCCAATGTTTAAGTTTTTAGAACAAGAGAAAAAGGATTTTACTGGATTAAAGGGTTACATAAGTCATGTTTATATAGAGCATGGAGACGAAGTCAAAAAATATTCAGTGGATTTAGATATTACTCAAGCTGATATTAAGGGTGATTACACAATAACAATCGGTGATAAAGAAGAGACTGTTCCTGTTACTTATTCTAACGGCAAACTAACTTACAGCTCAGAGATAAGTCCTTTATTTGATGAAGAGATTCTTAACTTAGTTGTTCAAAGAAATCATTTTGAATCCTTAGATGTGAAAGAGACTTTTAAGAGTGCAGAAACAGAGCTTCGCGATATCATCTACCAGCCAGAAAATCAATCTGAACTCTTTAAACATCTCAAAAACAAGTATGATCTACCAGAGGATACTACCTGTCGAATAAGATTAGATCACTCTAGCGGAACAATCTATGGGGGTTCAATACTAATGGAATCGAAGGATAAAGCTGTTCGAATAGATTTAATGATATTTAAACAATAAGATGGATAATCAATAATTGGTAAGGAGTTAAGAGATGAAAACAGTCAAAGGCTTGTTAGTCATGGATGTAGACAGCACCTTAATCATGGAAGAGGGGATTGACCTGCTAGGAGAGGAGGCAGGGGTAGGAGCTAAGGTTGCGGCTATTACCGAGCGTGCCATGCGAGGAGAGTTGGACTTTGAAGCTGCCTTACGTGAGCGGGTCGCCCTTTTAAAAGGTCTGCCAGAGGATATTTTTGCTCGAATTGCTGAAAAGATTCACTTCACTCCGGGAGCCGAGGACTTGGTCAAGGAGCTGCATAAACGTGGTTATAAAGTAGGCTTGGTGTCAGGTGGTTTTCATGAGACCGTGGACAGACTGGCTGAGCAGCTTGGAATTGACTACGTCAAGGCAAATCGTTTGGAAATCCAGCAGGGCTTTTTAACAGGCCAAGTCTTAGGAGAGATTGTCACTAAGGATACAAAGCTTGCCATGTTAAAAGCATGGGCAGCTGAAAACAAGTTGGAATTAAATCAAACAATTGCTATGGGAGATGGCGCCAATGATCTGCCTATGATTCAAGCGGCAGGGATGGGAATTGCCTTTATGGCCAAGCCGATCGTGCGCGAGCAAGCTCCTTACCAGATTCAAGAATGCAATCTCTATCGGGTCATTGATCTTTTAGACAATAGAAAAGAGTAGGAGAGAGGCATGCATATTCTAATTGCACCGGATTCATTCAAGGAAAGTTTGTCAGCTGCTCAGGTTGCTCAAGCTCTGCAGACAGGATTTTCTCAGGCCTTGCCAGATGCCAGCTTTGACTTGCTGCCGGTTGGTGACGGCGGCGAGGGGACAATGGCTGCGCTGACAGCAGCCTTGGTCTGGGCTGAATTTTACCACACCGTAACCGGACCCTTTGGCCAGCCAGTAAAAATGCCCTACGCCAGAAATGGTCAGCAAGCGCTTTTTGAGATGGCTGATTTGGTCGGACTTGCCTCTATTCCTCAGGAAAAACGAAATCCCTTGGCCATAGAAACCAAAGGATTGGGAGAATTGATTGTGCACCTGGCTGAAGACGGTGTCAGAAAGATTTTAGTTGGTGTTGGGGGTTCGGCTAGCAACGACGGTGGGATTGGACTAGCAGCGGGCCTGGGCTATGAATTTTTCGATGCGGACAATCATAGACTGCGCCCCATTGGCTCGTCTTTGGGAAAGGTTGCCCGAATATCAGCTGAGCAGGTTCCTGCTTTCTTGAAAGAAGTTGAGATTGAGATTTTGACGGATGTAGACAATCCTCTATGCGGTGAGCGTGGTGCGACAACTGTTTTTGGAGGACAGAAAGGTCTAGCACCCTTATTATTCTCTCAAGTGGATCAAGCCATGGCAGATTTCTATCAGTTGGTTGATCCTCAGGTGATTGATATGGATGGTGCTGGAGCCGGAGGCGGAATGGCTGCAGGACTGGTCGCTTTTGCTGGAGGAAAAATCGTTTCGGGTATCGAAACCTGTTTAGATTTACTGGATTTTGATGACAGAGTTAAAAAAGCGGACTTGGTCGTCGTTGGCGAAGGACGGATGGACCGTCAGTCTTTGGCGGGTAAGGCACCAGTTGGGATCGCAAGACGAACACCTGACGGCATCCCTGTACTGGCTATTTGCGGTAGCTTGGCATATGATTTACCGGATTTCCCAGTTGAGAATATTCAGTCAGCTTTTCCTATTATTGCACAAGCAGATAGTTTAGATAAGATACTAGAGCAAGCCGAGCAAAATTTGATTCGAACGGCCAGAAATATTGGCAATGTACTAAAAATGAAAAAAAGCGGTTAGTCCGCTTTTTTTAGTAGGTATTCAATTTCTTTGACTATCATGCCCTTTTCAAAGAAGAAGATGTCACAAGACAGGTCACCAAAGTCATTTTCTAAAAGGGTCACAATCCGATTCTGGTCGGAATTAAGCTAATAATAAGTGCAACGAAACTGGACGGGGGTGTTATGGTAGACTTTTTGAATTTTAGTCAGGTAGTCCACTTTACCTTTGATGATTTCGATTGTGTCATCCTGTAATTCCCAGCTAACATGATCAGAAAGAAAGGTCTGATAGGTTTGCCAATCACGCTGGTTTTCAGCTTCAAAAAAGGCAAAAAGTTTTTCTAAATTTGTCATTTTATCCAAACCATTTTTTCCAGAGGGAGCGCTTTTCTTTTGCTGGTTTTTCTGCTGGCTGAAGGAGACTAGCAAACTGTTGGCTCATGTCCTTGTCATCTACTTGGACCAGATGGTCGCTATGGACAATCAGGCCAAAAGGAGAAGACTGGTAATCACTTGAGACGATAGTAGCCTCGCAGCCCAGTTCCTTGGAGGTTTTTAGATAAAAGATTTGATTGCCAGACTCGACTTCTGGGGAAATTTTGACTATTACAGGTTGGCAGTTTTTCATGATGCTGCTGAGCATTTCCTTGAAATGATTGCGAATGAAAGAGTCGTTGGCTTGCTCAATAGAGCAGGAGGCCAGCACTCGCTCCTCAAAAGTTCCTAAAAATCTACGCTGTTCATCAGGGTTGAGCTTGACTCCGCCCTGGGCTTTTTCCATGATTACTTTATTAATATCAGTCATAATAAAATTGTACCATAAAAGGAGAAATTCTAAAAGGTCGAATCTTCTTTCTGATTTGCTGGAAAAACATTTATATAGTAAATTTGGAATCGTTTTCTTGTGCAAAATTTCTCAAATTTGCTTAGTTTCTCTATTTTTCCTTGAAAAAAAAGCGTTTTTGAGGTATCATAGACTAGTAAATAATTTTAAATAATAAGGAGAGTAAGAAATGTCAATTATTACTGATGTTTACGCTCGCGAAGTCCTAGACTCACGCGGTAACCCAACACTTGAAGTAGAAGTTTATACTGAATCAGGTGCTTTCGGACGTGGTATGGTTCCTTCAGGAGCTTCTACAGGTGAGCACGAAGCAGTTGAACTTCGTGATGGCGACAAATCTCGTTACGGTGGTCTTGGTACACAAAAAGCAGTTGATAATGTAAACAACGTTATCGCTGAAGCTATTATCGGTTATGATGTTCGTGACCAACAAGCTATCGACCGTGCAATGATCGCTTTGGACGGTACTCCTAACAAAGGTAAATTGGGTGCAAACGCAATCCTTGGTGTGTCTATCGCTGTAGCTCGTGCTGCTGCTGACTACCTTGAAATCCCTCTTTACAGCTACCTTGGCGGATTCAACACTAAAGTTCTTCCGACTCCAATGATGAACATCATCAACGGTGGATCTCACTCTGATGCTCCAATCGCATTCCAAGAGTTCATGATCTTGCCAGTTGGTGCTCCAACATTCAAAGAAGCTCTTCGTTACGGTGCTGAAATCTTCCACGCTCTTAAGAAAATCCTTAAATCTCGTGGTTTGGAAACTGCCGTTGGTGACGAAGGTGGATTCGCTCCTCGTTTTGAAGGAACTGAAGATGGTGTAGAAACTATCATCGCTGCTATCGAAGCTGCTGGTTATGTTCCAGGTAAAGATGTATTTATCGGATTTGACTGTGCATCATCAGAATTCTACGATAAAGAACGTAAAGTATACGACTACACTAAATTTGAAGGTGAAGGCGCTGCTGTTCGTACATCTGCAGAACAAATCGACTACCTTGAAGAGTTGGTTAACAAATACCCAATCATCACTATCGAAGATGGTATGGATGAAAATGACTGGGATGGTTGGAAAGCTCTTACTGAACGTCTTGGTAAGAAAGTACAACTTGTTGGTGACGACTTCTTTGTAACAAACACTGACTACCTTGCACGTGGTATCAAAGAAGGTGCTGCTAACTCAATCCTTATCAAAGTTAACCAAATCGGTACTCTTACTGAAACTTTTGAAGCGATTGAAATGGCTAAAGAAGCTGGTTACACTGCAGTTGTATCACACCGTTCAGGTGAAACTGAAGATTCAACAATCGCTGACATCGCAGTTGCAACTAATGCAGGTCAAATCAAGACTGGTTCACTTTCACGTACAGACCGTATTGCTAAATACAACCAATTGCTTCGCATCGAGGATCAACTTGGTGAAGTTGCTCAATACAAAGGTCTTCAAGCTTTCTATAACTTGAAAAAATAATTCATTCAGATTGAATGAAGTAAAAATCCCTCAAGCTTGACTTGAGGGATTTTTCAATAAAGTAAAGGGAGATTCGGGAGATGTTTTATTTTTTTCTATATATTCTAAGTAGAGAATGGCCAGCTCTTATTCTCTTAGCTGTTGGATTGCTTATATCTTATTGGTTGAAGTCGTGGCGTTTGGCACTTTTGGCAGTCCTTGTATTCTTTTTGGTCACCAGTATATTGTGGCGACCTCAGTTGAGTCCGTGGCTTACTTTTCTCTTTTTATTCCTCGCTTTCTATTTATTGATTAAAAGATACAAATGGGTTCTTTATCCTGCTCTTGCTTTAGGCTTGTTGCTGTTGGCAGTTTCTCCTATAATTGGCTATCTTATTACAGTTTATGTTCCAGTAAGCCATTATGCCTATCTAGAGGAGAAAGGACAGACGGTAGTGGTTCGAGAAGACTATTATGGAGCTTATTTTGGTGATAGTAATATAGAGATTACAACTTATGTAGATGGGCAGCTTACATCATCAAAGGTAAAACGGTATGATAATGTCCCTATGAATAAGTTTTATAAAGAGAAAGATGTTAACTTAGATGCTTTTCTTGATCAACCCCTAACAAGCAAACGATTAGAGGAGTTAAAAGGTTTTATTAAGGAGAGGGAGCATCAAGAACCGTAGTTTACCAAGAAGTTGTTTTGATAGACCTATTGGGAATTTTCCTTGCCCGAATCGATAAAAAGTAGTATGATAAGACACAGATTATGAGGAGAAAGAAATGAAAGACTTTCACTTTGATGCGATTTCAGCATTTGAAAACTATGAGATTGAAAAGATGAAGGACGGTCAGGTTATTGTCACGACAGAAGTCGTTCAGTCTTCTTTGAACTATTATGGTAACGCTCACGGAGGTTATCTGTTTACTCTCTGTGATCAGATTTCTGGTTTAGTCTTGATTTCTCAAGATTTAGATGGGGTGACGCTTCAGTCTTCTATCAACTATATGCGAGCGGGACATCTGGGTGATAAATTAATCATTTCAGGAAACTGTGTTCACCCAGGGCGTAAAACACGAGTTGTAGATGTTACTATTACGAATCAAGATAAAGAAAATGTATGCAAGGCAACATTTACCATGTTTGTAACTGGTCAGAGAAAAGAAGCTAGGAAAATTAATATTTAGTTTAAAAGGCCTGATTTCTAACTGGAAACGGAGTTTTAAGTTTTTAAAATATGATAACCAGTATCTGAAATCGTGCACATAAAAAGCATCGCTCAAAGAGGATGCTTTTTATGTTTGTGACTTTCAGTCTGTCTCGCTCCGTAAGGTGCGAGACAAATAAACCACCCGCTATGCGGGTGCGCATCGAAGGTTATACCAAAAAAACTCTAAACGCGATACAATAAAGGTGTTCAAGCCAATTGTGAAGCGAAAGGAGAAAAATATGGCGCAAAAGGCACATAGTTTATCACACACAAAGTGGATGTGTTCTATCACATTGTGTTTACACCTAAGTATAGGTGAATCTTATCTATAATCAATATCGAAACAGTTTGGGTGAAATATTTCACCGATTATGTAGTTATAAAGGTGTTGAAATTATCGAGGGTCACTTGATGCCGGATCATGTATATATGTTAGTAAGTATTCCACCAAGGATAAGTGTTTCTAGTTTCATGGGGTATTTAAAAGGGAAAAGTGCACTCATGATGTTTGACAAACACGCCAACCTAAAGTACAAGTTTGGGAACCGACATTTCTGGGCGGAAGGTTATTACGTGAGTACAGTAGGACTTAATGAAGCCACAATTAAGAAATATATCCAAGAGCAGGAAAACATGATATAGCGTTGGATAAATTGAGTGTAAAAGAATATGAAGATCCCTTTAGGGATAGTGGTAAGTAATGCAAACACCTCTTTGAGAGGTTTGTGACGAGTCAAGAGCAATGAGGCTTGAACAAAGTGAAAGCCAGCATCTTTAGGCGCTGGCTGTTGATCTGGGCTTATAGCCATGGGACAAACCACCCGTTAGACGGGTGGTTATGATGTGTACAGATATAACAATGAATATTTTTTGATTTAGGAACCACCCTAATTGGTGAGAGGGAGATTTATCATCTTTTCCTAGAAAATTGCCTAGAAGTAGTGTGTAGGGCTGGTCATGCTCTTTCCCTTGAAAAATTGGGGGGACAAGATGACAGTTTTTCTTTCGGAAATATAATCAAGAGATCCCTGCGTTTCTTTGTGACTACATGATTGAAAAAGTGAGTGATTTATTGAAGATTTTATAGCTTTCTTGTATCAAAATCAGTCTTTTATGGTATACTAGCAAAGTGGAAGGAGGAGTACAATGGAAGAATTATTAAATCAGGTCTTACTATCACAGGATAGTGAAGTTTTCAATCAGATATTTGACGATTACTATCCCATTGATATTGCTCTTTCTTTGGAGGCTTTGGAGGATGAGGAAGGGAATCTCCTCAAAACCTTTACGGAAATGGCTAGTGATGATCAATTGGTAGAGATTTTAAAAGAAGCCGAGCCGGAGTTGCAACGAAAGATTATCCAATCGATTTCTTTCAAACGTACCAGCACTCTTTTTCATCTTATGCCAGATGATGATGTGGTAGATATTTTGGGTTACTTGAGTGTAGACTTGCGTAAACAATACTTAAGTATGATGAAAAATACCAGTCAAGAGAATTTGAAAGCTATGTTGGCTTACGATCCTCAGACAGCTGGTGGTCTGATGACGACAGAATTCATTACCTTAAATGAAAATCTGACCGTCTCAGCAACTCTCAATAAATTGAGGGAGATTTCGCCCAATACGGAAGTTATTGATACCTTATTTATTAGAAATGCGCATCATTCGCTAGTTGGCTGGATTGATATTCGTGATTTGTTTATACATGATGCAGAGATAAAACTCAGTGAATTTATGAATACTCAGATAGTGAGTGTAACGCCAGAGGTTGACCAAGAGGAAGTGGCACAGCTTTCTGCTAAATATAATTTATCGGTCGTACCGGTCGTCAATCATCGGCAGGTATTGCTAGGAATCATCACAATTGACGATATCGTCGATGTTTTGCAAGAAGAGTATCAAGAAGATATCTTGCGGATGGGTGGTGTCCAAGAAAGTGAAGAAATTGGAGGACCTTTCAAAGAATCACTCAAGAAACGCTTACCTTGGTTGATGATTAACCTAGTAACAGCCTTTCTAGCTTCTGCGACAGTGGCACTTTTTGATGATACGATTTCAAAAGTTGTAGCATTAGCAGCGATTAGTCCTATTATTACGGGAATGGGAGGAAATTCTGCCTCTCAGACACTTGCTTTGGTTATCCAGGGAATTGCCTTGGGGAAACTGGATCTGAAAGAAGATCAGAATTTAGTATTCAAAGAAATCGTGCTAGCTTTGG
The DNA here is from genome assembly GCF_041431615.1 of Streptococcus sp. 27098_8_82. NCBI lineage: Bacteria > Bacillati > Bacillota > Bacilli > Lactobacillales > Streptococcaceae > Streptococcus > Streptococcus sp. 27098_8_82. Next base: position 34,232 of record NZ_JAPVYB010000004.1, read on the forward strand.
TTAATGGTTTCTTTACTGGTTTGATTGCAGCGATTGTCATGTTTGTCTTCTATCAAAATTTCTATCTGTCTGTTATTGTGGTATTGGCTATGATGATCAATCTAGCATGTGGTGCTCTATTTGGTTACTTTGTACCGCTGATTATCAAGACACTGCATCAGGATCCGGCTCTAGCCTCAACCATTTTCATTACCACGGCAACAGATGTGTTAGGTTATCTAGCTTTTCTAGGCTTAGCACAAATTTTCTTACCATTGATTATATAAAAAATGATACACAAAAAACGCTTGATTTTTCAAGCGTTTTTGTTTTCTTAGTTGTCGAACAAACCTTTAATTTTATCAATAGCACCGCTGGCCATTTCATTTCCAGCTACTAGTTTTTTAGCTTGATCAAGGTATTCACCGAGTTTGTCTTTATTTTCTTCGATAAACTTTTTAGCGCCATCAAAGTCTTTCTTTTCAATCATTTCTTTTACTTGGTTAAATAAATCTACTGGATTCATAGTTGTTGCTCCTTAGTAATCTTTTATACTATTTAATCAAATTTCAAATAGAAAAACAAGAATTCTGCTTATTTAAAGGTCACACAAACAGCTTCGGGAACGTAGAAATCGTGGGAGATTTCTGTTAATTTTCCACTCTCTGCATCGCGTTTGAAGATGGTTGCATTATCAGAGTCTTGATGGACGGCGATGATATGGTATTGATCTGGTGTGATGTTGAAATCCCGCGGATTTTGACCATTGGTAGGTACAATCTGGATTAACTCCAAGCTGCCGTCAGCTAAGATTTTGTAAACGGCAAGAGAGTCATGACCGCGGTTGGAACCGTAGAGAAACTTGCCATCAGCAGACAGACGGATAGCGGCTGTTCCATTGGCTCCTTCAAAATCCTCTGGCAAGGTGGAGACAGTTTGCAGGTGTTCAAAATGGCCGACTCCATCGTAAATCAGGACTTCAATAGTAGAATTAAGTTCACAGATCAAATAGGCGATTTTATAATGATGGTGGAAAACGATATGGCGGGCACCAGCTCCAGCAGCACATTTGTAGGTATCCAGAGGGGTAATCTTTCCATCTTCAGCAACATCATAGGTGGTGACTTCATCAGTTCCCAAGTCGCAGGTGATCAGGTATTGATCTGGTGTAAGGTCAGCATAGTGGACATGAGCAGACGCTTGGTTGGCGTGTGGTCCTTGACCTTGATGGCTAGCTGAGTCAGCCAGTTCTAGTTTGCCATCAGCTAGGCGTTTGTAGACTAAGACTTGTCCCTTATGATAATTGGCACCGTAAACCAAGTTACGCTCTTCGTCAACTGCTACATAGCAGAGCGGAGCCCCCTCTTCAACGACATGGTTGAGGAGCTGACCTGTCTGGTCAAAGGCTGCAATCCCCCCCTGTCCGTCCTTTGCTCCGACAGAATAGAGATGCCCAGCCTTATCAAAGGCTAGGTAGGTAGGACTGGGTTCTTCAGCAACCAAGGTCAAGTTTTCTAAAGTTCCTTTGTTAGAATTAAAATCTGCTTTGTAAATTCCTTTGGAATCTCTGCGAGTATAGGTTCCAAAGTAAACCGTTTGTGTCATTCCATTACCTCGTGTATATTTAGATTACTTGCTACTATTATATCATAAAAGCAGATGATAGGGCTTAGAGCGGAGGATTTGCCTGATTTTCAAAAGAATAGTATTGGTTTTGAAAAAACAGATAAAAAACAGATAGTGGGTAGGAAGGGGATAGATGGCTTTGTTAGAATAGAATTGTTCAAAAAAATAATTACTGTCAGGAAGCAACAAACTTCCTGCTTGCTAAACAAAGGAGAAATCAAATGAACGTTAAAAAAATTGCTATGCTCGTTGCTCTTATCGGAATGTCAGGATTCTTTTTAGCTGCATGCGGAAATAAAGAAGCTGATAACTCAGAAATTAAGGATGGGAAACAAGTGGACTTCCAGAAGGATGCTGTTGATAAGAAGACTAAGACAGTCGATGGCAAAGAAGTGACAGAATACACAATGCCGGATGGAAATGTTATTCAAATCCCAGCAGATGGTGAGGAAATTCCAGAAGATGGATCAGGATCTAGCTCAGAAGCTGAATAAAGATTAAAACATGTAGGTTGGAGGCAATATGTTTCGAAGAAAAAAAATGAATCGTAAGACCATTCTATTGGGCAGCACGGTCATTCTCGCTTGTGCTGGGCTGGGAGGCTATCTGTATTTTAGACAGATCAATCAACAACAGGCCATGAAAATGGCAGATAAGACGATTGATTCGCTGACAGTCCAAGAAGCTGTCAATAACAGCAAAAAAACAAGCCTGGTTTTATCTGGGGAAGTAGTTGCCAACAATAGCAGTAAGGTCAAGATTGACCCGTCTAAAGGGGAAGTCAAGGAAGTATTTGTCAAAAATGGTGATACCGTTACACAAGGACAGCCGCTCTTTTCCTATGCGACAGAGCAGCAATTGACAGCCCAGTCGGCTCAATATGATGCCCAGTCCAAGGCTAATGGCATTACAGCCGCTCAAAACAGCGCTGCGATTAAATGGGAAACCTATAATCGCAAGTTGGCCAGCTTAAACTCACTCAAGGACAAATACAATTCCAGTCAGGATGAGTCATTGCTGGAGCAGATAAAGTCAGCTGAAGACGAGCTGGCTCAGGCGTTGAGCGATGCTAAGACAGCGGATAATGAAGTGACGACAGCTCAAATTGAGGCTGAAAAGGCCCAGGTGACAGCTCAGACAGAATCAGACCGGATGAAGTATGATACTGTGACTGCCGATACAGCAGGAACAATTACCTCTATGAATGAAGATTTGCCCAATCAGTCCAAGGCCAAAAAGGAAGAAGAAAACTTTATTGAGATTATGGACAAGTCCAAAACTCTGGTCAAAGGTACTGTCAGTGAATTTGACCGTGAAAAGCTGAGTGTCGGCCAGAAAGTGGAAGTGGTGGATCGCAAGGATCCTAAGAAACGCTGGAGTGGTACGGTAACTCAGGTCGGTAGTCTGACAGCAGAAAATACTTCCAATAATAATGGTGGGAATAAGCAACAGGAAAATCCCAACCAAGGTAAGTATCCTTATACCGTAGAGCTGGATCAAGGTGGTGAAATGCCGTTGGTGGGTTCCCATTCCTATGTCAACATCGTGGAGAATGCTCCCGAGGCAGGAAAGGTAATTGTCAATAAGGCTTATACTTTCAATAAAAATGGCAAGACCTATGTCTGGAAGGTAGAAGGCAAGACTCTGAAATTGCAGGAAGTTAAGACCAAGAAAGTTTCTGACCGTTTGGTAGAGATTACAGAAGGTCTGACTATGCAGGATACCATTTCAACGCCAAGAGCAGGTATGGAAGAAGGGATGGAGGTAGGACAGCATGTTAAAGCTTAAGGATATCCACAAATCTTATCAGCAGGGCAGTCAGGAATTTCCAATTTTAAAAGGAATTGATCTGCATGTGAAAGAGGGGGATTTTCTAGCTATCATGGGACCGTCTGGATCCGGTAAGTCCACTCTGATGAACATTATCGGCTGTCTGGATAAGGCAAGTTCAGGGACTTATCATATTGAAGGGACCGATGTGTCTGAGCTGTCCGACAATCAGCTGTCCGATCTGCGCAATCAGAAGATTGGCTTCGTTTTTCAAAATTTTAACCTCATGCCCAAGCTGACGGCCTGCCAAAATGTGGAACTGCCTCTAACTTACATGAAAATTCCTAAAAAGGAGAGACGGGAGCGGGCACTGGAAATGTTGCGATTGGTCGGGTTGGAAGAAAGAAGTGATTTTAAGCCTATGGAGCTGTCCGGTGGTCAGAAGCAGCGGGTAGCCATTGCACGAGCCTTGGTAACTAATCCCAGCTTCATCCTTGGTGACGAACCAACGGGGGCCCTGGATACCAAGACCAGTGTGCAGATTATGGACCTTTTCAAGCAATTTAATGATGAGGGCAAAACCATTGTTATCATTACCCATGAGCCGGAAGTAGCCCAACTCTGCAAGCAGACGGTTATCCTGCGGGACGGTAATATAGAGAGCAAAGCGATAGGATAGAAAGGAAGCTGTATGGAAGATATTTTTGTAGCTCTGAATTCAATCTTGTCGCATAAAATGCGCTCTATGCTGACCATGTTGGGGATTATCATCGGGATAGGCGCTATCATCGCTATCTTTTCTATCATTGAGGGAAATACGGAGAATACCAAGCGTCAGCTCATTGGCGGAAACAATAACACAATCAAGGTTGTCTATGACAAGAAAAGCGCCATCGATCCAACCATTCCAGAGAAATCTCAAGCTCAGAAGCCTTCTTATATTCCCTTTATGGGAGAGGATGTGTTGAGCAAGATTAAGGAAATCTCCGGGGTCAAGAATGCTCTGCTGACCTACGGTACAGATGAGAAGATTTACTACCTGAGCCAAAAGTCATCTGGGAAGATTCAGGCTGTTTCGCAAACAGCCGCTGACATCAAGCAGCAACGTCTGCTAGAAGGTGAAGGATTCGACTCAGAAGCCTTTAAAAATCAAGAGCAGGTGACCTATCTGGAAAAGTCTCTTTATGACAGTCTCTTTCCAAAGGGTGATGGTATCGGCAAGTATGTGGAAGTCTTGGGTAATCCTTTTAAAGTTATTGGTGTATTTGAGTCGACTGAGCAGAGTGGCTTAACAGCTGGTGCGGAAAAGGTAGCCTATATTCCCCTGCAACAGTGGCATCGGATTTTTGATACCATTAATGTCAGTCCAGAAGTGACTGTCCAAACCCACAAGGCCGATGATTTGAAGAAGGTGGCCAAGAAGGTCAGTGATTATCTCAATCAGCAAATGCCACCGTCAGACTATATGTTTGGTGTGCTCAACCTGCAGGAATTCGAACGGCAGCTGGACAATCTCAACAAGTCCAACTTCGTCTTGCTAGCAGGTATTGCCAGCATCTCCCTCTTAGTCGGAGGTATTGGTGTTATGAATATCATGTTGGTTTCAGTGACAGAGCGGACTCGTGAAATCGGGATTAAAAAGGCTCTGGGAGCTCGGCGGAAGATTATTCTCAAGCAATTCCTGATTGAGGCGGTTATCCTGACTCTGATGGGAGGGATTATTGGCGTGGTGGCTGGTATCGCCTCAGGCTTTGCCATCACCCAGTCTCTAGCCTATCCGTATATTTTATCCCTCTTTTCTGTCTTTGTAAGTTTGCTCTTTTGTTGTATAATAGGAGTAGTATTTGGGCTCCTGCCAGCTGTGAAAGCATCCAAGCTGGATCCGATCCAAGCCCTGCGATTTGAATAGGTAAAGGAGAAAAAGCTAAGTATGCACAAGATTCTAGTGGTGGAAGATGATACTACGATTAATCAAGTGATTTGCGAGTTTTTAAAGGAAAGTCAGTATGAGGTAAGGCCAGTATTTGATGGTGGCGATGCTTTGCAGGCTTTTGAAGAAGAACCCTTCGATCTAGTCATCTTAGATATGATGCTGCCGACCAAGAGCGGTCTGGAAGTACTGAAGGAAATCCGCAAGACCTCTCAGATTCCGGTCATGATTTTGACAGCTCTGGATGACGAGTATACCCAGCTGGTCAGCTTTAATCACCTCATCAGTGATTATGTAACCAAGCCTTTTTCACCGCTAATCTTGGTCAAACGGATTGAGAATATTCTGCGCAGAAATACGGTTGCTTCAGAGATTGCTGTTGGCGACCTGACGGTTTCTATTGATGACTGCACGGTTTACTGGCAGGGTGAGAAAATGCCTCTGACCAAGAAAGAATATGAAATCTTGCAGACTCTGGCTAAGAGGAAGGGTCACTTGGTGACCCGAGATCAGCTGATGAATACCATTTGGGGCTACAGCGAGCTGGATAGTCGGGTACTGGATAATCATATCAAGAATATCCGCAAAAAGATTCCTGGTGTGCCGCTGAAAACCATTACGGGTATGGGTTATCAGCTTGGAGGAGAAGACAAGTGAAAATTGTCAAAAAGAACTTTCTCTTGACCTCGTCCATCATTTTCGTGGTGGTGACTATCGTTCTAGCCAGTCTTTACTTTGCCATGCCTGTGTATTATCAGCAGGTTAAGAGTGGAGAAGCTCAGCGGGAATTTGACCAAGTTTCCAAGCAGGTTAAGGGAAAGTCCAGTCAGCAAATCGGCGAGCTGTTGAGTGATTATAGTAAAAAGAGCAATCTGATTTGGTTTACCTTGCTGGCGAAAGACAATACGATTCTCTATCCTTCACTCGAAGCTGGCGATGAAAGTTCTCTGCAGCTGACCATCGTTCCAACAATTGCCAACAGCGACTATGAGAGCAAGAGTTTATCAGAAAGCTTTCGAACTTCAGATGGTAAAGAAGTTGTCCTGAGAGGGGAATATTCCTTACAACCGGTTTCTGATGCTAGTCGGATTTTGCTTAATCTCTATCCATTTGTCTTGCTTGTATCTCTGAGTCTGGGTGGTCTGGCTGCCTATCTCTACAGCCGGACTTCCAGTCAACGTATCAAAGCCATCTCTAAGAGCACCCGTCAAATGACGAGTCTGGCTCCAGATGTGACCTGTCAGGTCAAGGGGCGTGATGAGATTGCCGAACTGGCCCAAGATATCAATCATCTCTATGCTAATCTGCTGACCAGTATCGAGGCCTTGCGCCTAGAAAATGAAAAAGTAGCAGAAAGCGAGCGTGAGAAAGCTGAGTTTTTGCGGATGACATCGCATGAGCTCAAGACGCCCATTACCAGCATGATGGGGATGGTCGATGGCATGATTTATGGAGTAGGAGAGTTCAAGGATCGAGACAAGTACTTGCAGAAGTGCCGAGAAATCCTAGAGGAGCAGTCGGAGTTAGTCCAGTCTATCTTAGCCATTTCTAAACTGGAGATGAAGACTGAAACCGAACAGGAAGTCTTTTCACTCAAGCAGGTCTTGGAGGAAAATCTGAGCACCTATCGAGTTTTAGCAGATGTCAGACACTACCATTTTCAAGTTGAGCTGGCTGAAGCGAAGGTCAAGGGGAACCGCACCTATCTGCTCAAGGCTATCAAAAATCTTCTGGACAATGCCTTTCATTATACAGTAGAAGGTGGACAGATTCTACTTAGGCTGGAAGAGCATAAGCTAGTCATCGAAAATGAAGCGGAACGAGTCTTAAACAAAGACCAAATTCAGCAGATTTTTCAGCCTTTCTACCGGCCAGACTACAGTCGCAATCGCAAGGATGGCGGAACTGGTCTGGGACTCTTTATCGTTCAGCAAATTTTGGACAAGCATGGTCTGCGATATCAGTTTGAAGCCGTTGATGGGCAGAAGATGCGCTTTAGCATTTCTCTGCCCGCTGTCTAGAAATAGCCTTACATTCTAGCTGGCCTTGCAGGAGCAGAAGAGAGAAGTCAGAAGCTGTATTTTGCTAAAAATACAAGTCTTCTGGCACCTCTCTTTTTTTGCTTTTCCCTATAGCTGAGCAGAGAATTTTTCTCTGAAAAATGTTACAATGAAATGACGAGTTAAAGGAGGAGAATATGGAGCACAAAGAGAAAGATTTTAGCCTATCTTGGTTTTTTAAATGGTTTTTAGATAACAAGGCCATTACAGTATTTTTAGTAACCCTTTTGATGGGGCTGAATATTTTTATACTGAGTAAAATCAGTTTTATTTTTAGTCCAGTCATTGAATTTTTGGGAGTAATTATGCTGCCGGTTATTTTAGCTGGTCTGCTTTATTATCTGTTAAATCCCATCGTCGACTGGATGGAAAAGCACAAGATTAATCGACTGGTTGCTATTACCATTGTCTTTGTTTTAATTGCTTTTTTGATTATCTGGGGCTTGGCTGTTGCTATTCCTAGCTTGCAGCATCAGGTCATGGCCTTTGTCAGAAATGTTCCAGCTTATCTAAAGCAGGCTGACAAGTTCATCGACGATGTTGTGACCAAGTATATTTCGGCAGATTTCAAGCCGCAGATTGAGGAATACACTAGCAATCTGTCTAGTCAGATTACCGATTGGGCCAGCAATTTTTCATCGCGGGCAGTTAATTGGGCGGGGAACTTGATTAGTACAACTTCGCAGATTGTCGTGGCTATTATCATCATGCCGTTTATCCTTTTTTACCTGCTGAGAGATGGGAAAAATCTGAAAGGCTATGTGACCCAGTTTCTGCCAACTAAATTCCGCGAATCCTTTGGTCAAGTGATGACGGATATCAACAGCCAGCTGGCCAACTATGTGCGCGGTCAGGTGACGGTCGCTATCATTGTAGCTCTGATGTTTATCGTTTTCTTCAAGATTATTGGTCTGCGCTATGGTGTCACTCTTGGAGTAATTGCGGGCGTTCTCAATCTGGTACCTTATTTGGGCAGCTTTTTGGCCATGCTTCCAGCTCTGGCAATCGGTTTGATTGCTGGCGGTCCAGTGATGCTGGCTAAAGTCATTGTCGTTTTCATCGTTGAGCAGACTATCGAGGGGCGTTTTGTTTCTCCTCTGGTCTTGGGCAGTCAGCTCAGTATTCATCCAATTACGATTTTATTCGTATTATTGACTTCTGGTACCATGTTTGGCATTTGGGGCGTTTTCCTGGGAATTCCCGCCTATGCTTCAGCAAAAGTAGCCATTGCAGCCATCTTTAAGTGGTATCAGAAAGTAAGTGGCCTCTACGAAGCCGATTTTGAACAAGAAGGAGAAATCAGTGAGCAAGAGTGAGCAAATGTTGGCAGCTTTACAGGAGCAGGACCTAGCTCTGGCTGATCGCTATTTCGAGCAAGCCCTGACTACAGACAGCGAAGAAGAATTATTGGATTTGGCCGATTACTTAGAGAGTATCGGCTTTTTCCCTCAGGCCAAGCGTATTTTTGAAAAGTTGGCTCCTGACTATCCAGCTTCTTATATCAGTCTGGCAGCTATTGCCAGTGATGATGGGGACTTGGAGCAGGCTTTTGCCTATCTGGAGGAGATTCATCCAGGCAGTGACTGGTATGTTGCTGCTCTCTTGGCTAAGGCTGACCTCTATCAGCTAGAGGGGCTGCCTGATGTAGCTCGTGAAAAACTGGCTCAGGCAGCAGAGCTGACTGATGAGCCTTTGGTAACCTTTGGTCTGGCTGAGATAGATTTGGAGCTGGGGGATTTTTCTCAGGCGATTAAGGAATACGCCCAGCTGGACAATCGCTCAATCTTTGAGCAGACAGGTGTCTCAACCTATCAGCGGATTGGAGTCTGCTATGCCAGCCTTGGAAAATTTGCAGCGGCTATTGAGTTTTTGGAGAAAGCAGTTGAGCTGGAATACGATGATGCTGCTGTTTATGAGCTAGCAACTATATTAGCGGACCAGGAAGAATACCAGAAGGCCAATCTTTATTTTAAGCAACTGGATACTCTGTCACCGGATTTTGAAGGCTACGAATATGGTTATGCTTTGTCTCTTCATGCGGAACATCGGACGGCTGAAGCTCTGACTCTTGCTCAGCAGGGCTTGGCTAAGAATCCTTTTGAGACTCGGCTCTTGCTTTTAGCCTCACAGCTTTCTTATGAACTTCATGATGAGAAAGCGGCTGAAAATTATCTCTTGCAGGCTCAGGAAGATGCGGATGATTTGGAAGAGATTGTCTTGCGACTGACTACTCTTTACTTGGAGCAGGAGCGTTATGAGGATATTTTAGAATTTGCAGAGCAAGAAGTCGATAATGCCTTGACTCGCTGGAATCTGGCGCGTGCTTATCAGGCTTTGGAAAATCTGGAAAAAGCAGAGGAACTCTATAATCAACTGGCTCGTGAATTGCATGATAATCCAGAGTTTCTAGAGCAGTATGTCTATCTTTTGCGAGAATTAGGCAGATTTGAAGAAGCTAAAAGGGCTGCTGCTTCTTACCTGAGATTGGTACCTGATGATGCTAGTATGCAGGAGCTTTATGAAAGTTTATAATAGCTGAAGAAGCACTCGCTCAGCCCTTTCCCGAGATTTATGGTATAATGATTGGCGTAGAAATTCAGTAAGCCACTGTAATAAAGATGAAAAAACTTAGCTGGATGGGCAATAATATTTATAAGAAGAGAAAGATTAAGGAAAAAGAATGGCAGAACCAATCAAATTATTTCAATATAATACTTTGGGAGCCTTGATGGCTGGTCTTTACGATGGCAGTATGACTGTTGGAGAGCTGCTTCAGTATGGAGATTTGGGCTTGGGAACACTGGACTCTATTGATGGTGAGCTTATTATTCTCGATGGTAAGGCTTATCAAGCAAAGGGCTCTGGAGAAGTGCCAGAAGTGGTTGAGGTGTCACCGGATATGACAGTACCTTATGCGGCAGTTGTTCCACATCAGGCGGAGGTCATTTTCCGTCAGCGCTTTGAGATGGATGACAAGGAGTTGGAAAAGCGGATTGAGTCTTACTATGATGGCGAAAATCTTTTCCGCTCTATCAAGATTCATGGCGATTTCGCCCGCATGCATGTTCGGATGATTCCCAAGTCTACGACGGAACGGAAGTTTGCAGAAGTAGCAGTCAACCAGCCTGAGTATCGTAAGGAAAATGTCACGGGGACCATCGTTGGTATCTGGACGCCAGAGATTTTTCACGGAGTCAGTCTGGCAGGTTATCATCTGCATTTTGTATCAGACGATCTGACTTTTGGCGGACATGTTATGGATTTTGTTATCAAAGAAGGTGTCGTCGAGTTGGGTGCTGTAGACCAGCTGGATCAGCGTTTCCCAGTACAAGATCGTAAGTATCTCTTTGCTAAGTTTAATATGGATGAGATGAAAGAAGATATGGAAAAGTCGGAATAAATAGTAGGGGTGAGCATTGTTTGCTTCCCTCTTTTTTGATATAATTGGAAAAAATAAAGGAGAAAAGAAGCTATGATTTATTTGGTAAACGCCAGCCCGAATAGGAATGGTAATAGTTTTAAGTTGGGGCACTTTTTTCTGCGGGATAGAGATTATGAGGCTCTTCAATTAGTGGACTACCACATTGAGCAATATGGCCAGTCAGCAGAAAACGACCAGTTCTTTCAAGTCTATGAGCAACTGAGTCAGGCTGATGTACTGGTCTTTACCAGTCCTATTTATTGGTGGTCTTTTTCGGGTCTGCTAAAAACCCTGTTGGACCGATTGGCTGATGTGCATGAGCCTCAGGAAGTACTCAAGGGCAAAAGGGTGTTTTTCCTCCTGCAAGGTTCTCAGCCCAGCAAAGAAATTGAAATGCTGGACTACGTGATGAGCCGCTTTTGCCAGAACTGCGGACTCGAATATGAGGGGCTGGCAGTAACCAATCATGAGCTAAAAGAAATTGATGGTTGGGAATTAGCAGCCCTACAGGAAAAATTAGATAAGGTTTTATCAGAAGGTTAAAAGTGAGAAGATTCGTTTGCGAGTCTTCTTTTTTTACTATAAAAATGGAGTCTTTTTTTATGTGTCTATTTTTGGACACTATGCCCCTCAACTACAGTCATATCCATGGCTAACTATATATAAATGTTGTATAATACCAATTGCTATTAAATATTAATATAGGAGATTCTATGGGAAAAGAATTATTTAACCCCCATTTAAATAAGTTTTCAATTCGAAAATTAAATGTCGGAGTTTGCTCGGTATTATTATCTACCGTTTTCCTTTTAGGTACTGCGGCTACGGTCAATGCAGATGAAACTGCCAGCGGATCTGTAGATGAAAATATCTCACTGCCAGAAAAGCCGACGGACTCTGCTGTGAGTCAGCCAGTCAGTCAGCCTGCTCTTGAGAATACAGCAACATCTGCTGTTCCTGAAACAGCTAACTCAGAAGCAAGTGCTGATCAAAATCAGCTGGTAAGCCCAGCTGCTGCCCCAGAGCAAGCGACACCTGAAAAGGCGCAAGAAGCTAATCAAACAGCTGAGACCTCTAATGAAGCCAGACCAGCTGAAGCTAGTCGGACGCGCTCTTATTCAGTGCAATATACGCCAAAACCAAGTTCTGCGGCTATGCCAAGGTCTGATCGTAACGGCCAGCCAATGGAGACAGGAACATCATTCCGTACTACAAGTCCTGCTGGTCAAGCTAGCTCTGCTATACAAGATGCAACACCTAATCCTACAGTTTCTAAACCAACACTGGAAGAATCAGTAAGAAAACGCTCTGATGAGTTGATGAAGCAAGTGAACTGGCTAGATTTTGGTGATACTAAATCACTGAGAAATCTAGATAAAGATGGCTCCTTTAAAGTTGGAACAGTATATGAGAAGGAAATTTCGCCGGGCTATGTGGTCAAACTGACTGTGACGGAATTGAAACCTTTCTATGCGACAGAGATCTATCGTGATCGAGTAAAGGGGACTGAGTACGAAAGCAGTTATGATCCCAATGCAAAAAATACTTGGCTTCAATATACCAATAGCAATAATTATGCTTATCAGTATTGGTATGGTGATGATTACCGTCCTAAAATTACTGGTGCTGCTCAGAATCAATATTCAGCTATTAAGTCAGAAGGAATTGATACTAAAGGGCGTAAGACCCAACTGCAGGTTCCTAAAGATGAAGCCAACTATGGTGTGAAGTTCAAAGTTGAAGCTAGATATCGTGGGAAGCCAGTTAAAGCAACAGTTGTCATGGCTGATGGAGAAGAGGCAAACCCTGGCGAGTATGCTATCTTTACAACCAATGGTAAGGGTTGGGAACATTTGGCCGAGTGGAAGCGAACAGTTACAGACGCAAATGGTGTGACTACTGAGATTACAGAAACCTATAAGCCAATGAAGCCTACTACAGAAGGACAATTTATTGGAAATGACGGTACTGGGGTTCATTGGCAGGCCTATGTCAGTCCGGACCAAAAGACAGGCGGACTGGGAAGCCAAGTATTTGGACCGAACGTTTCTAGACACAATACAATTCCGCTTGTCATGACACGTGGTGCATCAGAGGTTGGTATTTACATAGCTTCTTCTGGCCAGCAGGCTGCGATGATTGGTTTTATGGCAATCGATGAAGGGGATGCACCGGATTCCTATGGAAAAGCTATCCATGCTATTTCAAGATACAATGCTGAAACTGGCGGTCAAAATCCACAGCCATTCTTGGGCCGTGTTCAGGCTGATATTGATACCTCGTCTGGCAACAACTGGAAACATGATGATGATACAGAATTGGCCGATGAAGGTGTCAATCAGCTCTTGTCTGATGATTTAGTCGGGAAAACCAATGGTCTTTTTCCAGTAAACCGTCTGCATGACGGAGATTATTCTCTCCGCATCCATGCTTCGGCTAATGGATACGAAAAAGCCTATGTTCGCGCATGGATTGACTTCAATAATAATGGTGTCTTTGACGAAGACGAAGCCAGTGAATTTACCGAAGTAACAACTGCGGGAGATTATACTGTCAACTTTAAGAAGAATCCAGCTATGACCAATCCTGAACTTAGCAAGCTGGGAATGCGTGTTCGTATTGCCTTGAACAAGGGAGATATTGAAAAGCCTACCGGAACTGCATTTAGTGGTGAGGTGGAAGACCTAGAAGTTGAACTGACCTATCCACCAAAAGGTGAGAAGAAGGAAAGTACTGGAATCCGTGATCAGAGACAGACAGCCACTCTTCATTTCACTCCGCAGGGAATTGCTCAAAATACTGAAAATAAGAAAGTAGCAATTGATACTACCAAAGCTCCGATTGTATTAGATACGAGAGGAAATGCCCTGACAGCTGATGCAGAAGGCTGGTATAACACTGCTGAAGGCCGTTATAAAGTAACTGCAAACGGTGCTGATGTAGATGTGGTATATGAGCCTAAAGCTGGCTTTATCGGCACAGCCCAGGGAATTAACATCCGTCGTTTTGATACTAACGGCGCAAGTACAGATTGGATTGCTAAGAATCAGGCTGAAGCGGTTATCAATGATCAGCTCAACACCATGGATGGACGTTATGTACCAACTGTGCTGAATGTTCCTAAGTATGAAACAACGGATGCTCAAGGACTGACGCAAGAAAAGACGCCTGTCTTTAATGATGGTGATGCTCGCAAAACTTCGGCAAGTCCGACGGCAGCAAATCCAGTAAAATTTGTGAAAGCGGATGGAACGACTACAGATGATACTAGAGTTCCAGCTTTATCAAATGGTCAGGAAGTCGGTCGTTTTGAAGTCCAACCTGCAACAGGTAAGATTACTTTCAAACCAAACAAAAACTTTGTTGGTACAGTAGATCCTGTGTCTGTTCAAATGATTGATGGCAAAGGTATTCCGCACCAAGCTGTTTATCAGCCAAAGGTGACTCCTGTTAGACCATCTGCTCAAGGTGCCAGCAGCGAGGCCATTCAAGGTGCAGTTCAGACAGGACAGCTGACCTTCAATCCGGGCAATAATCGTGTGCCTATTGATAGCAAGAAGTTGCCAACCTTTGATAATGACAGCCAAACTAAAACAGTTGCTGGTGTCGGCACTTATCAGGTGGATAATCAAGGCCTAGTTACCTTTACTCCACTGCCGACTTATACTGGCCGTCCAGCAGCAGAGACTGTCAAGCGAGTAGATGTCAATGGGACAGAAGTAACTGCTAACTATCAGGCTGATGTAAAAGCAGCAGCACCAAGTGCGACGAATGCTGAAACCAGTGGCATACAAGGTCAAGTTCAGCGAGGAAAAGTCAGCTTCACAGAAGGTTCTGCGCAAGTCAACGGTCAAAAACAAACGGTGGCCTTTCCAGCTGGCTCAACTCCGCTCTTTGACAATGGTTCGGCTGTTAAAGAAGTGCCTACTGTTGGTAAGTTTGAAGTGGATGAGGATGGAAATGTAACCTTTACTCCAGAGAAACAATTTAAAGGCCTTACGCCAGACATCAGGATTACTCGTACAGATACGAATGGCAGCACGGCTACAGCTATCTACAAGGCGACAGTCACTGCTGTAACTCCAACAGGGACAAACATCACCAGCACTGGTAAACAAGGCCGTCCACAGACAGGTAAGCCAAACTTTGTAAGTGGAAACCCAGATGTACCACTGGATAATGATACTGCAGCGACTTTCGATGATGGAAGCAAGCGCAAGGTTGTTCCAAATGTTGGTATCTTTGAGGTGGCACCAGATGGATCTGTCACTTTCACACCTAACAAGCAATTTGTTGGCACACCAGATCCAGTTGTTGTTAAGCGTGTAGATAAGAATGGCACTCCTGTGACGGCTAAGTACACGCCTACAGTTGAGAAAGTGACTCCAAGAGCAACAGGTGCTCAGACAAAAGGCCCACAAGGTCAAGTTCAAAAAGGCAAGGTTACTTTTGAACCAGGAAGTCCGCAGGTCGGCTTCCCAGAAAACAGCACGCCAGTCTTTGATACCGGCACGAATGTGAAAGAAATTGCCAAAGTCGGTAAGTTCGAAGTAGACGGAGAGGGTAATGTCACTTTTACTCCAGTCAAAACCTTTGTAGGTAAAACTCCTGAAGTTGAGCTCAGCCGTGCAGATGTCAATGGAACAGTTGCCAAGGCTAAATATCGGGCGACTGTGACCGCTGTGACTCCGACGGGAACTGGAGATCAGACAGAAGGTCCGCAAGGACAAGTTCAAAAGGGCCGTGTAACTTTTAAAGCTGGCGATCCCAAAGTAGGATTCCCAGCCAACAGCACGCCAGTCTTTGACACAGGTACGAATGTCAAAGAAATTGCCAAAGTCGGTAAGTTTGAAGTAGATGGAGAGGGCAATGTCACCTTCACGCCAGACAAACAGTTCAAGGGTGAAACACCAGAAATTAGCATTTCTCGCAAAGATGCAAATGGTATTGCCGCAAAAGTTACTTATGTTGCGACGGTTACATCAGTAACTCCAACAGGTACTAATGTGACTAGTACTGGCCCACAAGGTATTCCGCAAACGGGTACCCCAACTTTCCAAGGTGGTGATCCGCTGGTTCCGATTGATGAAGCAGTAGAGCCAACTTTCGAAGATGGCAGCAAGGAAAAGGCTATTCCAGGTCAGGGAACATACACGATTGCTCCAGATGGCACAGTGACCTTCACGCCGGAGAAGCAGTTTGTAGGAAAGCCAGATCCAATCACTGTAAAACGTGTCGATAAGAACGGCACTCTGGTTACTGCAACTTACAGTCCAGAGTTTACCAAGGTAACTCCAACAGGTACTGGTGATAAGACAGAAGGATTGCAAGGTCAGGTTCAAGAAGGCCATGTTACTTTCACTCCAGGTCATGATTCTGTGCCGTTTCCAGCTGAAACAACTCCGCTCTTTGACAATGGTTTGACTGTTAAAGAGGTTCCAACCGTTGGTAAATTTGAAGTGGATGCCAATGGCAAGGTTACTTTCACGCCAGACAAGCAGTTTAAGGGAACCACTCCTGAGCTGACATTGGTTCGAGCTGATGTGAATGGCACTCCTGTCACCGTCAAATACCAAGCTGTAGTGAAAGAAGTGGTTCCAACGGGAACAAATATTACCAGCATTGGTGAGCAAGGCCGTCCACAAACAGGCAAGCCAAACTTCGTGAGCGGCACTCCGGGAGTTCCACTGGATAATGATACTCCGGCTACTTTCGATGATGGAAGCAAGCGCAAGGTTGTTCCAAATGTCGGTATCTTTGAAGTGGCACCAGACGGTTCTGTTACCTTTACCCCAGATAAGCAATATGTTGGGACGCCAGATCCAGTTGTTGTTAAGCGAGTGGACAAAAATGGCACTCCTGTGACAGCTAACTATACGCCAACTGTTGAGAAAGTGACTCCAAGAGCGACAGGTGCTCAGACGGAGGGGCTTCAAGGCCAAGTTCAAAAAGGCAAGGTTACTTTTGAAGCAGGAAGTCCGCAAGTCGGCTTCCCAACCGGCAGCTCACCGGTCTTTGATACTGGTACGAATTTCAAAGAAATTGCCAAAGTCGGTAAGTTCGAGGTTGATACAGAGGGGAATGTTACTTTCACACCAGTCAAATCGTTTGTTGGTAAGACACCAGAAGTTGAACTTAGCCGTACAGATGTCAATGGTACAGCAGCAAAAGCCAACTACCAAGCAACTGTGACAGCTGTTACTCCGACAGGTACTGGTGATAAGACAGAAGGATTACAAGGTCAGGTTCAAAAAGGTCATGTCACCTTCACGCCAGGCCATGAATTAGTTCCATTCCCAGCAGGCTCGACTCCGCTATTTGGTAACGGAAAAAATATTAAAGAAATACCAAATATCGGTAAGTTCGAAGTAGATGCAGATGGCATTGTGACCTTCACTCCAGACAAACAGTTCAAGGGTGAAACACCAGAACAGGGATTAATTCGTTTAGACGCTAACGGAACTCCGGTTATTGTCAAATATCAAGCAATAGTGAAAGCAGTAGTCCCAACTGGTAAAGATGCTACATCTACAAATATCAAGGGCCATGTTCAAACTGGCAAACCTATCTTCGAAGCAGGTGATCCATTGGTTCCAATTGATGAAACAGTTGAACCAACTTTCGAAGATGGAAGTAAGGAAAAGACAATTCCAGGTCAAGGAACATATACCATTACTCCAGATGGAGCAGTGACCTTCACTCCAGATGCTGATTTCCTTGGTCAGGGAAGCGGTGTGACTCTTGTCCGTCGCGATAAGAATGGCACCTCAGTGACGGCTCGCTATGTTCCGACCGTGGTTGCACCATCAACCAGCCAGGACAGTGTGTCCAGCGGCCGCAAGGGCCAAGCTCAAACGGGCACGCCAACCTTTGAAGGGGCGATTGACCAGGCAGTAGCACCGACCTTTGCGGATGGCAGCACCGAAATGGTTGTCCCAGGAGAAGGAACTTATCGTTTCAATATGCTGGGGGCAGTGACTTTCGTACCGGAGGCAGACTTTGTCGGAACTGCTCGCGGAGTCGTCGTGAAGCGTTCAGATATTTATGGCAATGCCGTGACGGCTACCTATACCCCAACTGTTTTGGGAAGTACTGCCACAGAAGATACCGGCAGCACGGGTCTCAAAGGCCAGCCGCAGACTGGTAAACCAATCTTTGAAGGCGACGTAGATCCAACTGTTCCGCCAACTTTCGAGGATGGCAGTACCGAAAAGGTTGTTCCAGGTCAAGGTACTTACACGATTGCGCCAGATGGCACTGTGACCTTTGTACCGGAAACTGGCTTTGTCGGTCAAGCTGATGGCGTGACAGTGATTCGCAAAGACCGCAATGGTCAGACGATTTCAGCAATCTATGTTCCGACTGTGACAGAAGATCCTGTTCAGCCAGAGCGGACGATTACGCCTGCACAACCTTCTCTTTCCAAGAGTGAGAGTGGAAAAGCCCTTCCTAAGACAGGTACAGAAGAAACCTCCTACTTGGCAGCAAGCTTACTTGCGGGAGTATCAGGTTTGGGACTGTTTGGCTTAGAGAAGAGGAAGAAAAAGTCTGAAGACTAAGAGGTGAGAACTTAGCTTCTAACCGCTAAATCAAAATAGGAAAGATTCGTTTATGGATCTTTCCTATTTTTGTTAAAAATAGACTGTTTTCAACAAAGTGTCTAATTATAATGTTAGTTTCTTACAATTATAGTTATATATATGGATAACTAAAATAGAATAGTGTATAATAAAATCTGCAATTTAAATGATTATTTAGGAGATTATTATGGGAAAAGATTTATTTAATCCTCACCTGCGTAAGTTTTCGATTCGGAAACTAAACGTCGGTGTTTGTTCTGTGCTCTTGTCAACCCTGCTTCTTTTGGGAGCAGCAACACAGGTTAGCGCTGATGAAACTGTTGGTTCTAATGCCCAAAGTGAGGTTTCGCAAACAGGTACAGCAGGTTCCTCAGGAAGTACTGCAGAATCAGTAAATTCACCAGCTGAGGAAAGTAAGCCTGACACTATTGCAGTTCAAGCAGAAGATGCGTCTGCGGTAGCGACTGCAAGGCCTGATTCAGTTGATAAGCCAACAAGTGAGCAACCAGCTGCAGAAACTACCTCTTTGCAAACAACTGTTCCTGCAGAAGTTAAGTCTGAGGAAAACAGCCAACCAGCTCCTGCTCAACCGGCAGGAACTACAGAGACTCCTCAGCCTAGTCGCTCTCGTCGCGTAAGACGGGATGCAGCACCTACTGGTCTGCGAGATGGTGACCCTAACAACACCATTGAGAAGCCTACTTTGGCTGATTCTGAAAAAAAGAACCCGACAGACTTGATGAAGCAGATTAACTGGCTGGATCTTGGTGATAAAAGTGCCATCAGCAACTTAGATACGGACGATTCCTTTAAAGTTGGTACTGTCTATGAAAAAGAAATTTCACCAGGCTATCGTATCAAACTGACAGTGACGGAATTAAAACCTTTCCACTCAACAGAGATTTATCGTGACCGCGTCAAGGGTACTGCGTATGAAAATAGCTATGATCCGAATGCGAAAAACACTTGGTTCAGGTATGTAAATGAAGACTATAAAAAGCAAGAAGCTGAGGGAGATTCAGCTAGACCGAAAATTATAGGAGCGGAGCAGAATCAATGGACATCTGTCCGAGACCAAGGGATTAACACCAATGGCCGAAAGACTCAATTACAAGTCCCTAAAAATGGTGCCAGCTACGGAATAAAATTCAAGGTAGAAGCGACTTACCTTGGGAAACCTGTAAAAGCAACAGTTATCATGGCAGATGGAGAAGAAGCTAACCCAGGGGAGTATGCTATCTTCACGACCAATGGCCAAGGATGGGAACACTTGGCAGAATGGAAACGTGTTCGGCCAGATGGGTCTGTAATTACCGACACTTATGCACCGATGAACCCTAACAGATATGGACAATACATAGGGGATAATGCGACTATACCTGTAATCGATTGGACTTCTTTTACTAATCCAGATCAAAAAACAGGAGGCTTGGGCTCTCAGGTCTTTGGTCCTAATACTTCTAAAGATCACACAGTTCCGATTGTGATGACACGTGGTGCTTCAGAAGTTGGGATTTATATTGCTTCTTCTGGTCAGCAAGCTGCTATGATTGGTTTTATGGTAGTAGATGAGGGGGATGCACCACCTTCTTATGGAAATGCTGTTCATGCTATTTCTGGCTATGATGCCAATACGGGTGCAAGAACTCCTCAGCCATTCTTGGGTCGAGTTGAAGCTGATATTGATACTACTTCGGGTAATGACTGGAGGCATGATGACGATACTGATCACGCAGACGAAGGGGTTAATCAGCTCTTGCCTTCTGATTTGACAGGTAAGACGAATAACCTTTTCCGAGTCAATCGTCTTCAAAATGGTGACTACTCAGTTCGCTTGCAAGCCTCTGCCAATGGTAATAGCAAGGCCTATGTTCGTGCTTGGATTGATTTCAATCAAAACGGTGTTTTTGATGAAAATGAGGCCAGCGAATTTACTGAAGTAACAACGGCTGGTGACTATACTGTTAATTTTAAGAATAATCCAGCGATGACCAATCCTGCAGTTAGCAAGCTGGGAATGCGGGTCCGCATTGCCCTAAATAAGGGAGATATTGAAAAACCTACGGGAACAGCCTTTAGTGGGGAAGTTGAAGACTTAGAAGTCATCTTGACCTATCCGCCAAAAGGTGAAAAGAAGGAAAGTTCAGGAATAATCGGCCAGCCTCAGAAAGCTACTCTTCAGTTTACACCTCAAGGTATCGATCAAAATGATGAAAGCAAGAAAGCGGCTATTGATACAACTGTAGCACCTGTCGTTTTGGACAATGCAGACCATACATTAACAGCAGATGGCGACGGTTGGTACAATACTGCTGAGGGACGATATAAAGTAACAGCCAAGGGTGCAAATGTGGATGTGATATTTGAACCTAGCAATGGCTATATTGGTACTACTCAAGGAATTAATATCCGACGTGTTGATACTAATGGTGCAAGTACTGATTGGATTGCGAAGAATAATGGAGAACCTGTTATCAACGATAAGTTGAATAACATGGATGCCCGCTATATTCCGACTGTTTTGAATTTCACGGAACATCGTTCGACGGACGCACAAGGTTTGCCTCAAGTGCAAGATATTGTCTTTAATGATGGAAATCCTGCTAAGACACCTGTTCAACCATCTTCAACGAATCCTGTCTCTTTCTTGGATGCTGATGGCAATCGTATTGTTGGAACAAGCGCGAAGGCAACCTCGCAAGGCCAAGAAGTGGGAACCTTTGAGTTAGATCCAGATACTGGGCGTGTGACTTTCACTCCGAATAAGTCGTTTGTGGGGACAGTTGACCCAGTCAATCTACAATTGCATGATACCGATGGAACAGAGCACCGCGCAACCTATCAACCGACAGTAACGCGTCTTGTTCCAACAGCACAAGGAGCAAGCTCTGAGGGTATTCAAGGTGCTGAACAATCTGGTAATTTGATTTTTACGCCAGGTGATAATCGTGTGCCAATTAATGAGGCAGTTGCTCCAACTTTTGATAACGGTCAAACAACTAAGGTTGTTCCGAATGTCGGAACTTATATGGTTGATAACTCAGGTCGTGTAACCTTCCAACCGGTTCCTAGCTACACTGGCCGTCCAAGTGCTGAATCTGTTAAACGTGTTGATATGAACGGGACAGAAGTAACCGCTGCTTATCAAGCCGAAGTTAAGGCCGCAACCCCAACAGGTCAAGATACACAGTCTACTGGTTTACAAGGGAAACTTCAAACGAGTCACATAAGCTTTACTCCAGGTCAAGCAAGTATTAATGGACAGAATGCGACGGTGCCTTTAGCGCCAGAGGGACCACGATTTGTAGTTAATGGGCAAATTCAACAAGCTAATAGTCTGCCTGTCCATGATACAAGTGGCAAGCTACAAGGAACTTATACTGTTCAAGCTAATGGAGATATTAGCTTCCAACCTGCACCAGATTTTTATGGGACGCCTACTCCTGCGCGTCTTCGTGTAAGTGATAAGAACGGATCTACAGCAGAAGCAGTTTACCAACCTACAGTGACTCAAGTAACCCCAACCAGCACCAATGCTGAATCAACTGGCCTCCAAGGTCAACTACAAAGTGGCAAACCAACTTTCAGCCCAGGTGACTCAACTGTTCCAATTGATATGGATTCTCCAATGACCTTCGAAGATGGTCAGCCTAAAAAGACTGTTCCAGGAGTAGGTGTATACACAATCAATTCAGATGGTTCTATCACTTTTACACCTGAGAAACAGTATGTTGGCACCCCAACACCAGTGACTGTGAAACGTGTGGATAAGAATGGTACTGAAGTTACTGCTACATATACACCGACCGTTACCAAGGTAACTCCAACTGGCACCAATGCGAATAGTACAGGTCCTCAAGGTGTCCCTCAAACTGGCATTCCAACCTTTGCAGGTGGTGATCCACTAGTTCCAATTGATGACTCAGTAGAGCCAACTTTCGAAGATGGAAGTAAGGAGAAAAAGATTCCAGGTCAAGGAACGTACACCATCACTCCAGATGGCGCAGTGACCTTCACACCAGAAAAGCAGTTTGTAGGAAAACCAGATCCAATCACTGTTAAACGAGTAGACAAGAACGGCACACCAGTGACTGCGACATACAGTCCAGAGTTTACCAAGGTAACTCCAACTGGTACTAGTGCAACGAGCACAGGACCTCAAGGTGTCCCTCAAACTGGCACCCCGATCTTTGCGGGTGGTGATCCACTAGTTCCAATTGATGAAACCGTTGAGCCGACCTTTGAAGATGGTAGCAAGAAGAAGACTATTCCAGGTCAAGGAACTTACACCATTGCCCCAGATGGCGCAGTGACTTTCACACCGGAGAAGGAGTTTGTAGGCAAGCCGTATTCAGTTACTGTGAAACGTATCGATAAAAACGGTACGCCAGTTACTGCAACTTATAGTCCTGAGTTTACGAAAGTGACTCCAACAGGCACCAATACAACCAGCACCGGTCCACAAGGTCTTCCGCAAACCGGCACACCGACCTTTGCAGGTGGTAATCCACTAGTTCCAATCGATGAAACCGTTGAAGCAAGCTTCGAAGATGGAAGCAAAGAGAAGACCATTCCAGGTCAAGGAACATACACGATTGCTCCAGATGGCGCAGTGACTTTCACTCCAGATAAGCAGTTTGTAGGCAAACCTGATCCAATCACTGTGAAACGAGTAGATAAAAATGGCACTCCAGTAACTGCGACATACAGTCCAGAGTTCGCCAAGGTAATTCCAACTGGTAAAGATGCTACATCTACAAATATCAAGGGCCATGTTCAAACTGGCAAACCTATCTTCGAAGCAGGTGATCCATTGGTTCCAATTGATGAAACAGTTGAACCAACTTTCGAAGATGGAAGTAAGGAAAAGACAATTCCAGGTCAAGGAACATATACCATTACTCCAGATGGAGCAGTGACCTTCACTCCAGATGCTGATTTCCTTGGTCAGGGAAGCGGTGTGACTCTTGTCCGTCGCGATAAGAATGGCACCTCAGTGACGGCTCGCTATGTTCCGACCGTGGTTGCACCATCAACCAGCCAGGACAGTGTGTCCAGCGGCCGCAAGGGCCAAGCTCAAACGGGCACGCCAACCTTTGAAGGGGCGATTGACCAGGCAGTAGCACCGACTTTTGCGGACGGCAGCACAGAGATGGTTGTACCAGGAGAAGGAACTTATCGGTTCACTATGCTGGGAGCAGTGACCTTTGTGCCAGAAGCTGACTTTGTTGGAGCTGCTCGTGGAGTCGTCGTGAAGCGTTCAGATATTTATGGCAATGCCGTGACGGCTACCTATACCCCAACTGTTTTGGGAAATACTACCACAGAAGATACCGGTAGCACCGGTCTTAAAGGTCAGCCGCAGACTGGTAAACCAATCTTTGAAGGAGACGTGGATCCAACTGTTCCGCCAACTTTCGAGGATGGCAGTACCGAAAAGGTTGTTCCAGGCCAAGGTACTTACACGATTGCTCCAGATGGTACTGTGACCTTTGTACCGGAAACTGGCTTTGTCGGTCAAGCTGATGGTGTGACAGTGATTCGCAAAGACCGTAATGGTCAGACGATTTCAGCGGTTTACATTCCGACTGTGACAGAAAATCCTGTTCAGCCAGAGCGGACGATTACGCCTGCACCTCCATCACTTTCTAAGAGCGAGGGGACAAAATCCCTTCCTAAGACAGGTACAGAAGAAACTTCATACTTAGCAGCAAGCTTACTTGCTGGAGTATCAGGTTTGGGACTGATTGGCTTAGAGAAGCGGAAGAAAAAGTCTGAAGACTAAGAGGTGAGAACTTAGGTTCTAACACCTGAATTAAAAGAGGAAAGATTCATTAGTGAATCTTTTTTCTTTATATTCAAAGAAATAGATCTTAAAAACTTCATGATAGCATTTCTAAAATGTTAAACATTAAAGTAGAATCTGAGATACTCTCAGATTTATTTAATTTATAAGGATTTTTCTATGGTCTATTTTTTCTTTTGTTTTCAAAAATAGACTATAAAATGCTTTGTGTCAATTTTTTTAAAAATTTTTTATATAATTATAGTTATATATATAGCTAACTAAAATGGAATGTTGTATAATAAAACTATTGTAACTAGATGATTATTTAGGAGATTATTATGGGAAAAGATTTATTTAATCCTCACCTGCGTAAGTTTTCGATTCGAAAACTAAACGTCGGTGTTTGTTCTGTGCTCTTGTCAACCCTGCTTCTTTTGGGAGCAGCGGCACAAGTTAGTGCTGACGAAGCTAGTGATTCTGGTGTCCAAAACGAAGTTTCGCAAACAGGAATAGCCGAATCATCAGTGAATTCTGCTGAAAATGTGGCTTCTGAACATATACAAGCAAAAGAAAGTTCAGCACTTGCTTTTGCTACTGAGCCTTCTCAATCAGATGATAATCCTAGTCCAAGAAGCTCAGAGCCTGAGAAAGTTGAAGGATCTACTGAATCTACAGCAACTAAATCAGTTGAGAATACTCAACCAATCAATGTTCACCCAGAAATATCTAACGCGGCTGTCGTGGCTGAAAAGTCAGAAGCAATAGCAGATGTATCTCAGCCTAATCGCTCTCGTCGTGTGAGACGGGATGCGGCAACTACTGGACAGCAGAACAGCGTAACAACAGGAGTTCCGATAGGTACTGGACCAGCTGGGGCAGATGATGCTACCTCTACGCCACGAGTACCTAAACCAAGCTTGGATGAATCAGTTAAGAAAGACAGTGTTCAGTTAGCTAAGCAGATTAGTTGGCTTGATTTTTCAGATGCTGGCAGTTGGAAAAACTTGGACCAAAGCGGTGGCCTTAAGGTAGGAACCACCTTCACTAAGGAAATTTCACCCGGCTATGTAGTGACTTTAACGGTCAAAGAGCTTAAGCCTTTTAACTCGACTGAAATCTATAGAAAACGGGTTGAAGGGACAGCATCACAGAGTACCTATAACCCCAACGCAGAGAATGGTTACCTAAAGTCTGCGCCAGATTATGGTAAAACACCTCCAACAGTTACAGGGGCAGCTCAGAACGAGTGGACGACCATACGTGACCAAGGCTTTAATACTCAAAAACGTAAGACTCAGTTGGTTTATCCCAAAAACTCTACCAACTGGGGGGTAAAATTCGATATTGAGGCGACCTATCTCAATAAGCGCGTAGCCCCTACGGTGGTTATGGCCGATGGTGAAGACGCCAACCCAGGTGAATTCGCAATCTTTACCACGAACGGGACAGGTTGGGAATACATGGGTGAATGGAAGATGAAAAGTCCGGCCAAAGAACCCTATACGGTTATCACGAAAAAAATGTTGGATGATGAGGACGTTAAGAGAAGAGGTCTCTTAATCCTTAAGGATAAGAGCGTAGACTGGTATAAATATCTCAGTCCAGATACAGTGACAGGAGGTCTTGGGACTCAGGTCTTCGGACCAAACCGTTCGAATGAACGGACAGTTCCTGTCGTGATGACACGTGGGGCCTCTGAAGTAGGTTTCTATGTGGCATCATCTGGGCAACAAGCTATGATGATGGGCTTCCTTGTGGTGGATGGCAGTGATGCGCCGGAAAGTTATGGCGAAGCCTTCCATACCATTTCAGGACGTGATTCGGTGACTAACGCCCCTATTAATCAACCTTATCTAGGAACTACGCCAGCTGATATTGATGTTGAGTCAGCTAATGACTGGGTTCTGGATGATAAAAAGGAACACAAGGACGAGGGGGCCAGCCAATTACTAGCGGACGATCAATTAAACGCTTCTAATGATTTGCTTGATTTAGACAAAGCAAAAAATGGAACTTATACGATTAAAATCAAAGCTAACCCAAATGGCAATGCTAAATCCTATGTCAAGGCCTGGATAGACTTCAACAATGATGGAGTCTTCAATGAAAGCGAAGGTAGCAACCTACAAGAGATTACAGCTGCTGGTGACTATACCTTGACCTTCAATGCCAACTCAAATATTACTGGCGGTCAAGTAGACAAATTGGGTATGCGTTTCCGAATTGCGACTAATAAAGGTGATATTGAACAACCAACCGGTATTGCCTTTAGTGGTGAAGTAGAAGATATGCTCTTACACCGCATTTATCCTCCTAAAGGTGAAAAGCAGACTACGGACGGCTTTACAGGTGAGACTCAAACTGCTGTCCTTCACTTCACACCTAAAGGAACGGATCGTTCAGATGACAGTGTCAATGCAGTTATGAGTACCCAAGCGCCTCAGGTTCTGGATAAACAAGGCAATGCTCTGACGCCTGTTGATGGCAACTATATTCGTCCAGAAGGGACCTATCACTTGACCGTCAAGGACAATGACGTGCAAGTAGCCTTCACTCCAAATGCAGACTTTTCTGGAACTGCTGACGGAATTAATATTCGTTGGACTGACAGCAATGGTACCTCGACTGGTTGGACTTCGACAGATGCTTCTGACCCTAATAAGAATGATCAATTGACTACAATGGATGGCCGTTATGTACCGACAGTTCGTAAGATTCCAAACTACGAATCAAGTGGTCTTCAGGGACTGGAACAAAACAAAACGCTAGTCTTTAACGATGATGATGCGAATACGGCCCCTGTCATGCCAGATGCTACCCATCCTGCCAGCTTTGTGGATGCTAACGGTCAGACAGTAGCAGGCAACACGGTGCCAGCCATGTCCAATGGCCAGCAAGTCGGGACCTATGAATTAGATCCAAATACCGGCCAAGTGACCTTCAAGCCTATCAAAACTTTTTATGGTACGCCAGACCCAGTGGTAGTTCAAGTCAGTGATGCCGATGGTAAAGCACACCGAGCACGCTACCAACCTAATGTGACCCAAGTAACACCAAGAAGCACCAATGTTGAATCAACTGGCCTCCAAGGTCAAGCACAAAGTGGTAAGCCGACCTTCACCCCAGGTGACCAACAAATCCCAATTGACATGAGCAAAGCCATGACTTTTGAAAATGGGACGAACACCTTGGAAGTAGCTAATGAAGGAACTTATACTATCAATTCAGATGATACCATTACCTTCAAGCCACTTAAGCAATTCACTGGCAAGGCAACACCGGTTACAGTCAAACGTGTCGATGCCAACGGCACAGAAGTGACTGCAACCTATACACCGAACGTGACCAAGGTCACACCAACCAGCACACCTGCTACTTCATCAGGTCCTCAAGGGGTGCCACAAACAGGCACGCCAGTCTTCAAGGAGGGCGATCCAGCGGTCCCAATCGATATGACCAAGCAAATGACCTTTGACGATGGTCAACCTAAGAAGATTGTTGCGGGCGTAGGGGAATACACCATCAATTCAGATGGATCTATTACCTTTACTCCAGATAAGAAATATGTTGGAACCCCAGCCTCAGTGACGGTCAAACGAGTTGACGAAAATGGCACCGAAATAAGAGCAACCTATACGCCAACCGTGACGGAAGTGACGCCAAGAAGTACCAATGCCGTTTCAAGCGGCTTGCAAGGACAACAACAAAGTGGCAAGCCGATCTTCACCCCAGGCGACAAAGCTGTGCCGATTGATATGGCCCAACCAATGACCTTTGAAGATAATCAAACAACCAAGAAGGTAGACAAGGTCGGGACTTATGTCATTGAGTCAGATGGTACGATTACTTTCACGCCAGACAAGCAATATGTGGGGACCCCATCTCCAGTAACAGTTAAACGCGTAGACACAAATGGAACAGAAGTAACGGCTACTTACACACCAACCGTGACGCGTGTCACACCAACCAGCACCAATGCTGAGTCAACAGGCCTGCAAGGTCAACCACAAAGCGGCAAGCCAACTTTCAGTCCAGGTGACCAACAAATCCCAATTGACATGAGCAAAGCCATGACCTTTGAAAATGGTACCGACACATTGGTAGTAGCTGATCAAGGAACTTATACTATTAATTCAGATGGTTCCATTACTTTTAAGCCAGAGAAGAAATTTACTGGCAAGGCGACCCCAGTCAAGGTTAAACGAGTTGACACAAACGGAACAGAAGTAACGGCCACTTACACTCCTACTGTTGAAGAAGTTATTCCAAACGCAACTGGCGATCAGACTGAAGGTCCACAAGGATTGGTTCAGAATGGTAAAATTACTTTTGAAGCTGGAAGACCAGAAGTAGGTTTTTCAGCAGACAATACCCCAGTTTTTGATACGGGTACCAATGTGAAAGAAATTGAAAATGTTGGTAAGTTTGAAGTGGATATTGATGGCAATATTACCTTTACCCCGGTTAAGACATTTGTAGGTAAAACACCTGAAATTGAAGTCAGTCGTGCAGATGTCAACGGTACCCTTGCTAAGGCAAAATATCAAGCAACAGTGACAGCTGTAAAGCCAACTGGTGTTGGAAACAAGACAGAAGGCCTGCAAGGTCAAGTTCAAGAAGGTAAAGTGACCTTCACACCAGGGCACGACTCTGTTCCATTCCCTGTTGGTTCGACTCCATTGTTTGATAACCATTCAACAGTGAAAGAAGTACAGAATGTCGGTAAGTTTGAAGTGGACTCTGATGGTAAGGTTACCTTTACCCCACTCAAGCAGTTTAAGGGGGAAACACCAGAACTTGAATTGACTCGCACCGATGCTAATGGCACTCCAGTAACCGTCAAGTACCAAGCAGTTGTGAAAGAAGTGGTTCCAAGAGGAACTGACGCGACTAGCACAGGTCCTCAGGGGGTTCCGCAAACAGGTAGTCCAAGCTTCCAAGGTGGTGATCCACTTGTTCCGATTGATATGGATTCTCCAATGACCTTTGAAGATGGTCAACCTAAGAAGACAGTTCAAGGAGTAGGAGAATATACCATCAACTCAGATGGTACTATCACCTTTACCCCAGACAAACAGTATGTGGGGACCCCAGCTTCAGTTACTGTTAAACGTGTAGATAAGAACGGCACGGAAGTTACTGCCACCTATACGCCAACGGTAACACGGGTAACGCCTACTAGTACCAATGCTGAATCAACTGGTATCCAAGGTCAACCGCAAAGTGGCAAGCCAACTTTCAGTCCAGGTGACCAAGCTGTTCCAATCGATATGACCAAGCCAATGACCTTTGAAAATGGGACTGACACTTTGGTAGTGGCTAATCAAGGAACTTATACCATTAATTCAGATGGATTCGTTACCTTCCAACCAGTTAAGCAATTTACTGGCAAGGCGACACCTGTTATGCTTAAACGAGTCGATGCTAACGGTACAGAAATAACTGCTTCTTATACCCCAGAAGTTACCAAGGTAACTCCAATCAGCACCAATGCTGAATCAACTGGCATTCAAGGTCAGCCGCAAAATGGGACACCTACTTTCACTCCTGGAGACTCTGCTATTCCAATTGATATGGATTCTCCAATGACCTTCGAAGACGGTCAGTCTAAGAAGACTGTTCCGGGAGTAGGGGAATACACTATCAACTCAGATGGTTCCATCACCTTTACTCCAGAGAAACAGTATGTAGGTACCCCAAATCCAGTTACCGTTAAGCGAGTGGATAAGAATGGTACAGAAGTAACCGCTACTTATACTCCGACAGTGACGAAAGTGACTCCAACTGGTAATAGTGCAACGAGCACAGGTCCTCAAGGTGTTCCACAAACCGGTACTCCAACGTTTGCGGGTGGTGATCCACTAGTTCCAATTGATGAATCAGTAGAGCCAACTTTCGAAGATGGAAGTAAGGAGAAAAAGATTCCAGGTCAAGGAACATACACGATTGCTCCAGATGGCGCAGTGACTTTCACCCCAGAGAAGCAATTTGTAGGCAAACCAGATCCAATCACTGTAAAACGTGTGGATAAGAATGGCACTCCAGTAATGGCAACTTACAGCCCAGAGTATACTAAGGTTACGCCAACTGGTACTGACACTAAGTCAGAAGGCTTGCAAGGCCAAGTTCAAGAAGGTAAAGTGACCTTCACCCCTGGTCACGATTCAGTTCCATTCCCTGCTGGTTCGACTCCGTTATTTGACAATGGTTCTTCTGTCAAAGAAGTACCAAATGTTGGTAAGTTCGA
This sequence comes from Streptococcus sp. 27098_8_82, assembly GCF_041431615.1. Lineage (NCBI taxonomy): Bacteria > Bacillati > Bacillota > Bacilli > Lactobacillales > Streptococcaceae > Streptococcus > Streptococcus sp. 27098_8_82. The sequence goes on from NZ_JAPVYB010000004.1 coordinate 64,633, forward strand.
AGTGGATGCAGATGGTAAGGTGACCTTTACTCCAGACAAACAATTCAAGGGGGAAACACCGGAACTCGAATTGACTCGGACTGATGCGAATGGAACTCCAGTAACCGTCAAATATCAAGCGGCAGTGAAAGAAGTGACTCCAACTGGCACCAATGCGACTAGCACCGGTCCTCAGGGTGTTCCGCAAACTGGCACCCCAACTTTCCAAGGCGGCGACCCACTGGTTCCAATTGATGACCTAGTAGAGCCAATTTTCGAAGATGGAAGTAAGGAGAAAAAGATTCCAGGCCAGGGAACGTACACCATTACTCCAGATGGAGCAGTGACCTTCACGCCAGACAAGCAATTTGTAGGTAAACCAGATCCAATGACTGTGAAACGTGTTGATAAGAACGGCACTCCAGTCACTGCAACATATAGCCCAGAGTATACTAAGGTAACTCCAACTGGTACTGGCACTAAGACAGAAGGCTTGCAAGGCCAAGTTCAAGAAGGCCAAGTCACCTTCACTCCAGGCCATGACTCTGTTCCATTCCCAGCTGGTTCAACTCCATTATTCGATAATGGTACCGCAGTTAAAGAAGTACCAAATGTTGGTAAGTTCGAAGTTGATGCGGACGGCAAGATTACTTTCACTCCGGATAAACAATTCAAGGGTGAAACGCCAGAACTCGAATTAACTCGTGTGGATGCCAATGGCACTCCAGTAACTGTCAAGTACCAAGCGGTAGTGAAAGAAGTGCTTCCTACAGGAACCAATGCAACGAGCACAGGTCCTCAGGGTGTTCCGCAAACAGGCACTCCAACTTTCCAAGGTGGTGATCCACTTGTTCCAATCGATGACACAGTGGAGCTAACCTTCGAAGATGGAAGCAAGGAAAAGACCATTCCAGGTCAAGGAACCTACACCATCACTCCAGATGGCTCAGTGACCTTTACTCCAGACAAGCAGTTTGTAGGCAAACCTGATCCAATCACTGTTAAACGTGTTGATAAGAATGGCACTCCAGTAACTGCGACATACAGCCCAGAGTTCGCCAAGGTAACTCCAACTGGTAAAGATGCTTCCTCTACAAATATCAAGGGACATGTTCAAACCGGCACACCTGTCTTCGAAGCAGGTGATCCATTGGTGCCAATTGATGAAACAATTGCGCCAACCTTTGACGACGGAAGCAAGGAAAAGACTATTCCAGGTCAGGGAACATACACCATCGCACCAGACGGTACAGTGACCTTCACTCCAGATGCTGATTTCCTTGGTCAGGGAAGCGGTGTGACCCTTGTCCGTCGTGATAAGAATGGCACCTCAGTTACAGCTCGCTATATTCCGACCGTAGTGGAACCATCAACTAGCAAGGATAGTGTATCCAGCGGTCGCAAGGGCCAAGCTCAAACAGGCACGCCAACTTTTGAAGGGACGATTGACCAGGCAGTGGCACCGACCTTTGCGGACGGCAGCACAGAGATGGTTGTCCCAGGAGAAGGAACTTATCGGTTCACTATGCTAGGGGCAGTGACCTTTGTGCCGGAAGCCGACTTTGTCGGAACTGCTAGCGGAGTTGTCGTGAAGCGTTCAGATATTTATGGCAATGCTGTGACGGCTACCTATACCCCAACTGTTTTGGGAAATACTGCCACAGAAGATACCGGCAGCACTGGTCTTAAAGGCCAGCCTCAAACTGGTATGCCTATCTTTGAAGGCGATGTAGATCCAACCGTTCCGCCAACTTTCGAGGATGGCAGTACCGAAAAGGTTGTTCCAGGCCAAGGTACTTATACGATTGCGCCAGATGGCACTGTGACCTTTGTACCGGAAACCGACTTTGTCGGTCAAGCTGACGGCGTGACAGTGATTCGCAAAGACCGCAATGGTCAGACGATTTCAGCGGTTTACATTCCGACTGTAACAGAAGCTCCTGTTCAGTCAGAGCGGACGATTACGCCTGCACCACCGTCTCTTTCCAAGAGTGAGGGTGCAAAATCCCTTCCTAAGACTGGTACAGAAGAAACCTCCTACTTGGCGGCAAGCTTACTTGCGGGAGTATCTGGTTTGGGATTGATTGGCTTAGAGAAGAGAAAGAAAAAGTCTGAAGACTAACATAGGCTTGAAGAAATTCTATTAATGAACTAGAAGAATTTCGGAAAAGCGCAAAAACAGGTAGAACTTATGTTCTACCTGTTTTGTTATCAAAAATTATTGGAGTTGATGGAGATAATAGAATGCTTCAGCTAGCTAATGACTGTCCTGCTCCTAAGTCTGTTTGATAGTTAAAGAGGTAACTTTATATCTTCATGCTTTTAATTTTCTCTTCATCTGGTGTGACGCGCAAGGTTTTCTGGCCCGTATAGGTGACAAATCCTGGCTTTCCACCGGTTGGTTTGTTGAGCTTTCTAGTCTCAATCATATCTACTTGGACCAGATTAGAGAGTCTGGCCTTGGAGAAGTAAGCCGCTAGCTCGGCAGCGTCAGTCTTAACTTCATCGCTGGGCTGAAGATTGCCTGTGATGACCACATGACTGCCTGGGATATCCTTAGCATGGAACCAAAGCTCATCTTTTTTGGCCATCTTAAACGTCAGCTCATCATTTTGTAGATTGTTGCGGCCAACTAGGATAATGGTTTGGCCATCTGTTGCCAAATATTTCTCCGGTTTCTGCCTTTTCTGGATTTTCTCTCTCTGGCGTCGGCGGATAAAGCCAGTCTGGATTAGTTCCTCCCGAATTTCCGCAATTTCAGTCAGGCTGGCCTGAGCAAGGGCTGTTTCCACGCTCTCTAGGTAGAGAATCGTAGTCCGTGTCTCCTCAATTAAGCTGGTCAGGTGTTTGACAGCTTCCTTGAGCTTCTGGTAGCGTTTAAAATAGCGCTGGGCATTTTGATTGGGCGTCAGAGCCTTGTCAAGCGAGATCATAATCTTCTCACCTGTGTAGTAATTGTCCAATTCCACCTGTTCTTGGTCGTTGGGCACCTGATGGAGGAAGGTGGTCAAGAGCTCCCCTTTTTGGCGGAATTCTTCTGCATTCTCCGTTGCTAGGAGCTCTTCCTCTTGCTTACTTAGTTTTTTTCGGTTCTTTTCCAACTCATTTTCTACTCGGCGGATGAGCTCGCTGGCCTGCTGGTTGACCCGGTCTCGCTCAGCTTTGTCCTTATAAAAAGTGTCTAAAAGCTCGGATAAGGTGGAGATTTGGGTCTTGCTGTCGGAAAATAGCAGAGCAGAGAAGGATTTTTCGGTCAGGCTTGGCTGAGTCGGACTGGCAAAGAAGGCTCGGAAAGTTTTGAGCTTGTCAGCTGTCAGACGGCCACTGAGCTCAGTAGCCGTATCCCGACCCAATCCCTGAAAAATTTGCTGCAGGCGTTTGGGCTCTAAGTCTTCAGTATGTAGGATTTCAAAGAGCTTTTCATCGCCTACAGTGAAAGGATTAAGACTGCCAGTCTGAGGCGGTGCGACATAAGTTGAGCCCGGCAGGATGGTTCGATAGCTATTTTGTGAAAATCCGACATGTTTGATGGCTTCAATAATTTTCCCGCTAGCCTTATCCAAGAGAATGATATTGCTGTGCTTGCCCATGATTTCGATGACCAGAGTCACAGCCACGCTGTCGCCGATTTCGTTCTTATTGGAGACGCTGATTTCCAAAATCCGGTCATTCTCTGCCTGCTGGATAGCTTCAATAACGGCGCCCTGCAGGTATTTGCGCATAACCATGATAAAGGTATTGGGAACAGCTGGATTTTCAAACGTGGTATCTGTCAGCTGGACGCGCCCAAAGACCGAGTGGGCTGATAGGAGCAGCTTGTGGCTTTGGCGGTTGCTGCGAATCTGTAAAACCAGCTCCTGTTCAAAGGGCTGATTAATCTTCTGAATGCGGCCGCCCACTAATTCGCGGCGGAGCTCCTCAGTCATGTGGTGTAAAAAAAATCCGTCGAAAGACATGCTTTTCTCCTTGAAACTTGCTATAGAAAATTATAACAAAAAACCAAGCTAAAAGCTTCTAAAGTCTCGCCAAAAAGCAATTTAATTTTTGCCTATAACTGCCTCTATAAAGCAAATCAGAACATTTTATAAAAATTTTCAAAAAGGTCTTGACATCCTTTCAGGAAAAACTTAAAATATAGGAAATTAGAAAAGTAGTAGATGCATTTGTTTTTAGCGAGCTTGTGGTTGGTGGAAATGAGCAGCAAATCTTTACGAAATTGGGCTAATTGATAAAATGAATTTGAAACAATAAGAATTCGGTATGCACACCTTACAGTGCAGCTTGTTTGATGACAAGATAGAGACATGGGGAATATTTGCTATTTTCCATAATTGAGGTGGCACCGCGATTTTCGCCCTCACACAGAATACCTGTGTGAGGATTTTTTGTTGCTTATTATAAAAAAAGGAGAATTACCTATGTTTAAACGATGGCGTCCCTAGGGATTGAACAAAAAATATAAAACATAGAAATGGAGAAAGAACATGAAAAACAAACGATTAATCACTATCTTAGGCCTTCTGGCCGTTTTGGCAATCGGTGGGATTGTCTATTCCAGCTTGAACAGCAAAGGTAACACCACAAAGACTAGCAGCGACAGTCAGACGGTCAAGGTCGGCGTGCTGCAGTATGTCAGTCACCCATCGCTGGATTTGATCTACAAGGGGATTCAGGATGGTTTGGCTGAGGAAGGCTATAAGGGAGACAAGATTAAGATTGACTTTATGAATGCTGAGGGCGATCAGAGTAAGGTCTCTACTATGAGTAAGCAGCTGGTTTCCAATGACAACGATGTGCTGATTGGGATTGCGACTCCGTCTGCACAAGGACTGGCAGCAGCTACTAAGGACAAGCCTATTGTCATGGGAGCTATCACAGATCCAGTCGGAGCAAACCTAGTGAAAAATCTGGACAAGCCAGGGGGCAATATCACGGGTGTCTCTGACCGCAATCCAGCTAAGCAACAACTAGAGCTGATTAAAAAATTGACTCCAGATGTAAAAACTATCGGTGCGCTCTACTCTAGCAGCGAAGACAACTCCAAAGCTCAGGTGGAAGAGTTCAAAAAATTGGCTGAAGAGGCAGGCTACAAGGTAGAGGAATTTTCGGTTCCTTCGACCAATGAAATTGCTTCAACCATGAATGTCATGACTGGCAAGGTTGATGCTATCTGGATTCCAATTGACAATACCATTGCGTCAGCTTTTGCGACAGTTGTGTCCAGCAATAAAGAAGCTAAGAAACCGATTTATCCAAGTGCGACGGCCATGGTAGAAGAAGGAGGCCTTGCCTCTGTCGTTGTAGACCAGTATGACCTAGGTGTTGCGACTGGTAAAATGGCTGCTAAAATCCTTAAAGGTGCTAAACCTGCTGACACTGCAGTAGATATTTTCGATACAGGTAAATCTGTTATCAATACCAAAAATGCCAAAGAACTTGGCATTACTGTACCAGAAGATGTTCTGAAAGAAGCAGGTCAGGTTATCAAATAAAAAGAAGGAAGTCTGTTGCTTGACAGGCTTCTTTTTCTCGATAGTCTCTTCTTGTAAAACCTTTCTCGCAGTTGTATAATAGAATTGGCTCAAGTGAATGAGAAGAGCAAATGAAGTTCAGTTTGTTCCAGTTGATTTTACGAAGAGATAGAAGCGGAAAGGGAGTTAGTCAAGAAAGAATGGAAGAAGATATTCAAAAAAACCGCTATATGGGATCGGTCAAGGTTGGCCCCAAGGGGCAGATTGTCATTCCCAAAGAAGTGAGAGATATGTTTGGAATTCAACCTGGGGATGCTCTGGTCCTCTTTGCAGATGCCCAGCAAGGCATTGCCATCCAGCGTTACGAGCTCTATGAAGATCTATTTAATCAGACCTTCAATGGAGATAAGAATTCAAAAAGTGATTTATAAAATCGGAATCTGCTTAAGCAGATTTTTTCTTTTGCTTTTATTTGCTACTACTAATGAATAGGTGTATAATAAGTATAAGAAGTTATACAAATCATACCAAACTCTTTCGAGATTGAGTTAGAATAGCTCAGTTTTTAGCTAAATGAGTAAGTTGTGACTAGCTTTAGATATCAAAGTCATATCTTTAAAATAACATTTCGCTTTTTATTTCCTCATATCTGATGAAAGGAGATGTCCTTATGTATGCAGTTGAGATGCAAGATTTGACCAAGCAATACGGCTCAAAGACGGTTGCTGATGGTTTGAATCTAAAAATTGAAGAGGGTGAATTCTTTGCCATGCTGGGCTCTAATGGTGCGGGGAAGACAACAACGATTAAGATGCTGTCCTGTCTAGTTGAGCCGACAGCAGGAGATGCTCGAATGCTAGGCTATAGCATTCGCAAGGAGGAAGACGCTGTCAAGGAAATGATTAATGTTTCGCCTCAGGAAACAGCTGTTGCTCCCAAGCTGACAGTCAAGGAAAATCTGGAGATGATTGCTCGTTTATATGGATTTTCTAAGGAAGAAGCGGTGCAAAAGACAGAGCATCTGATGGAGACATTTGACCTGACGGATAGGCAGCATGATTGGGCCAAGTCCCTGTCAGGTGGCTGGCAGCGCAAGCTCAGTATTGCAATGGCTCTAATCAGTCAGCCCAAGATTTTGTTTCTGGACGAACCGACCTTGGGACTGGATGTACGTGCTAGAAGGGAGTTATGGAAGAATATTGAGCAGCTAAAGGGAAAAGTTACAGTGATTCTGACAACACATTATCTAGAAGAAGCCGAGGCTTTGGCCGACCGACTTTGCATTATGGATAAGGGAGTGGTGCAGATTTTGGGGACAGCAGAGGAAATTATTCAAGCTTCCGGCAAGAAGGATTTTGAAGAGGCCTTTTTGTCCTATACGGAAGGAGGGGAATGAGCATGAGAGCCTTCATTTTTGCAAAGCGCAATTTCAAAGAAATCATGCGTGATTATGTCAGCAGTCTGATGGGAATTGGTTTTCCTGTCTTTCTGATTATCGCCCTGTCCCTTATGAAGCAGAGCCTCAAAGGTATGCCAGCTATATTTTCCATTGAAAATTTTGCCCCAGGTATGATGGTGTTTGGTGCTTCCTGGTTAACTATTTTTGTTGGTAGTTTAATGGCCACGGACCGCAATAGCTCTTTTCTCATGCGGTTGCTATCTACACCACTTAGAAGTGTGGATTATATCTTAGGCTATTCGATTCCAGTTCTGCCTCTAGCTCTTTTACAGGGCATAGCTAGTTTTGCAACTGCAATGATTTTTGGCTTATCCTTAAATCTGGGAACTTTTTACGCCCTCTTGGTTTTGATTCCAGTAGCTCTGCTCTTTATTTCATTGGGCTTGCTTTTAGGCTCAGCTTTCTCTAGCAGTAATGCAGTCAGTGGTTTTGGAACTATTCTTATCAATGCCACGGTTTTTCTCAGTGGAGCAGTGCTTCCGATTGAGATGATAGGAGGTGGTTTTGAAGCATTTTGCAATTCCTTGCCATTTGCCCATGCAGCAAAGGCTGTTCAGTTGGCATTGGCTCAAGATTTAAATTCACTTTTGCCACATCTGTTCTGGGTTTTGCTCTATGCTTTCCTATTCTTTATCCCTTCTGTCTGGATTTTCAAAAAGAGGATGAAAGGGTAGAGGTTTAGTTCAATCTAGAATTCAGCTGGATTAGCTTGCGAAATGTTTAGAAATCTGTTAGAATGAAATATAACTGAATAGCAATCCGCAAGACCAGTAACCTAGGGGAAGTTTAACAGGGAGGAGAGCCATCGACTGAAAGCTCTCTAGATGAAAGCTAGGCGAATTCACTTGCTCTAGGATTGATAAGTAAGGTCTGGCTTGCCAGATAAAAAACGGATGGTACCGCGTGTCAACGCTCCGCTTATGGAGATTGGCGCGCTTTTTATTTTGGAGGGAAAATGACGAAAACGATTGAAGAACAACTAAAAAGCCTGCGTGAAGAGACTTTAGCTTCTCTTAAGCAGCTCAAGGCTGAGAATCAAAAGGAACTTCAGGATTTGCGTGTAGCAGTCTTAGGTAAGAAGGGTTCGCTGACTGAAGTCCTGAAAGGGATGAAGGATATCTCAGCCGAAATGCGGCCGATTATCGGGAAGCATGTCAATGAAGCGCGTGATATTCTGACAGCGGCCTTTGAAAAGACAGCTCAAGAGATGGAAGAGCAATTAGTAGCTCTGAAACTGGCTGAGGAATCCTTGGATGTGACTCTGCCAGGCCGTCAAATTCCAGTAGGGAACCGTCATATTCTTAGCCAGACTAGTGAAGAAATTGAAGATATTTTCATCGGAATGGGCTATCAGGTCGTTGACGGCTTTGAAGTGGAGAAGGACTATTACAACTTTGAGCGGATGAATCTGCCTAAGGACCACCCAGCACGGGATATGCAGGACACTTTCTACATTACAGAGGAAATCTTGCTCAGAACCCACACCAGTCCGGTACAGGCGCGAGCTATGGATGCTCATGACTTTTCTAAAGGGCCACTCAAGATGATCTCACCGGGGCGCGTTTTCCGACGGGATACCGATGATGCGACTCACTCCCATCAGTTCCATCAGATTGAAGGCTTGGTGGTTGGAGAAAATATTTCCATGGCAAACTTGCAAGGAACGCTGCAGCTGATTGTCCAAAAGATGTTCGGCCAAGACCGCAGTATCCGTCTGCGTCCGTCATACTTCCCATTCACAGAGCCGTCTGTTGAAGTGGATGTTTCCTGCTTCAAGTGTGGCGGTGCCGGCTGTAATGTCTGCAAGAAGACAGGCTGGATTGAGATTATGGGAGCTGGTATGGTGCATCCGCGCGTATTGGAAATGAGCGGCATTGATGCAGAGAAATATTCTGGATTTGCCTTTGGTCTTGGTCAAGAGCGGGTAGCTATGCTTCGCTACGGTATCAATGACATTCGTGGATTCTACCAAGGAGATATTCGTTTTTCTCAGCAGTTTAAGTAGAAACCTGTATTCATAGATGCAGCTTTTCTGAGAAAGGAGTGCAGTATGCTAGTCAGAGTCAAAAAAGAAGAAGCGAGTCTCTTACGAGAGTTGGAGGTCGCGACTTATCAAGAAACCTTTGGTCCATTTATCAAGGAAGCTGATATGGCTCATTATTTTGACAATGAGCTGTCGCTTGCGACCATCGAAAAGGAACTGGCAGACTCTGAGTCAGAGACCTATTTTGTTGTCAAAGACGGTGAAATTGCTGGTTTTCTCAAGTTTAACTGGGGACAGGCTCAAACGGAGCAAGAACTGCCACAGGCCTTTGAGGTTCAGCGAATCTATGTCTTGAAGGCTTATCATTGTCAAGGCTTGGGCAAAGAATTGTTTGAGTTTGCTTTGGAAGAAGCCAAAAAACGAGGTTTTGACTGGGTATGGCTGGGCGTCTGGGAGAAGAACTTTAGAGCTCAGGAATTTTACTCTAAATACGGTTTTGAAAAGTTTGGTCGGCATGATTATATCACTGGTGATAGAGTAGATGCAGGTTGGCTACTGCGCAAGAAATTGAAATAAACAAGAAAATTTAAAGAGAGGAAATGATACGACCTAAAAGCTCGAAATTTAGATGATTTGCTTATGAAATCAGGATTTCAGACAAATCCTAAAATTTAGTTGGTCAAGTTCCTCAGTGATAGAATAGAGAAAGGAGTGCAGTATTCTAGTCAGAGTCAAAAAAGAAGAGGCGAACCTCCTGCGAGATGTGGAAGTCCAAACTTATCAAGAGACCTTTGGCCCTTTTTTCGGTGAGGAGGACCTGGCTCATTATTTTGACAATGAGCTGTCACTTGCAACTATCGAAAAGGAACTGGCAAATCCTGAGTCAGAGACTTATTTTGTTGTCAAAGACGGTGAAATTGCTGGTTTTCTCAAGTTTAACTGGGGACAGGCTCAGACAGAGCAGGAATTGTTTGATGCTTTTGAAGTTCAGCGGATCTATGTCTTGAAAGCCTATCATGGTCAGGGTTTGGGTAAGAAATTGTTTGAGTTTGCTTTGGAAGAAGCCAAAAAACGAGGTTTTGACTGGGTCTGGCTGGGCGTCTGGGAGAAGAACTTTAGAGCTCAGGAATTTTACTCTAAATACGGTTTTGAAAAGTTTGGTCGGCATGATTATATCACTGGTGATAGAGTAGATGCAGGCTGGCTGCTGCGCAAGAAATTAAAATAAACGAGAAAATTTAGAGAGAGAGAGGAAATGATACGACCTAAAAGTTTAAATTTAGATGATTTGGTCATTCAGATTCCTCAGCGATAGAATAGAGAAAGGAATTGAACTTGGGCTAAAAACTCGGAAAAAAGATAGATTTGCGAGCATTCATCAAATGCTTGGGTAATCTCCTATTTTTCAATTGTTTTTGACGCCCTTGGTATCTTAAATATGCTAGTAAGTTATAAGTGGTTAAAAGAGTTAGTAGACATTGATGTGGCAAGCGCTGAGCTGGCTGAGAAAATGTCAACGACAGGAATTGAAGTGGAAGGTGTGACATCACCAGCTGCTGGCCTGTCAAAAATTGTTGTTGGTGAGGTGGTATCGTGTGAGGATGTTCCAGATACCCACCTGCATGTTTGTCAAGTCAATGTCGGAGAAGAGGAGAACCGTCAGATTGTCTGTGGTGCTCCAAATGTTCGCGCAGGCATCAAGGTTATGGTGGCTTTGCCAGGTGCTCGCATTGCCGACAATTATAAGATTAAAAAAGGAAAAATCCGTGGCTTGGAGTCACTGGGCATGATCTGCTCTCTCGGTGAGCTGGGCATTTCTGATTCTGTCGTGCCAAAGGAATTTGCGGATGGCATTCAAATCCTGCCTGAAGAAGCAGTGCCAGGTGAGGAAGTCTTCTCTTATCTGGACTTGGACGATGAGATTATCGAGCTTTCCATCACACCAAATCGGGCAGATGCTCTGTCTATGCGTGGGGTGGCTCATGAAGTGGCTGCAATCTATGACAAGTCAGTACATTTCAAAGATTTTCCGCTAGTGGAAAATGAAAAGCAAGCAGCTGACAGTCTTTCAGTAGCCCTTGAAACAGAGAAAGCCCCTTACTACGCGGCTCGTATCTTGGAAAATGTTACCATTGCCCCAAGTCCTCAGTGGCTGCAAAATCTCCTCATGAACGAAGGAATTCGTCCGATTAACAATGTAGTGGACGTGACCAACTACATCCTGCTTTACTTTGGTCAGCCTATGCATGCCTTTGATTTGGATACGTTTGAGGGTGATCAGATTGTTGTGCGGGAAGCGCGTGCTGGTGAAAAACTGGTGACACTGGACGGCGAAGAGCGCGAGCTGGAAGTCAGCGACCTAGTCATCACTGTGGCGGATAAGCCAGTGGCCCTTGCAGGTGTCATGGGCGGAGCAGCTACCGAAATCTCTGGCCAGTCCACTCGTGTTGTTCTAGAAGCAGCTGTTTTTGATGGTAAATCAATCCGCAAGACCAGCGGGAGACTTAACCTGCGGTCAGAATCATCTTCCCGCTTTGAAAAAGGGATCAACGTGGCAACTGTCAATGAAGCTTTGGACGCGGCAGCAAGTATGATTGCGGATTTGGCAGGAGCGACTGTTCAGGCTGGTATCGTATCAGCTGGTAGTTTAGACACTAGCGATGTAGAAGTAGTGTCTAGTCTCGCGGATGTCAACCGAGTTTTGGGAACAGACTTGCTTTATACAGATATTGTGGATGTCTTCCGCAGACTTGGCTTTGGCTTGTCAGGAAATGCTGAACAGTTCACTGTCAGTGTACCTTGCCGTCGCTGGGATATTTCAATCGAAGCGGATCTCTATGAAGAAATTGCTCGCATTTATGGCTATGACAAATTGCCAGCTAGCCTGCCAAAAGATGACGGGACTGCTGGTGAATTGACTGCAACGCAGCAACTGCGCCGTCAAGTACGGACCTTAGCAGAGGGAGCTGGACTGACAGAAATCATCACCTACGCTTTGACGACTCCAGAAAAGGCGATTGAGTTCACTCTCAATCCTAGTAACTTGACTGAGCTCATGTGGCCGATGACAGTGGAGCGCTCTGTTCTTCGTCAGAACATGGTTTCTGGAATTTTGGATTCCATTTCTTACAATGTAGCTCGTAAAAATAAGAATCTAGCTCTCTATGAGATTGGAAAAGTCTTTGAGCAGACTGGCAATCCTAAGGAAGAGCTACCAAATGAAATCAATAGCTTTGTCTTTGCTTTGACAGGTCTGGTTAATGAAAAAGATTTCCAGACCAAGCCAGTAGCAGTTGATTTTTTCTATGCCAAAGGAGTGGTAGAAGCACTCTTTGATAAGTTGGGCTTGACTGCTGAATACGAGGCTAACAGCCAGATTAAGAGCCTGCATCCTGGTCGGACTGCTTTGATCTCTATCAATGGACAGCCTGTCGGCTTTGTCGGCCAAGTCCATCCTGCGACAGCCAAGGCTTACGATATTCCTGAAACTTATGTGGCTGAGCTCAATCTGTCTGCTATCGAAGAGCAGCTCCAGCCAGCACAGCCATTTACAGAAATCACTAAATTCCCAGCTGTCAGCCGTGACGTGGCCCTCTTGCTCAAGGCTGAAATCACTCACCAAGAGGTCCTTGATGCAATCCAAGCAGCTAGTGTTAAGCGTTTGACAGATATTAAGCTCTTTGATATCTTCTCTGGTGACAAGCTGGGGGTTGGCCTCAAATCTATGGCCTACAGCCTGACTTTCCAAAATCCAGAAGCCAGCCTGACTGACGAAGAAGTGGCTAAATACATGGAAAAAATCGAAAAATCCCTGACCGAAAAACTCGGCGCAGAGGTACGTTAATGAACTATTCCCCAGTCATGTGATTGGGGATTTTGATTAATGCCCTTCGAAATCTTATTCTAATCATAGTTGATTTGCTTTCTATCTTGGCAAACTTATTACTGGGATGCGAGCAATGATGTAGACGAAACGAGAAGTATTCGAAATTGAAAATCAGTAGGAAAAGTAATCATGGAAAATATAAACCAAATCTCCGAATGTCAGACTCTTTGGGCTAGAAATAAATATCTGGTTCTCAGTCATTCCAGTAAGATCTATCTGGAAATCCGTCAGTATCTGAAAAGTGACTCTGTGGAAGCAGCTCATGTTCAAGACTTGATTGATCAGGCGGTAACCTTGCCTGAAAACCGCGGTCAGGTCAGCAATGCCTTTCAGCATATTTGGGGCTATTTTAAGAAAAAAGCCAGCACGACTGAAAAAGAAGATTTTATGCATCTTTTGCTTCGTTACCAATCCGGTCAGGCTGAGAAAAAAGACTTGGTAAGAGCTGCAAGGGACTTGCTAGTCAAGTATCCCAATTCTTATCTGAAAAAATCGACTTTGTTATTTGGGGATGAAGCATGAGGAACTGAAATTAAGGGGAGAGAATAAGCTTGCTTGTCTAGTAGCTTTGAGGGGTGTAGATGATTTGACTGTTTTTGATAAAGGCTCCACCTCGAGCAAAACGTGTCTTTAAGGTATGATTGGAGAAATGATGTTTTTTACTTATCAGGGAAATAAATTATATTATAAAGTGATTGGTCAAGGAAAGCCAGTCTTGGCAATTCATGGTTTGGGCTGTTCATCTGAATTGATGGAAGGATGTTTGGAACCCATTTTTGAGAAACATGCTGACTATAAAAGGATTTATTTAGATTTACCTGGCATGGGTAGGTCTGATGCCAATCCTGCTTTTGCAAGTGCGGATGTGATTTTAGAGATGCTCTTGAACTTTATAGAGACTGTAATCAGCGAACAAACTTTTCTCTTAGCTGGAGAGTCTTATGGTGGCTATCTTGCTCGAGGAATTTTGGCTAAGAAAAGGTCAGAGATTGATGGTTTGTTGCTTATTTGTCCAGTAGTTGTACCCAATCCGCAAGAAAGAATTCTTCCAAAAGACAGCCTGCTAATTAGAGAGGTAGGTTTTGATATAGCAGGCAAAAACGAAGATTTCGTTGATTTGGCGATTTTACAGACTAAAGAAACTTATCAACGGTTTGAAAAAGAAATCCTGGCAGGGCTTCAGATGATGAATGCTCCCTTTGTCCAAAAACTGCAAGAAAACTATGCTTTTTCGTTTGAAGTGGATCAAGAGATACAGGAAAAGGGCTATGACGAGCCCAGCCTTTTTATAGCAGGAAAGCAGGACCAAGTCGTGGGCTTCCAGCAGTTAGCGCAACTGTCTCACTATTATCCAAGGGCAACTCATGCTGTAATGGATCTTGCTGGTCACAATGCACAGATAGATCAAGAGGCTCTCTTTACGGCCTTGGTTGAAAATTGGCTCAAGCGAATTGAGCTTTCCTGATACTCCAAGATTTAATAAGTTGAACAGATGCAGATGAAACTGGAGTTCATCAAAGAAATCTAATACAGCCCAAAATTGATTTTAAAAACATAGAAAAAAGCGGTCATACCGCTTTTTTTGTTTATTATCCCCAGAATTTCTGGGCGATTTCTTGACCTTGTTTGATTTTGGCCCATTGTTGCTCAATGGTGAGTTCATTTCCAGAGTCACAAGAGGCAAAGCCGCATTGGTGGGAGAGTAGGAGTCGCTCTTTCGGTAGAACGGTTGCTGCTTTCTCGAGGAGGTCTAGGACACGCTTTTCATCATCCAAGCCTGTCGTTTTGCTGGAAAGAAGTCCTAAAACGACTTCCGCATCCTTGTCTTTCAAAGCTGCTAGGGCTGATACATCACCAGCTACATCGCTGTCCCACTCTAGGAAGTAGCGATCATAGTGTTGGTCGCGCAGGAATTTTTCCGCGATAGCTTCGTAGGTACCCTCAGCAGCAGAGCGGCTTTCGTAGTTACCACGGCAGTTGTGGGTCCAGATAGTCAATCCAAGCTCATGAGCGTAGTCTACAACTTCGTTATTAATAGCGACAAACTCGTCTGCTAGGTCAGCAAGACTAGCATTGCCTTCAGCAAAGAAGCTGGCAGGATTGGACTCGTCAAAAAGCTCCCAGAGACAGTCGTCAAACTGGATAATCTGTCCGCCAGCAGCCTTATAGTCGTCCAAAAATTCCTTATAAGCTTGAATCAAGCCTTTTTTCAAATCTTCATTGGTCTCATAAACTTGTCCTGGTCCCGCTAAGCGGTCAAAGACAGCTAACTCAGTATAAGCATGAGCAGGCCCCCAGACAGTCAGCTTAGTATCTTCACCAGCAGCCTCTTCCTTGACTAGCTTATAAATCTCGATAAAGTGATGGTTTTTACCAGAGAGTGGTGCTGTGATGCGGATACCAATGTCCTTGCGGGTCTCGTATTGCCCACCATCGTGGTCCTTAAAGGTATAGCCGTGGTCAGCAATGTAGCGCTCGATTCCCTTAAGTCCCCAGACAAAGTCCAGATGCCACATAGACTTGGAGTATTCTCCATCTGTCAGGATGTCAATACCCTTAGCCTTTTGCTCAGCGATAATCTCCTTGATGTCAGCTGTCTCCGTCTCATGGTAGCCTGGGAAACTGTCGTAGAAGGGATATTGGATATCATCGCGGTGCTCAATTTCTGTTTTATACTGGCGCAGATTTTCTGGCCGCAGAAGAGATCCAACCAGTTGAAATTTTGATTTTGTCATAAGCTTACTCACTTTCATTAGGGATTATGGTTTATTGTATCGAAAATTCCTCGGCAAATAAAATAGTTAATTCTGCTGATAGGGTATAGCCGAAAACTATTGCTAGCGCTTCCTGGAATTTGTCTTTCAAGATTAAAGAATCTTCTCCATCACTGTTTCCTGAGGCTGAAGTCCTAACCGCTCATAGAAACGCAGGGCTCCAACATTGTCGTTCCAAACATTGAGAGTCAGATTATAGCAACCGATTTCCCGAGCATAGTCTTCTGCAAAGCGATAAAGCTGCTCGCCGACCTTTTGCCCTCTGGCTTTCTCATCTACACATAAGTCCTCGATAAAAAGTGTCTTGATAGGATTGAGTATAGAACTGACAGGTTCCTTGATGGAGCAAAAGAGATGACCGAGGATTTCTCCAGCTTCATTTTCAAAGACGAAAATAGGGGTGGACTCTTGCTCCAGAATCTTCTCTAATTCTTCATTGCTAAACTTGCTTCCCTTGGCCTTGAAAATGTCTGGACGAGCCTGATGGTGGACAAGCAAGATTTGCTGAAGGAGTTCTTGGAGTGCAGGAATATCGCTGACTTGGGCTTTTCTGATTGGCATGATGTTCTCCTTTTATCTTTTTAAGAATCATTATACGACAGGGAACTATTTTGTCAAGAGAGTTCGGAAAGACAACAGAACAAGCAGCGTCTGAATAGCAAAGTTCAGTCAGAGTGAGCCATTTCCTTTAGGTGTATTTTCCTTATAATAAAAACTGCTTTTTCTTGACAAATGAAACAGACAAGTGTAGAATATAAGTATAAACTACAAATGTAGAAAAAGGAGAAAGCGATATGACGATTACAAAAAAAGCCTTTATCGGAATTCTATCTCTGACAGCAGCAGTCCTATTGGCTGCCTGCTCAGGCAATACTAACCAAGGAGGGAATACTAGTTCATCACAGAATACACAAGGCCAAACATCACAATCTGCGCAAAATCAGACTTCGCAGTCATCAGCTGCATCTTCCTCTAATCAGCCTTCGTCATCATCAAATACAGGGCAGGCTACAAATCTAGATGGGCGCTACCAAGCAACCGACCATGATGGTGACCAGCATGTCCTAGAAATCAATGGTACGACTGGTGCTTGGACTGAGACCGAGGTCGATGGCAGTAAGGAAATCAAGCAGGTACAAGTAGATAGTGCTAATCAAAGACTGATTGTCGGCGATGATGTCAAAAGTTACCGCCAAAATGGCAATCAGCTGATTGTGGACGAATTGGATGATGATCCAGACACTCTGACCTTTACCAAGCAGTAAAGCGCTTCTCATTCTGCTCAGGACAACAGGTGGGGCAGTGAGGAAATCAAACTAGGAAACTCTGAGAAAGGAGTTTCCTTTTTTATAAGAATTTTATCATAAATGATGGCAAAAATTTGACTTGAAGTTTGCTATATGTTTATAATAGTTACTATAAAAATATCAGAGGAGAAGAAACTATGAAATCAACAGTTTATACAAAAGCTGGCCAAGTTGGTCTAGCAGAAATTGGTCGCCCGCAAATTGAGGCAGCAGATGATGCTATTATCCGCATTGTCCGTACTTGCGTTTGCGGATCGGATCTCTGGAGTTATCGTAATCCAGATATTGAATCCGGCCATCAAAATAGTGGGCACGAAGCCATTGGAATTGTCGAAGAAATCGGAGAGGCTATTACAACGGTCAAACCGGGAGATTTTGTCATTGCACCTTTCACCCATGGCTGTGGGGAGTGTGATGCCTGTCGCGCTGGCTATGATGGGACTTGTGACCGCCATATTGGCACCAATTGGTCTAATGGGGTGCAAGCGGAGTACATTCGCTTCGAATATGCCAACTGGGCTCTTGTCAAAATTCCGGGTCAGCCTTCTGATTATACAGAAGGCATGCTCAAATCCCTCTTGACACTGGCTGATGTCATGCCGACTGGCTATCATGCTGCGCGAGTGGCAGATGTTAAGCCTGGTGATAAGGTGGTCGTGATTGGTGATGGAGCTGTGGGGCAATGCGCTGTGATTTCTGCTAAAATGCGTGGCGCTTCCCAAATCGTTCTTATGAGCCGTCACGAAGATCGACAAAAGATGGCCTTGGAATCAGGTGCGACAGCTGTTGTGGCTGAACGTGGCGAAGAAGGAATTGCCAAAGTGCGCGAAATTCTCGGTGGCGGAGCCGACGCTGCTCTCGAATGTGTCGGAACAGAAGTAGCCGTAGATCAAGCCCTTGGGGTTCTTCACAATGGTGGACGTTTAGGTTTCGTTGGTGTTCCTCATTACAATAACCGTGCGCTCGGTTCTACCTTTGCTCAAAACATTACAGTGGCAGGCGGAGCAGCCTCTGTCACAACTTACGACAAGCAAATCTTGCTCAAGGCAGTTCTTGATGGTGATATTAATCCAGGCAAGGTCTTTACTTCAAGCTACAAACTGGAAGATATTGATCAAGCTTATAAAGATATGGATGAACGCAAGACCATTAAGTCCATGATTGTCTTTGATTAGGTAAAGAAGAAAACAGTCTTGCTGCGGTCTCTTTAAGATGGCAGTAGGCTGTTTTTGTATGGCTTGATAGGTATTTTTTAGGAAAGGGAATTCATTCTTTATGTTCTCTACACCAAGCTATCCACCTTGACCATTCGGCGGCCAGGTGGAGCTGGTGTTCTTTGATAAGGCTGTCTGGACAAAGGCTGGGGAATTCGACGCAGAATCGGGCTTCTAGACCTTTTTCTGTGTCGCGAAACTGATGGCGAATACCACCGATATTGCAACCATTCGCTAGACTGGCAGCACCAGCAGTTTGGAAGGGATAAGACGCATCACGAGGCTCCTCTATTTCAGCTTCACCACCAAGGTTAAGGAAAAACTGTGTCGGTAGCGGGCTATTTCCTGCAGTCTCAATGACTTCAAGTTTGTCCCCGTACGGCTGCAAGGCATAATGGTCTGGACAGACACCAAGATTGACTCGTTTATGAACATTTGTCTTTTCTAACATCAACTTTTCTAGCATTATACTGAAAGAAGCGGCACTCAGTCCACTTGCAAAAATCGTTACAACAGCTCTTTTTCGTGGTTTCTTGGACCATTTGGCTGCCCATTTCATCAAATATTGGCTCCATTTGAGTTTTGTTCCGATTTGCTGGATTAGCTCTTCGTATGTCAGCTTCATTTTTGCTTCCAGTAGGGCTTGGTCTAAAATCTCCGTGTTGTCAGTATTAGGTAGCTGTAGATTAAGTATCTTAGCTGCTTTATGGATTCTCTGCTTCCGCCATTGCTCAATTCTTTCTTGACTGACTTCCTTTTGATTGATTTTAATTTTCATCTTTTAACCCTCTTGTTCTTGTCTTCTGCTTATATTTATTATATAGTGGGAGCTGAATGGTAGACAAGCATCAATTTTGGATAGACTGTTGCATTTTGAGGTGAATAGCATGTATGAGAAAAAACGAAAAAAGACAGAAAAGCAGATAGAGGATAGCTTGCTGCAGCTGATGAAAGAGCAGACTTTTGAGACTATCAGTATTCGTCAGCTGATTGACTTGGCGGAGGTGAATCGTAGTACCTTTTATCGGCATTATTTGGATAAATATGATCTGCTGGAGAAGATGGAAGACCGCTTGCTAGATGATTTGAAGTCCTATTATCAAGAGTCTCTAGAATCTGCTTGCTTGTTCAAGTTAGAAAAGGATTTTAAGGTGGCGGACTATATCCATGAGGAACAAAATCTTTTTCATTTTTTTGGGCCTTACTTGGAAGACTTAGCCATTCTTTTAGGGCCGAATGGCAGTCCAACTAGTTCGAGGCGGTTGCAGGAAGCTCTGAGGGAGATTTTCTCGCAGAGTATTTCCTTGGCTGATCCACATTTAGAGGAGGTTGAGGTGGACTTGCTCCTGAATCATCAAGCCGCGTCCTTTATGGGAACCCTGACTTACTGGCTGGCTCATCCTCGCTATAAGGCTCAGCGAATGAGTGATTTTCATGCTAGGGTGACCTCTGTCGGTCTGGCGGGCTTTGTCAGAGAGCATATGGAGGGGGATTGACAGGATAGTTTTTCCAGCTTGCTTCTTTATGGTATAATAGTCTGGAATATCTCAAAGGAGGACAGCTTTGTTTTTAGCTTTTAAAGAGATTGTCTACAGTCGCGGACGCTATCGTTTAGTGGTTGCTGTGGTCTTTCTCATTACCTATATGGTTTTCTTTTTATCCAGTCTTTCCGTCGGTTTGGCTAGGCTTAATCGCTTGGCTTTGGACCAATGGCAGGCTGAGTCGATCGTCTTGTCGGAGTACGCCAATAAGAATCTAATAGCTTCGACTCTCAAGGAAGAGGAATACAGCCGCCTGCTTCAAGGGGACTCAATTGCGGCTTTAGGTCAGACGTCAGCAGTGGCCAATTATGAAGATGGGACTGATAAACTCAATGCTCAGGTTTTTGGTCTCTCTTGGGATAGTTTTCTAGCGCCTGACATTATTGAGGGACGTCCTGCTGAGAATGCTTATGAAGTTATTGCGGATAAGCGTCTGCAGCAAAAAGGTGTAAAACTAGGCGACCAGCTTCAGCTCAATGGCAGTGAGCGCCTCTATCAGGTTGTTGGTTTCACAGAGGATAATACCTTCTTTACGCAACCTGTAATTTTTATGGATCTAGATGATTTCAGGGAATTAAAGTACGGTTCAAGTCAGGTTAAGAATATCAGTGCACTTGTGGTCAAGGATGGTCAGAAGATTGAAGAAGCAGGACTTAGTCAACTCTCTATGAATGATTTTATAGAAAATATCCCTGGCTATCAGCCTCAGGTACTGACTTTTTCCTTTATGATTGGGGCCATGGTTTTGATTACATTTTTGGTATTGGGAATTTTCATGTATATTATTACCATCCAAAAGACGCATCTTTACGGTATTATGCGCGCCCAAGGAATTGCCAGTGGGAAGATTATTGCTTCTATTTTTTGGCAGATTTTCATCCTGTCCACTCTGGGAATCAGCTTAGCTGTCTTGGCTCTCTTGGGAACCCAGCTAGTCTTGCCGGCTTCTATGCCTTTTTACAGTGACTGGAGAGCTTATGCTGGTTTAATTATCCTCATTGTTTTCATGTCACTGGCTGGCGGACTCTTGTCCATTCATCGGGTTCTGAAAATTGACCCTATCACAGCGATTGGAGGTGAGTAAATGTCAATCATAGAACTAAAAGGAGTTACAAAAGAATATGGTCAGGGGCATACGCTGGTTCAAGCCCTGAAACCAACTGATTTCCAACTAGAAGCAGGGCAGTTTGTAGCTATTATTGGGCCATCAGGCTCAGGAAAAACAACCTTTCTTACCTTGCTAGGGCATTTGCAAACTCCCTCAAAAGGACAGATTCTCCTGCATGGGAAAGATACTTCCCAGCTCAAGGAAAAGGAACGAGCTGCTCTACGCTTCAATGATTTCGGCTTTATTTTGCAGACTTCCAATCTCATTCCTTTTTTGAAAATCGAAGACCAGTTCCAGCTGATTGACCGCTTATCTAAAAAGGAAAGGACGGATCTAGACAGTCTGATTGAGCTGCTGGATTTAAAAGGAACTCTCAAGCAGTATCCGAAAGAATTGTCCGGCGGAGAACGGCAGCGGGCTGCTATCGCCCGAGCACTTTACAATAGCCCTGATATTATCTTGGCTGACGAGCCGACAGCTAGTCTGGATACAGAGCGGGCCAAGCGGGTGGTTCATCTGCTCAAAGAAGTGACCCAGAAATTCCATAAGAGCGTAGTCATGATTACCCATGATACCCGCCTTCTGGACGAGGTTGACAAGGTCTATGAGATGCAAGACGGAGTGCTGACTCAAGTTCGATAAAGCTTTAGAATGGTTTATGCAATCAAACAGAGAAAAAACAAGGAGAGGACTATGATTGATTATAAAATAAATCCGCAGCTGGATTTTGCAGCAGTGCTAGATCTCTATGCTTCGGTTTGTTGGAGCAATTACACCAATCATCCTCGGCGGTTAGAGCAAGCCTTCCATCAGTCCTTATTTGTGATGGCTGCCTATGATGATGAGGAGTTGGTTGGTTTGATTCGAGCAGTCGGAGATGGACTTACCATTATCTTCATTCAGGATTTACTGGTGTATCCACACTACCAGCGTCAGGGGATTGGACGAAGCCTTCTTCAGAAAACATTGGAAAGATTTAAGGATGTTTACCAAATCCAGCTGGCAACGGAGCAGTCAGATAAAAATCTAGCTTTTTATCGAGAGCTCGGCTTTCGCCGACAGGAAGATTTCGACTGTACTGGCATGATTTATGCACCTAATAAAAATTAAAATTCTAGAGGAGCTTGTTAATAAGCTCCTTTTGTCATGTTTACAAGAGGAAAAGGAATAGAACTAGACCGATGAAAATATTTTTCGGCCTTTTTTTGTTTTTTCTTGACAGTTAAATTGTCAGAATTTATAATAAAAGAAGAAAGGCGATAACGGTGTTATCGAATTTAAATCATGAAAAAAGAAACAGATGAGTTAAATGAAAAAATCTTGGAAAGCGCAAGGAGTGAGTTCTTAGCTTATGGCTATCAGGATGCTTCACTGCGGAGAATTTGTCGCGCTGCTGGCTTGACGACTGGGGCACTTTATAAGCGCTATGAGAGTAAGGACAGTCTCTTTACTGCCCTGCTTGAGCCTACTCTGACAGCCTTAGACCAGTATGGACAAGAGCAGAAGCGACGTGGCTATGCTTTCCTAGAAGAGGGACACCTGTCTGACATGTGGGCACATCGCTTAGAGGATCTCCAGTCCCTGATGCGGATTCTCTATGAGCATAAGGATATTATGCAGCTCTTGCTCTTTAAATCTCAGGGATCTTCGCAAGCGGACTTCAGGATGAGTCTGCCTCATTTGGCTGCAGACGAGACTTATCGCTATTTGGAGCTGGCTTACAAAGAGGGGAAGATTAATCATCTGGTCAAACACGAGTTTCTGCGATCGTGCATGACAGCTTATTACACAGCTGTATTTGAGCCCTTGGCTCAAGACTGGCCCAAAGAGCAGGCGCTGGAATTTTGCCATTCCATCATGGACTTGTTTGACTGGGGAGGTTTGCTAGGTTTTTGATAGAAAGAAGGAAATTCTATGAAGAAAAAATCTGTCCTTACTTGGATCTGGGACTTTGTTTCCCTTCATAAGATATATTTTGTGCTCAGTCTGATCTTTGCCTTTGCCTCTGTGATTTCAGGATTTCTGCCTTATTTCTTTATTGGTGGAATGATTAATCAGCTCTTGGCTGGCAATAAAAACTGGGATTTCTACCTGCAGCAATCAGCATGGGTGGGTCTGGCCTGGATTGGCTACTGGGGATTCCACGGTATTTCTACCATGCTGTCGCATACGGCTACTTTTAAGATTTTAGCGGAAATGCGGCGCCGCCTGACAAACAAGCTAGCTAGGCTGCCTCTAGGTACAGTGCTTAGTCAGTCATCAGGCAGTTATAAAAACATCATTGTCGAGCGGGTGGATGCGACCGAAACGACCTTGGCTCACCTGATTCCAGAGTTTACCGCTGGGATTTTTGGTCCGATTATTGTCCTCATTGCCATGCTAGTCATCGATTGGCGGATGACCTTGCTGTCTCTCCTGACTATTCCTATTGTGGTATTGGCCTATGTTCGGATGGCTGTCAATAGCGAAGCAGACTATCAAAATACTCTGGTCAAGACCAAAAAGCTCAATGATACAGCGGTGGAATACATCAATGGGATTGAGGTTATCAAGGTTTTTGGCAAGGAAAAGTTCTCTTACGATAAGTTTGTGACAGCTGCTAGAGAAGGAGCAGACTGCTTTATTGAGTGGATGCGCAAGTTCAATCTGGAGATGGGCATTGTGACTGCATTTTTGCCATCAGGCTTGCTCTTTCTGCTGCCGGCTGGCTGTTATTTCTATCTGCAAAGCAGCTTGACTGCCGGCAATTTCATTCTAATGATTATTCTTTCGCTCAGTCTTCTGACTCCACTGATTTTAGTGGCTAGTTACATGGACGATTTACGGAAAATCGGGACTATTTTTGGCCAAGTCATTGATATTTTGGAAAAGTCTGATTTGAAAAGGCCTCAGGAGCTGAGAGAACTTCCAAAAGGAAGGGACCTGGTTATGACGGATGTCAGCTTTGGCTATACCGATGAAGAGGAAGTACTACATGGTATTTCGCTAGATATTAAGGCTGGCAGCATCAATGCTTTAGTTGGGCCATCAGGCTCAGGTAAGTCTACAATTGCCAAGCTTCTAGCTTCTTTCTGGGATGTCACTTCTGGTCAGATTACCTATGGTGGCTTGGACATTCGTCAGTTTCCGCTAGACTATTACAGTCGGCAGATTGCTTACGTGACTCAGGATAACTATCTCTTTGATGAGACTATTATGGAAAATATCCGGATGGGAAATCCAGCAGCTTCTGATGAAGAGGTCATCGAAATTGCCCGTCGCTGTGGCTGTTATGACTTTATCATGGACTTGGAAGACGGCTTTGAGACTCAGGTAGGATCTGGCGGCGGTCATTTATCTGGTGGGGAGCGTCAGCGGATTGCCATCGCCCGTGCCATGCTTAAGGATGCGCCGATTCTTATTTTGGATGAAGCGACTGCTTATACAGATCCGGAAAATGAAGCACGGATCCAGTCCAGTCTAGCTCGTTTGATTGAGGGACGGACCTTGATTGTCATTGCCCACAGGCTGTCTACTATTATGAGTGCAGACCAGATAGTCTTGCTCAATGATGGTCGGATTGAAGCTAGAGGCCGGCATGAAGAATTGCTGGCAGCCAGTCCACTTTATGCTTCCATGTGGCAGGCCCATATTGCTACCAGGGATAGTGGTGAAATGGAAGGAGGGCTGACTCATGCTTAATATACTGAAGAAATTCTTTGATTTCTGTACGCCAGAGGACCGTAGGAAATTTTATCAATCTATTTATCTGGGCATCATCAAGTCCTTTATCATCGCTCTGCGTATCCCAGCAATCGGCCTAGTCGTTATGGGACTGATTGAGAAGAACCTCTCTATGCAGACTTTCTGGCTGGCTCTGGGTATCATGTTGGTATCCACTGTGCTAAACGTCTGGATTACCCTGAAAATCACCATGCTGCAGACGGAGGCGGGCTATCATACCTGTGCTCAGAAGCGGATTGAAATTGCCGAGCACATGCGCTATCTGCCCATGGGTTACTTTAATCAAAATAGCTTAGGCAAGATTACCAGTGTTACGACCAATACGCTGGAAGGACTGTCTGATGTAGCTACGCGAGTGGTTATGATGACTGTGCAGGGCTTTCTGACGACTGGTCTCATCACCGTTTTAGTCTTTCTCTATGACTGGCGGGTTGGTCTGGTTCTCTTGGTGGGGCTCGTCCTCTTTCTCCTGCCAAATACCCTCATGCGTTGGCAAGTTGGCAAGGTTTCTGATGAAAAGTATCAGGCGGATATGGACCTAGTAGCCGTTGTTTTAGAGTATAGCCAAGGGATTGCAGAAGTTAAGAACTATAATCTGGTCAACCGTTCTGCTAAAAAGCTGTCCAAGGCTATTGAAGGCAAGAGTCGGCTAGATACCAAAATGACACTCGTGACCTCACCATACATTGCCCTCCAAGGTATGGTGACCAAGCTGACTGGTCTCTTTATGGGGCTTTTCTCTATCTACTTTTATCTCAATAGCAGTATGGAGCTTCTTGTCACCATTATGATGATTGTCAGTGGTTTTATGATTTATGAAAATCTAGACGGCGTTGGGTCTTTCTCTTCTCTCCTGCGCATTGTTGATCTGTCGGTTGATATGGTCAATCAAGTTTTGGCTATCCAGCCAATGGACATCAGCGGTCAGGATATTGAGCCTAGGAGCAGCCGGATTGAGCTGAGAGATGTTAGCTTCTCTTATGGAAATAAGAAAATTATTGACCGGCTTTCCCTCACCATTCCCGAAAAAACAACAACTGCTCTGGTCGGACCTTCTGGATCAGGCAAAACAACGCTCTGCAACCTCATTGCCCGCTTCTGGGATGTGGATCAAGGAAGTATCAGTCTGGACGGACATGATGTTAGAGATTACAGCTATGACAGCCTGATTCGTAATTTCAGCTTTGTCTTCCAAAGCGTCTATCTCTTTGAGGACACTATTGCCAATAACATTCGTTTTGGCAAGCCGGAGGCCAGTCAGGAAGAAGTGATAGAGGCTGCCAAGAAAGCTGCCTGTCATGACTTTATTCTCTCGCTGCCTGATGGCTATGATACCAAGATTGGTGAAGGAGGTGCCAGTCTTTCTGGAGGTGAGCGTCAGCGCATTTCCATTGCACGAGCAATTATCAAGGATGCGCCTATTATCATTCTGGATGAAGCAACAGCCAATGTTGATCCAGAGAACGAAGAAGCCCTCATGCAGGCCATTCAGGCTCTAACTCGTGATAAGACCATTATCATGATTGCCCACCGACTCAAGACAGTTGAGCATGCAGACCAGATTCTAGTGCTGGATCAAGGCCGCATTGTCGAGCAAGGCAAACACCAATACTTACTGGCCAAACAAGGTATCTACAGCAAATTTATCCAAGAAAGAAAAACAGCCGCCAGCTGGCGGATTGAGATGGGGGAGTAATAAACTGATACAGCAAGCTATTTTGCTTGCTGTTTTTGCTTGCTGGACCGCTATTTTGTTTCTATGCCAGACCAGCTAAGTGTGCTATAATGATGTAGAAGAATAGGAAAGAGCTTGTCCGAACTTCCGAGTGGGAAAGAGTTTGACATCGGAGGAAGCGAAAGCTCGTTAGCGAGGGAATTATGAGTAAAAATAGAGAGATTAATTCAATAGAGGAAGATAGGTTTGGCTTAGAAAATCATGTTAAAGAATTTTATGAACAATATATTGATTCAGACTATACAGGTACAGTTCTTTTAAGTGGTAATTGGGGCGTCGGAAAGTCTAGCTATATTAATTTAGTAGAAAATTATGCAATTAAGAACAAAGAAAGTAATAAATTTATTAGATTAAATTTTTGGGCGTTTTCAGGTGAACAAACGATATATCGTTATATCTTTACTAATCTATACCCTAGAATTAATATTATTCTAAATTGGCTAGCTCCGATTGTGGTTGCTCTATTTTTTCTGTTAAACAATTTTATAAATTGGATGTTTTCTAATCCGGTCAATTGGAATTTATTAGCTCCGCTATTGATCTTAACATCGATAGTAACTGTTTTTCAAGATAAAGCCATAAAAGAAGGATGGTATGAATCTTCTGTAACTAAAAAATTTAAAACTAAAAAGCAGAAATTAATAATAGTTGTTGATGATTTCGATCGTATTCCTTCCAATATCAGAGATGACATATATGCCGTTTTGTCTAATTTAAACGCATTTAACAATCATTTAATCATTATTATTGGGGAATATGAGAGATTGAAGGGAAAAAGTGAGGAGTCTCTTTTTATTCAGAAAATCATTGATAAAATTATTATAATGCCACATAGCATGTCATCTCGAAATGTGTGGTATCATTTCCGTGAGATACTTGAATCAATGAGTGGTTTTGCAGATATCTCTGAAACAGATATTATTCTGTTAGGAGATATTCAGAATGCATTTATTGTTGAACAACGTAATATGAGAGACTCGATTCATCTTTTAGAAGTTTTTGAAAAAGAATACGCTAATAAAAAAGAAAAAGTAAATTTTAGCGAATTACTTTTAATGTGTTACATATATGAATTTCACCATAAATTTTATAATGAGATTGTTCATGATAAATCGAAGTTTTATAGAATGACTAACACAAATTATTCTGAGATTATCACGGATTTAATTAATAAAGCGCTTAAAAATACAGAAAGAAATGTTTTCAGGTATTCTAGTTTTACTGAAGAACAATATTTTGAAAGGTATTTAGTAGGCTTTAATGTGAATAATAGTATATCAAAAATTGATGTCCAGACAATTTTTGAATCTGATAAGGCTACTCAGATTAATCTATTAAGAAAAATTTATGATAATGACCAACAAGAGGAATTTTATAATCTTCTAAGTAAAGAATATTTAGATATTAATAAATTGTTAGATGATGATATGATTGCTCATAATTTTAAAAATATTACTGAAGAAAATTATTCATCCCTATTAACTAATTTGATATCATTGAATGCAGAGATTAATGGTTTTAGTCTTTCAAATTTTAATCTTGATTATCTGGAAAATATAATTTATAAAATTAGAGATATTTTAGATGATATTTTTGATTTGACGCCAGTCCAACAATTTGAAAACTATATTTTAAAAATTTCTGAACTTGATTTATCTGGGAAATTGACTTTGCTTCCAAGATTTGTTCCAAGGAGAGATGGAATATCTGAGGAGCATGATATTCTTGTAAATAAAACGTTTAAAGAATATGGTGAATTTGAAATTCTCAGTGTACAGAATCCGTATATGATATTTTTGTTTTGTAAGACTCTAAGAGGAGACCTTCAAAAGGCTGTTGCTAATAAAATTAATTTGATACTTGAGTTTGATAATTCAAGTTTTTATCAATTTGTAATGGATAATCTCGTAACTAGATACACTTCTTACTCAAATAGTAGGGTCGACGAACGAAAACTGTTAGTTTTGGATAATATCTCGTACAATGAAGATTTTAAAAATAAATTTTTGAAAAAGATCAATCAATTAGAAGAAGATCAAAAAAATAAGTTGTTGGAACTAATTGAGGAAGCTAACAAGTTTAAAGAATAACGTGAGGTACCCCATGAACGAAATCAAATGCCCCAACTGTGGGGAGGTTTTTACTGTCAATGAGAGCCAGTACAGTGAGCTTTTGTCGCAGGTTCGGACAGCAGAGTTTGACAAGGAAATTCATGCTCGAATTGAGCAGGAACTAGCTTTGGCAGAGCAAAAATCCCAGAATGCCCAACAAGCTCTGCTATCGCAGAAAGAACAGGAAATTAGCAATCTTCAAAGTCAGATTGCTCAGTTTGAGACCCAGCAGGAATTGGCAAAGAAAGAGGCGGAGCAGGCAGCTAGTCTTCAGTTGCAAAAAAAAGACAAGGAAGTTCAGCAATTGGAAAGTCAGCTGACAACTCTGCGCTTGGAGCATGAAAATCAACTTCAAAAGACCTTGTCTGCGCTGGAAAAAGAGCGAGACGAGGTTAAGAACCAGCTAGTCTTGCAAGAAAAGGAAGCAGCGCTGGCTCAGACCTCGCTCAAAGAGCGCTATGAGGTAGAGCTGCGGCAGAAAGATGAGACCATAGAGTTCTACAAGGATTTTAAAGCCAAGCAGTCCACTAAGATGATTGGTGAGAGTTTGGAACAGCACTGCGAGTACGAGTTTAACAAGAACCGTATGGCTATGTTTCCACGAGCTGAGTTTGGCAAGGACAATGATGCCAGAACCGGCAGCAAGGGCGACTACATTTACCGTGAGGTGGATGGAAATGGCGTGGAAATCCTGTCCATCATGTTTGAGATGAAAAATGAAGGTGACGAGACGGCGACCAAGAAGAAAAATGAGCATTTTTTCAAAGAGCTGGATAAGGATCGGAGGGAGAAAGGCTGTGAGTATGCTATTCTGGTGACACTTCTTGAGGCTGATAGCGAGCTTTACAATTCAGGTATTGTCGATGTATCCTATGCCTATGAGAAGATGTATGTTATCCGACCTCAGTTCTTCCTACCCATGATTACCCTCTTGCGTAATGCTGCGCTTAACTCGCTCCAGTACAAGCAGGAACTGGCCTTGGTGCGGGAGCAGAATATTGATATTACGCATTTTGAGGAAGATTTGGATGCCTTTAAAGTAGCTTTCGCCAAGAACTATCAGTCTGCTTCGACAAACTTTGGCAAGGCCATTGAGGAGATTGACAAGGCTATCCGCCGGATGGAAGAGGTCAAGAAGTTCCTGACGACCTCTGAAAACCAGCTGCGCTTGGCAAACAACAAATTGGACGACATCTCTGTCAAAAAACTGACACGCAAAAATCCTACCATGAAAGCTAAGTTTGGAGCTTTGAAGGGAGACTAGGAGGAT
Source organism: Streptococcus sp. 27098_8_82 (assembly GCF_041431615.1). NCBI lineage: Bacteria > Bacillati > Bacillota > Bacilli > Lactobacillales > Streptococcaceae > Streptococcus > Streptococcus sp. 27098_8_82. Next base: position 94,195 of record NZ_JAPVYB010000004.1, read on the forward strand.
CCTATGCAGATACGAAAAGCAACCATGAAAGATGCTGAAGCCTTACTGTCTTTATACGAAGACTTGGGCTATCCAACGACCGCTTCTAAGCTGGCTCGACGTTTAGAAACGATTCTTTCTCAGCCGCATTATGGCTGTCTTTTAGCTGAAAGAAACGGAGAAATTTTAGGTTTCTTAGGTTATGCAAAGCTCTTCTTTTTTGAAGCAGATGGATCTTACTATCGTATTTTAGCTTTGTCAGTTGCAAAAGAAGCAAGACGACAAGGAATTGCTAGTAGGCTAATCGATGAATTGAAAAAACAAGCGGTAAAAGAAGGAGTTAAGGCACTGACTCTAAATAGTGGATTAACTTCTGAACGAAATGCTGCACATCAGTTTTATCAGGCGGTTGGATTTGAAAAAGTGACTGCCGGCTTTGCACTGCATTTAAAAAGTCAACATGAATAAACATGATAAAATAGTAAGGGAAACGAAGTAATGTCTTCAACAAAAGGGAAAACCTTATATTTTAACGATAAAAGCATGGACTATGTGTCCTTTGGAAAAGGGAAGAAGCCGCTGCTCATCATTCCAGGTCTAGGGGATGGTTTGGCGACTGTAAAGGGAATGGCGCAGATGCTTGCCCTATCTTATAGGAGCTTCGCAACAGCTTACCAGGTCTACGTTTTTAGTCGAATCAATCAATTGCCAGAAAATTATACAACGCGAGATATGGCGACTGATATAGCTGAAGCAATGGATGTTTTAGGTCTGAAAACGGTAGCTGTCCTAGGAATTTCCCAAGGCGGTATGATTGCCCAATGGTTGGCATCAGATTTCCCAGAAAGAGTTGAAAAATTGATTTTGACAGTTACAACTGCGAAACTGAATAATCTTGGTAGGGAGCGGATTACTCGCTGGCTTGAGTTGAGTCAGACTGGAGCCTATAAGGAACTGATGTTGGATATTGCAAGTCACTCTTATACGCCAAAATCCTTTGGAAAGTTTAAATACCTTTATCGAATAATGGGAATCTTTGGTCGCATTAAAGATAAACAGCGAATTGCTATTCAGGCCGTATCTTGCTTAAAACATGATAGTTTTGCCGTTTTGGGAAAGACCAACTGTTCTACGCTAATCATCGGAGCAGAAGAAGATGATGTTCTAGGTGTAGAAGCTTCGCTCGAATTGCACCATCACATCAAAGATAGTCAACTAACTATTTTGCCAGACTGTGGCCATGCACTTTATGAACAGCATAAGGACTTCCAAAAGAGAGTTTTACTATTTTTAGAAAGTTAATCAATGAACGGAATTATCAACTTAAGAAAAGAAGCGGGCATGACCTCGCATGATGCAGTATTTAAGCTGCGCAAGATTTTAAAAACAAAGAAAATCGGTCATGGGGGCACCTTGGATCCAGATGTGGTCGGGGTGCTTCCGATTGCTGTGGGCAAGGCGACACGCTTGGTCGAGTTTATGCAGGAGGAAGGCAAGGTCTACGAGGGAGAGATTACGCTAGGCTGCTCAACAACGACAGAGGATGCCAGTGGAGACCTCCTAGAGCGGACGCCGGTGACAGAGCTTTTAGAAGAAGCCCTTATCGATGAAGTGATGGAGGCTATGACTGGTGAGATTCGCCAGATTCCACCCATGTATTCAGCAGTCAAGGTCAGTGGCCGCAAGCTTTATGAGTATGCAAGAGCAGGTCAAGAAGTGGAGCGGCCAGAGCGGCAGGTGACCATCTATAGTTTCGAGCGTACCAGTCCGATTTCCTATGAAGGTGAACAAGCCCGCTTTCGTTTTCGAGTCAAGTGCAGTAAGGGGACCTATGTCCGAACCCTGTCTGTTGATTTGGGAGCCAAACTTGGCTTTGCCAGTCACATGTCCCAGCTGACACGGACTTCCTCAGCAGGTATGAGCTTAGAAGATGCCTTGACCCTAGATGAAATAGCAGAGCGAGTAGCAGTAGATGATTTCTCCTTCCTCCAACCACTCGAATTAGGAATCGGAGATCTACTGAAAGTTGAGCTCTCTGACGAGCAGGTTGAGGATGTGAGGAACGGCCGTTTTATCAGCTTGATATCAGAAGAAGCTGAGCTAGCTGGCTTTTATAAGGAGAAGTTAGTAGTCATTTTGGAAAAGCGGGAAGCCGCCTACAAGCCCCGCAAAGTCTTCCTTTAATATCCGCAGTAGAATTGTCAAAAGATTGTTACTCTTTTGTAATATGAAATGTGCGCTTGCATGTTATAATAATTTCATTAAACCTCACAAAAGGACAGCAACTGCACAACTGCTGTCCTTTTGTTTTGCTTTTTTCAGATTTTGACAAACATCCTGTCTTTGAATGGTAAAAATCTTTTTGAATATTTTGCGGTTTCGAGCAGAACGGATATTGTAAAAATAGTAAATGCGTAGTAAAATAGAGGAATGATGATAACCAAGAGAATTATAGATGAAAAAGGGATTGATCAGACAGAAGATACGGTCCTTGTTCTAGGCTATTTTGATGGGCTGCATAAGGGGCATCAGGCACTCTTTGAGAAGGCGCGAGAGATTGCATCGGAGCAAGATCTAAAGATCGCAGTGATGACCTTCCCAGAGTCGCCTAAGCTAGCCTTTGTCCGCTATCAGCCTGAGCTCATGCTGCATCTAGCTAGTCCTGAAGACCGGATGGCGCAGCTGGAAAGTCTAGGTGTTGACTATCTTTACCTGATTGATTTTACTAGCCATTTTGCGGGCAATGCAGCCCGGGACTTTTTTGAGAAGTACGTGTCTCGTTTGCGCGCCAAGGCTGTGGTAGCTGGCTTTGACTATCATTTTGGCTCAGACCGCAAAGAGTCACATGAGCTGAGAGATTTTTTTAATGGCAAGATTGTTATCGTTCCGTCGGTTAATCTGGATAATCGGAAAATTTCTTCCACTCGGATTCGGGAGACGATTGCAGCTGGAGATATGCTGAAAACTCAAGAATTGCTGGGCTATCCTTTGTCCACTCGCGGTATCGTGGTTCATGGCAATGCCAGAGGACGGACGATTGGCTATCCAACAGCCAATCTAGCTCCCTTGGATCGAGTCCATCTCCCAGGAGATGGCGTCTATGTCGCGGATGTTGAGCACAATGGTCAGCGCTATCGTGGTATGGCTAGTGTTGGGAAAAATGTAACTTTTGACGGTGATGAACTCCGTTTTGAGGTCAATATCTTTGATTTTTCTCAGGATATCTATGGCGATACCATTCGGATTTACTGGCTGGATAAGATTCGCGAGATGGTTAAGTTTGATGGTATTGACAGCTTGATTGCTCAACTGCAGAGTGATGAACGGATCGCTAGAAGTTGGACTGGTTATCGAAATAGTTGAAAAATTTATATTTTCATGACATTCGGCAGTAATTTTCAAAAAAATATAGTCAAGCCAAATAAAATTTAGTATAATAGAGGTAGTTATTATACAGAATTAGAAGAGAAACGCATGATTACATTATTTTTATCGCCGAGTTGTACTTCTTGCCGTAAGGCGCGTGCTTGGCTGCTAAATCATGAAGTGCCCTTTCAGGAACATAATATCATGACGAGCCCTCTGTCAGCTCCCGAATTGCAACACATTCTTTCTTTGACAGAGAACGGTACAGACGACATTATTTCAACTCGCTCAAAAATTTTTCAGAAATTAGATTTGGATGTGGAGGATTTGTCCATTTCAACCTTGATTCAGTTGATTGAGGAAAATCCCAGTCTTTTGCGACGCCCAATTATTTTAGACGGCAAACGGATGCAAATCGGCTTTAACGAGGATGAAATTCGTGCTTTCCTGCCTCGTAGTTATCGTAAGGAAGAGTTAAGATCCGCAACCATGCGGGCAGATATTCAGTAAAGATGAACAAAAATTATAGTTACCCACTAGATTTATCGTGGAGCACTGAAGAGCTTGCTTCGGTGCTCTCTTTTTTTAATGATGTAGAAGCAGCTTATGAACAGAAAGTCCAAGCGGAAAAGCTCTTGAAGTCCTATGCGGCTTTCAAGCAAGTTGTTCCGAGCAAGGGTCAAGAGAAGCGAATCGGCCGTGAGTTTGAAAACGTCAGCGGTTATTCGCTTTATCGTGCTGTTCAAGAGGCAAAAAGTAAAGATAAAGGAAGCATTTCTCTTGGAAAATAAATTTCATTTTGCTAAAGAAATCATCTACCAAGCTGGTGCTTTTTTGAGAGAACATCTCTATGATGATTTGGATGTGAGTCAAAAGACCAGTGCCACTGACTTGGTCACCCAGATGGACCGGAAGGTTCAGGATGATTTGGTGGCTAAGATTCTAGCCCGCTATCCGCAGGATGCTATTTTAGCGGAGGAAAATGGACTCCGACATGATATTACTGATGGCAATGTCTGGGTGATTGATCCAATTGATGGGACTACCAACTTTATCACTCAGAAGGCTGATTTTGCAGTCATGATTGCCTATTTTGAAGAGGGCATTGGTCGTTTTGGCTTGATCTATGATGTGACCAGAAACCAGCTCTATCATGGTGGCGGAGACTTTGATGTCTATTGTAACGACTGGAAACTTCCTGCTTTTGAGGACCGGCCTTTTCAAGATTTTCTCATGGCTTCTAATGCCGGTATGCTGCAAGCCAATGATTGGGGCTTGGCAGACTTGGCTCGGGAGTGTTTAGGCGTTCGGGTTTATGGCAGTGCTGGGATTAGCTTTAGCAAAGTACTGTCTGGCGGTCTCTTGGCTTATTTTTCCTACAACTGGCCTTGGGATTATGCGGCGGCTTCGATTATGGCGGAAAAGCTAGGCTTTATCGTCCAGACCTTAGATGGCAGTCAGCTAAATTTCCAGACTCGGCAGCCTGTCATGATGGCGCCTAAGTGCAAACTATCGGCTCTGAAGCCTTATTTAGAAAAGGGGAAGCAGTAGATGGACTTTCCTAAAGGTTTTAAAGAAAAATATGAGCAGATTTTAGGCGCAGAAGCGGCGGATTTTTTTGCGACTTTTGACGAGGAGCCGATTTCAGCCTTTCGTACTAATCCTTTAAAAGAAGGCCAGCAGAATTTCTCAGATGCCATTCCTCAGACAGACTGGGGCTTTTATGGCAAGGTGTCTGGCAAGTCTGCTGAGCATGTGACTGGTCTGGTTTATTCGCAGGAGCCAGCAGCTCAGATGGTAGCCCAGATAGCAGCACCATCTAAGGGGATGAAAGTCTTAGATTTGGCGGCAGCACCAGGGGGCAAGTCAACTCATCTTTTATCTTTTTTAGATAATACTGGCCTGCTGGTCTCCAATGAAATCAACAGCAAACGCTCAAAAATCTTAGTGGAGAACATTGAGCGCTTTGGTGCCAGAAATGTGCTTGTTACCAATGAATCTGCTGAGCGGTTGGCTCAGGTTTTCGAGGGATATTTTGATTTGATTGTGCTGGATGCCCCTTGTTCGGGCGAGGGCATGTTTCGTAAGCAGCCGGATGCTACCCAGTATTGGACTCCGGATTATCCAGTTCAATGCGCCCAGCTCCAGCGAGAGATTCTAACAGCTGCTATGAGTATGCTTGCCAAGGATGGTCGCTTAGTTTATTCAACCTGTACTTGGGCTCCTGAAGAAAATGAAGACATCGTTGCTTGGTTACTGGAAGAATTCCCTCTTGAACTGATTGATATTCCTAAGATAAACGGGATGACTGAAGGAATTGGCTTTCCTGAGACGGCTCGGATGTATCCGCATCGCTTCAAAGGTGAAGGTCAGTTTGCAGCCCACTTTCGTTTTACTGGTGAGAATAATAGTAAGAAGATTAAATCAGCTAAGAATCGTTTGACGAGCGAGCAAAGAAAGCTATGGCAGGACTTTGAGAGCAAGCATTTAAAAACAGTCTTGACTGGAGAGCTGCAGACCTTTGGGGACAATCTTTATTTGTTGCCGGCTGGACTGCCAGACCTGTCCAAGCTAAAGATTGCCCGTAACGGTTTGCATCTAGGAACGTTTAAGAAGAATCGCTTTGAGCCTAGCTTTGCCCTAGGCTTGGCTATGAAGCCCAGCGAAGTTCTGAATCGAGTTGAAATCAATAATCAGGACTTCAAGAAATATGCAGCAGGCGAGACGATTGAACTGGCAGAACCACAGCCAAACGGCTGGTACCAGCTGGTCCTTGGCGGGAACGGTCTGGGCTTTGCAAAAGTCACTGGAAAAACCCTGAAAAATTATTTTCCAAAAGGCCTGAGATTTAGATAAAATATTAGGAAAAGCTGGTATTATATGATATAGTTGAAGATGTGAATGTATTGAAAAAAAGCTTTTTTCTGCTAAGTAAGAAATACTAAAGATACTTCCCATCCTCTTGATTTTATTAAAGGAGAAATTTTTTGAACAAATTGAAAAAATTTGCTTTAGCGCTGACAGCTCTGGGCTTAGGACTCACCTTATCAGCTTGCTCATCTTGGATTGACCGTGGTGAATCTATGACAGCAGTAGGGTCAACTGCCCTGCAGCCTTTAGTTGAAGCAGCAGCTGATGACTTTGGATCTAACAACATCGGTAAAACGGTTAATGTTCAGGGGGGGGGATCTGGCACAGGTCTGTCTCAAGTGCAGTCAGGAGCTGTTGAAATTGGGAACTCTGATGTTTTTGCTGAAGAGAAGGAAGGGATCAAAGCATCTGACTTGGTGGACCATAAGGTCGCTGTGGCCGGTATTGCTGTGATTGTTAATAAAGAAGTGAACGTGGATAATCTGACGTCCGAGCAGCTGCAGAAAATTTTCACTGGTGAAATAACCAACTGGAAAGAGCTGGGTGGTAAAGACTTGGAAATTTCAATTATCAATCGTGCGGCTAGCTCTGGTTCCCGAGCAACCTTTGACAGTGTCATCATGGATGGGAAATCAGCTGTGCAGAGTCAAGAGCAGGATTCCAACGGTATGGTGAAAAATATCGTTTCGCAAACTCCTGGTGCGATTTCTTACCTGGCCTTTGCCTATGTTGACGAGTCTGTAAAAACCTTGAAACTCAATAACTACGAGCCAACAGCAGAAAATGTTGCTACCAATAACTGGTCGCTCTGGTCTTATGAGCATATGTATACACTAGGCAAGCCGACTGGTCTGGCTGCTGAGTTTCTGGAATACATGCTGTCAGACGATGTTCAAAAAGGCGTTGTTACTAGCATGGGCTATATCTCAATCAACGATATGAAAGTCAGCAAGGATGCTGATGGGAATGTCACAGCAATAGAAGGAGATTCAAAATGAAAAATGAGGAATTAACCAAAAAGTTGTTATCGCCTTCTAAGAATTCTCGCTTGGAGAAGTTTGGCCGCTATCTGACTTTTGCCTGTCTGTCGCTGATTGTGGTGATTGTGGCTATGATTCTAATCTTCGTTGCTCAGAAAGGTCTATCTACTTTCTTTGTCAACGGCGTTAATGTTTTTGATTTTCTTTTTGGTGGTGTCTGGAATCCTTCTGGTAAGGAATTTGGTGCCCTGCCAATGATTTTAGGCTCCTTTATCGTTACCATTCTGTCAGCCCTGATAGCAACTCCCTTTGCGATTGGTGCAGCTGTCTTTATGACAGAGGTTTCTCCAAAAGGAGCGAAGATACTGCAACCGGCGATTGAACTTTTAGTTGGTATTCCGTCTGTTGTTTATGGATTTATCGGTCTGCAAATCGTAGTACCTTTTGTCCGTACAGTCTTTGGCGGTACGGGTTTTGGGATTTTATCTGGTATTTTTGTGCTCTTTGTCATGATTTTGCCGACAGTAACCTTTATGACGACGGACAGTCTGAGGGCTGTGCCACGTCACTACCGTGAAGCAAGTCTGGCTATGGGCGCAACGCGCTGGCAGACTATTTGGCGGGTAACACTCAAGGCTGCTCGCTCAGGTATTTTTACAGCTGTGGTCTTTGGAATGGCGCGTGCCTTCGGTGAAGCCTTGGCTATTCAGATGGTCGTTGGGAACTCTGCGGTGATTCCAACCTCCTTGACAACACCAGCAGCTACACTGACCTCTGTCTTAACCATGGGAATCGGAAATACCGTTATGGGAACAGTGGATAATAACGTTCTCTGGTCTCTGGCTCTGGTGCTCTTGATGATGAGCTTAGCCTTTAACAGTGTGATTAAACTAATTACAAAAGAAAGAGGTAAGAAAAACTATGCACGCTAAGAAATTAGATAAATTGGCGACTGGTGTTCTCTACACAATAGCGAGTATCATTGTTGCCATCCTTGCCTCTCTCATCCTCTATATCTTAGTTAGAGGATTGCCGCATGTTTCCTGGTCTTTCTTGACAGGGAAATCCTCTTCTTACCAAGCTGGCGGTGGTATTGGGATTCAGCTATACAATTCCTTCTTCCTGCTGGTGATTACTTTGATTATCTCTGTGCCTCTTTCTATGGGGGCTGGGGTTTATCTGTCAGAGTATGCTAAGAAAGGTCCAGTGACCAACTTTGTCCGTACCTGTATTGAAATTCTGTCTTCACTGCCTTCGGTAGTAGTTGGGCTCTTTGGTTATTTGATCTTTGTTGTCCAGTTTGAGTATGGCTTCTCAATCATTTCTGGTGCCTTGGCTCTGACAGTCTTTAATCTGCCTCAGATGACGCGGAACGTCGAAGACAGTCTGCGCCATGTCCATCATACCCAGCGTGAAGCTGGTTTGGCCTTGGGAATTTCCCGATGGGAAACGGTCCTGCATGTGGTCATCCCGGAAGCTTTGCCTAGTATTGTGACAGGGATTGTACTAGCTTCCGGTCGTATCTTTGGTGAGGCAGCAGCCTTGATTTATACAGCAGGTCAGTCAGCTCCGGCTCTTGACTGGTCCAACTGGAATATTTTCAGCGTTACCAGCCCTATCTCTATCTTCCGTCAGGCTGAGACCTTGGCCGTCCATATCTGGAAGGTCAATAGTGAGGGAACAATTCCTGATGGAACAGCTGTTTCTGCTGGTTCAGCAGCAGTTCTCCTGATCTTCATTTTGATTTTCAATCTGGGAGCCCGCAAACTGGGCAGCTATCTGCATAAGAAATTAACCTCTGCTTAAAGGAGAAGAAATGACAGAATATAATTGGAATGAAAAACATATCATTACTTTTCCTGAAGAAAAGGTAGCCCTGTCGACCAAGGATTTGCATGTTTACTACGGTAAAAAGGAATCCATCAAGGGCATTGATATGCAGTTTGAAAAAAACAAAATCACTGCTTTGATTGGCCCCTCTGGATCAGGTAAATCAACCTATCTTCGCAGCCTCAACCGCATGAACGATACCATTGATATTGCCAATGTGACTGGAGAGATTCTCTATGAGGGGATTGATGTCAACCGCCCTGAAATCAATGTTTATGAAATGCGTAAGCATATCGGCATGGTTTTCCAACGGCCAAATCCTTTTGCCAAGTCCATCTATCGAAATATCACCTTTGCCCATGAACGGGCTGGTGTCAGAGATAGAAAGGTTCTAGATGAAATTGTGGAGACTTCGCTTAAGCAAGCAGCTCTTTGGGATCAAGTCAAAGATGACTTGCACAAATCAGCCCTGACCCTCTCTGGCGGTCAGCAGCAGCGGCTCTGCATTGCCCGTGCTATCTCAGTCAAACCAAACATTCTGCTCATGGATGAGCCAGCGTCAGCCTTGGATCCGATTGCGACCATGCAGCTGGAAGAAACCATGTTTGAACTTAAGAATAACTATACCATTATCATTGTGACCCACAATATGCAGCAGGCTGCCCGTGCTAGTGACTACACTGGATTCTTCTATCTGGGCGACTTGATTGAGTACGATAAGACGGCTAATATTTTCCAAAATGCCAAACTTCAGTCCACTAATGACTATGTTTCAGGCCACTTTGGTTAAGCTGCCGTCCGTATTCATCACGATTCAACAAGCTTAGTCTTTGGTTGAATGTAAAATAAAATGAAGGAAAAATGTATGACAGAACCTATTTTGCAAGTCAAGGACTTGTCGGTTTATTATAATAAAAAGAAAGCCCTTAATAGCGTTTCACTTGATTTCATGCCAAATGAGATTACGGCTTTGATTGGACCGTCAGGCTCAGGTAAGTCAACCTTGCTTAAGGCCATCAACCGAATGGGCGACCTGAATCCAGAAGTAACGACTACAGGAACGGTCATTTATAACAGTCACAATATCTATGGTCCGAGGACAGATACGGTAGAGCTTCGCAAGGAAATCGGAATGGTCTTCCAGCAGCCCAATCCTTTCCCTATGACCATCTATGAAAATGTAGTTTATGGACTTCGGATTAATGGTGTCAAGGACAAGGCAGTTTTGGACGAAGCAGTAGAGCGCTCCCTTATTGGTGCTTCTATCTGGGACGAGGTCAAGGACCGTCTGCATGATTCCGCTATCGGTCTTTCCGGTGGTCAGCAGCAACGGGTTTGTGTGGCTCGCGTGCTAGCTACTAGTCCTAAGATCATTCTCTTGGACGAGCCGACATCAGCCTTGGATCCAATCTCAGCTGGGAAAATCGAGGAAACTCTCTACAGTCTGAAAGACAAATATACCATGCTTTTGGTCACTCGCTCCATGCAGCAGGCATCTCGGATTTCTGAAAAGACCGGCTTCTTCCTTGGTGGAGACTTGATTGAATTTAATGAAACCAAGAAGATGTTCCTTAATCCAGCCCACAAAGAGACCGAAGACTACATTACTGGTAAATTCGGATAACAGAAAGGAATCTTATGCTTAGAGTACAATTTGAAGAAGATTTAGAAAAACTTCATAATCAATTCTACGCGATGGGAAACGAAGTACTATCGCAGATTAACCGAACGGTTCGTGCCTTTGTCACGCATGACCGTGAACTGGCTCGTCAGGTCATTGAAGACGATGCTGAAGTCAATGAATACGAGGTGAAACTGGAGAAGAAATCTCTAGAAATCATAGCCCTGCAGCAGCCTGTGTCTCAGGATTTGCGGACCGTTATTACCGTGTTGAAAGCCAGCAGTGATTTGGAACGCATGGGTGACCACGCCGTATCTATCGCCAAAGCTACTGTTCGGATGAAGGGAGAAGTTCGCATTGAGTCCGTAGAAGATGCCATCAGCAAGATGGGGCGCGATGTTAAGAATTTCGTCGAAGAAACCCTGAACGTCTACCTCAATGGAAATGTAGACCAAGCCTATGCTGTAGCAGCTATGGATGAGAAAATCAACCAATACTTTGATGATATTCGCGATCTTGCTACAGAGGAAATCAAACAAAATCCAGAACTGATTGTGACTGGCCGCGACTATTTCCAAGTTATCTCTTACTTGGAACGAATCGGCGATTATGCCAAGAATATCTGTGAATGGGTTGTCTACTTTGAAACAGGTAAAATTATTGAGTTGTGATGATAAAAAAGGTACGATTTATTTCGTGTCTTTTTTGTATATTCATGATTATGCTGAAGTGTCCTGTTTTTCATTGGAACTTGACTCCGACTATGTTACACTATAGGAATATAAAGCATGAAATGTCTTTTCATAGCGAAGTATTTAGGTGGAAATAATGAAGAAAAAACTTTTTACGACACTTGCCCTTATTCTTGTCTTGGTATCTGGTGGGATCTTTGTCTATAATAAACTGACTAAACTCAACTTAGGTTCCAAAACAACTAAGCTCTATCAGCGAGGCTTTCGGCTCTTAGAAGAACAAATTGGCACTTATATTAAGGAGAAATATTCAGGTATTGAAAAAATTGAATTTTCTCCAATTTATGTGACTGGAGATTATGATTCTTCTATGCTGAATGCTTATGTACGTCCGACTATTTATGATAAATACGGGCATAAAGCAACATTAGGAAAAACAATAGAGAACTACACACCTAATAGCTATGGATTAGTTACTCATATAATTCTTAATTTTGATGGAGGTGGAAATGAAGCTATAGATTTAAAGGACTCAAACGGGAATAACATTGATGTTTCAAATGCAAAACATTTGCCAGACGAAGCAAAGCTCACGAAGGCTAGAAGTACAGATGAAAATATTTCTTTATTGGTTGAAGACAGTCAGTTAAAGGATGTTGTTAAGGATGAAAAAGGAAGCCCAGAAGCTCAAATTGTATACAATATAGAGTTACAGAAAGGTGAGGCTGGATGAAGAAAAAAATATTTATAACACTTGCTCTTATTCTTGTCTTGGTATCGGGTGGCATTTTTGTCTATAATAAGATGACAAAACCTAACCTTAGCCCCAAAACAGCTAAACTCTATCAACATGGCTTTCGACTTCTGGAAGAGCAACTAGGAACTTATATAAAAGAGCATTACTCAGGGGTTGAAAAGATTGAGTTTTCCCCAATCTACGTTACTGAGGAAGGGTCAACTTTCTCAAATGTCTATATCCGTCCAACTATTTATGATAAGCATGGAAATAAAGCCACTCTTGGTACTAAAGTTAATAATGTGTATCCAAGTAGCTTTGGTATCGTCTCACATATAATTCTTAATTTTGATGGAGGTGGAAATGAAGCTATAGATTTAAAGGACTCAAACGGGAATAACATTGATGTTTCTAACGCGCAACATTTACCTGATGAAGCTAAACTCACAAGAGCTAAAGGGATTGATTTGAATATGGAATTATTAGTTGAATACGGTCAGTTAAAGGATGTTATTAAGGATGAAAAAGGAAGTCCGAATGCAGAAATTGTTTATAATGTTAACTTGAGTAAAGGAGACGAATGATATGACTTTGTCTGATCAAGAGGTTCAAAGATTACAGTTTGGTCTTAAGAAAGACGTAAAGAATGAAAGCAAAGTTATTTATAGGATTTGAAATAAAACTTTTTTATGTAAAAGACTCCAGATATTATAAACAGATAATTGAGAGCGCTTTTATAAAAAATGAATGAGACCAGAAATAATGGTATGACTAGAAATATTATGATATACTATAATTAAAAAATAAAAGCGTTTTCATAAAGGTGTGAGGTAGGTAAACAATGAAGAAAAAAAAATTTGCGATCATTGCAGTTCTTATAGTTTTAATTTCAGGAGGAGTATATTGTATGACAAAATGGATTGAACACAAAAACTCTCCATATAATGTTAGTGATGTTTTAGACGATAAAGGAGTAAAACTTTACAAACGAGGATTTCGTTTGTTGGAAGAACAACTGGCAACTTACATTAAAGAGCATTACTCTGGTGTTAGTAAAATTGAGTTTTCGCCAATTTTTGTTCAAGGTGGGGATGGGCAGAGTATGTTTCGTGCAACAATTGTGCCTGTCATTTATGACAATCATGGTAATAAGGCTTATTTAGGACGTTCTGTTGGAGAAGAAGATTTTGGCCGTTTTACAAGTAGTGGCAGTATTCAACTTAGCTTTGATGGATTTGACAATGAAGTTATTGAAATAAAGGTGGATGATGACTATGTCAATATCTCTAATAATGAGATATTGCCGGAAAAAGCAAAATTATCAACAAGCAAACGAATTGATAATAATATATCAGCCTTAATCAAAGCTGGACAAATAAAGAATATAGAAAAGAATCAAAACGGAAGTCCTCGTGCTGAAGTGAAATTTAATACTCAAATTAGAAAAGGAGATCATTTCAAATGGCGTTAACAGACGAGGAAATTCAGGAACTCCAAACTGAAGTTCTTGACATAATCAATGAAAAAAATGAAGGTCAGACTTATACTACTGATAAAAGTGAAATTGAATATAAAGTAATAAAGGAAATCAACAAAACTACACAAGCTGTAACAGTAGCACCAATTATTAATGGACAAGTTGATTACACTCAAACTACCATTGTTGTTGCTGGTACTCAATCACCTAATAACGAAATTAATAACCATGTTACAGAATCAGTATTCAATGCGGTAATGGCAAGAAATCAATTAACAGAACAGACAAAGGACGTTCGAGAATTTTATAATCAATCATTAGCTAGTGCTAAAAAAATGGCTGGCAAAGGACAAGAAGTTGATATCAGTAATATGTCGGGATTCAGTCAAGCGGGACCAGCAGTTGCTAAAGTAGCTGCGGAAATGAAAGTCCAAAAGATTACAAATTTCATGGACTGGGGTGCGTGGAATTCGTTGACAAAAAATACAGCCGACTATAGAGGTATTAGTGATGAAGAATTAGCATATATTAATAAACACTTACATTCATACAGTGATCAAGGGAAGGATTTAACAAGTTGGGATGGCCATGGTGGGATCATTACGTATGGAAAAGTATTTACCGTAGAGGGAAAACATCATAATGCTGGGTTGCCAAAGATTAAAGGTAATAGCCCAGATCTTGAATGGTATGAAAAAAATGGTCTCTTTTGCTCAGGTATGACCGAAAAGCAAGTCAGAAAGATTGCAAAACATAAAGCAAAAATGTACGAAATAAATCCAGTAACCGCAAATTTTGGATTAGACTATGCTAAAAAAGATTCTGAACATTATGTTCTTGAGTATCTAAAAGAATATGGAGGCTTCGCTCCTGAGCCTTCTAAGCAGGATTTAATCTCCATAAATAGGAGATACATTGATGAATTGCATGCTTCTTTAAGAATTAGTTCTGGCGACAAAAAAATTAGTTTAAGAGAGGAACTCGTTCGCACAAGTGCTCAAACTGCTCTGCTTCAAGCTGAGGTCTATGAGCAAGAGATTAAAGATAAGTTAGCAAGTGCAAAATCAAAAGTAGAGGAACATATATCTGAATTAAGTAATGCAGCTCATACCCTTGCTCACAACCTTTCATCTGGTGAAGTGGAAGATCTCTTGTCTGAACTGACCTTATCCAAAGCTTGGAATGGGGGGACAGAAGCCTCAACTCTCGACTCAGCAAGTGCATATACGTCTAAAATGACAGAAATCGCTGGCAATTTAAACAAGGCCTCTGATAATATCGTAGCGATTGATCAAAAAGGCGCCCAGATTTTCACAAAAAAATAGGAGGAAACGCATGATTGAACCAAATACAGAAGATCGAGCTGAAGCCGAACGTATAAAAAAAGAATATTTAAAGATTCAGGAACGCACAGCTATTCGTGGCTTGATTTCAGCTAAAAAAGCCATTCTTCTTGAGGAAAGTCAAGCTTTGCAAAGCTGGCTGAATAATCAAGCCGAGACTATGAAATCTTTTGCGTCTTCTCAAGTGCCTGCGGATTTATCTGGTGCTTTCTCTGGTGGGGCGGCAGATTCAGTCAAAGAGGTGCTAGGCACTGTTCCTAAGCCTAGTTTGACCAGCCCTATCTTATAGGAGGCTTTATGGATATTCAGAAAAAGATTGATCGTCTTGATGACGATCACATAGCGTTTCGAAAGAAAGTTAGTGAGTATGAATGGGATTATCAGGATATGAGACGAGAGGCTAAAAATGTTTCAGAGCGAATGAGCGAATGGATATTATCTTTTTGTCGCAATAGTCCTAATACCGTCCCCTCATATGAATTAAGCCAAATAGAGGAAAATAGAGAAATTTTTGAGAGAAAAATTCATCGTTATGAAGAACGGCTAAACAAAACTTATCACGAAGAAAATCGAATCTATAATAAAAAATTAGAGGAACTTGAGAAAGAAAAGAAGAACTCTTAACCTTTCTTCCATTTTCATAAACTACATGGACAGGTACTACCTGTCTTTTTGTTTGCATTTATTCTGCAACGAAATCTTCTAAATATGATACAATAATAACAGATTATAAGCGAACAAGGGGAGCAGATTAATCTTGCTACGTTGTTCGTTAGATGAGGAGAAGCTGATGCAAGCAGTTAAACATTTTATTGAAACTTTTGTTCCTGAGCACTATGATCTTTTTTTGGATCTGAATCGTGCCGACAAGACTTTTTCAGGCAAGGTAACCATTACTGGGGAAGCTAAGACGAGTAAGATTTCCCTACATCAAAAAGATTTGACAGTTGAAGCTGTAGAAGTGGCTGGCCAAGCTCGTCCTTTCACTCTTGATAAGGACAATGAAGCTCTTTATATTGAGCTGGAAGCAGCTGGTCCTGTAGTGGTGACAATAACTTATACTGGTAAGATTACGGACAATATGACGGGGATTTACCCATCTTACTACACGGTAGATGGTGTGAAAAAAGAAATCATTTCTACGCAGTTTGAGAGTCACTTTGCCCGCGAAGCCTTTCCGAGTGTAGATGAGCCAGAGGCTAAGGCAACTTTTGATTTGGCTTTGAAATTTGACCAAGCAGAGGGTGAATTGGCCCTGTCTAATATGCCGGAAATTGATGTTGAAAACCGCAAGGCGACTGGCGTTTGGAAGTTTGAAACGACTCCACGTATGTCTTCCTATCTCTTGGCTTTTGCTGCAGGTGATATGCAAGGAATTACTGCTAAAACCAAGAATGGAACTTTGGTAGGAGTTTATGCGACCAAGGCCCACCCAGAGAGCAATCTAGAGTTTGCTTTGGACATTGCGGTTCGCTGTATTGAATTTTACGAAGAATACTACGGAGTCAAGTATCCTATTCCTCAGTCACTTCACGTGGCCCTGCCAGATTTTTCTGCTGGGGCTATGGAAAACTGGGGCTTGGTGACCTATCGGGAAATTTATCTGCTGGTGGATGAAAATTCAACAGCTCTGAGCCGTCAGACAGTTGCCTTGGTTGTTGCGCACGAACTAGCTCACCAATGGTTTGGAAATCTAGTGACCATGAAGTGGTGGGATGACCTCTGGCTCAATGAAAGTTTTGCCAATATGATGGAGTATGTCTCAGTTGATGCGATTGAGCCTAGCTGGAAGATTTTTGAAGATTTCCAGACCAGTGGTGCTCCTTATGCCCTCAAGCGTGACGCGACAGATGGCGTCCAGTCGGTCCATGTAGAGGTCAAGCATCCTGATGAAATCAATACTCTTTTTGATGGAGCGATTGTCTATGCCAAGGGTAGTCGTCTTATGCACATGCTGCGCCGTTGGCTGGGAGATCATGCTTTCCGTAAGGGGCTAGGTGCCTATTTCGAGAAGCATCAGTATGGCAATACCATCGGTCGCGACCTCTGGGACGCTCTTTCTCAAGCTTCTGGTCGTGATGTAGCTTCCTTTATGGATGCTTGGCTGGAGCAGCCGGGTTATCCAGTTGTCACTGCTAAAGTCGAAAATGACTGCTTGATTTTGAGCCAGAAGCAGTTCTTCATTGGGGAGCACGAAGACAAAGGTCGCCTCTGGCCAGTACCGCTCAACAGTAACTGGCAAGGCCTTCCTGATACTCTGACGACAGAAAGACTGGAAATTCCTAATTATGCAGCCTTAGCAGCGCAAAATGAAGGAGCCCTGCGTCTCAATACAGAAAACACTGCTCACTATATTACAGATTATCAGGGTGAGTTGCTAGATGCTCTTCTGAATAATCTCAGCTCTTTGGACAATATCAGCAAACTACAAATCGTGCAGGAGCGTCGACTTCTGGCAGAGTCTGGTAAGATTTCCTATGCGGACCTGCTGCCAGTTATCAGCAAGTTGGCAAACGAAACTTCTTATATGGTAGTTTCGGCTGTTTCCCAAGTGCTGGAAGGATTGAATCGCTTTGTGGATGAGGGCAGTCAGACTGAAGAAGATTACAAAGCCCTGTTGAAAGTTCTCAGTCAAAGCAATTTCGACCGTCTTGGTTTTGAAAAACAGGCAGGCGAAAGCGATGAGGACGAGATGGTTCGTCAGCTAATTGTGGGTAATATGATTAAGGCTGACGATGAGACAGCTAAAGCTCAAGCAAGCCAGATTTTTGACAAGTATCGTGATAATTTGGAAAAACTTCCTGCCGCTATTCGTCTGCAGGTATTGGTCAACCAAATCAAGCATCATGAAAGCAAGGAGCTGACTAAGCTTTATCTGGACTTATATGTCGCTTCAAATGATGGAAGCTTCAAAAATGCTCTTTCTACAGCCCTTTCTTATACGAAGAACAAAGAAACCTTGGATGAACTTTTAGCGACTTGGAAGGATAAATTTACTGTGAAACCGCAGGATTTGTCAGCTTGGTATGCCCGTTTCCTCAGCCGAGATTTTACTCAAGAAGCAGTGTGGACTTGGGCGCGTGAGAATTGGGACTGGATCAAGGCAGCGCTAGGTGGCGACATGAGCTTCGATAGCTTTGTCATTAGCCCAGCAGTGGTCTTCAAGACAGAGAAGAGATTAGCAGAGTACAAAGACTTCTTTGAACCGCAGTTGGACGATATGGCGATTAGCCGAAACATCAGCATGGGAATCAAGGAAATCGCTGCGCGTGTTGAATTGGTGAGTCGCGAGAAAGAAGCAGTGGAAAAAGCAATTCGAGCTGCAATCTGATAGTTTTAATTAAAATATCTAGAAAGTTTGGGATAGTAGCCTATCTCAGGCTTTTTCTTTATCATTTTGAGTATTTAAACATTGCTAATATGCCTTTGCTTTGATAAAATAGAAAAGTATGTGAAATAAACAGGCAACTGTTTAAAGGAGAAATGGAGTTTATATGGAAAAGAAAATAGTCTATGGCTTCCGCAAGAGCCGTCTTTCTAAGGGCTTGTGCGGAGCTGTTTTAGGTGCGGCTTTGTTGGTAGCTGCCGGATCAGTTCAGGCGGAGGAGAAGATATCTTCAGCAGCAGATCAGTCTGCCCTTTCTGAAGCTACTCTTTCGCCAACCGAAGCATCCCAGACAACTGCTGCCCCTGCTCAGTCAGAGCCAGTTAATCAAGACAAGCTTCCCTTGGAGGTTTCCCATGCAGACTTGGACCAAGCTGTGGCAGAGGCCGAGAAAGCGGGAGTTCAGCTAAAGCAGGAGCCAACTGTTGATTTAGGAACAGCTAGAGATCCAGAAGAAGCTGCTAGTAAACGGGAGACAGCCCTAACAGATTATGCGACCCAAGTCAAGGAAATACGTGAAACCACAGCAGCTTATCAAGAGCAACTGAAGACTTATGAGAAAGAACTCAGTCAGAAAGAGTCTGCCAATCAAGCCTTGAAAAACCAATATGACAAGGCTTTAGCTTCCTATGAACAAGAGTCCAGCCGTATTCAAGCTGAAAATGCTCAGCTTCAGGCGGAATATGAGCAGAAACGGACGGCTTATCAAGCAGAATTGAGCCGTATAGTAAAAATCAATCAAGAGAAAGAAGGCTCCTATCAAGCAGCTTTAGCAGCCTATCAAGAGGAGCGTTCACGGATTTTACAAGAAAATGCTCAAGCAAAAACAGCCTACCAAACTGCTATGGAGAGCTATGCTACAGAGCTGAAAGCTACTCGGGAGAAGAATGCAGAAGCAAAGCTTCGCTATGAAGAAAAGCTTGCTCAGGTCTCAGCTCATAACAAAGCTGCCCAAGCTGAAAATGCAGCCATTGCAGAACGAAATCAGGCAGCTGAAAAGGCCTATCAGGAAGCAGTCAAACGGTATGAAACTGAGGTTTCCCGACTGGCTCAGGTTAAGGCAGAAAAAGAAGCTGTTTATCAAGCTGCCTTGGCTGACTATGAGAAAGAATTGGCTCGGGTTCTGAAAGAAAATGCTGAGCTAGAGCAGCAGTATCAGTCAGAATTGACGGCTTACCAGCAGGAAGTAGAACGCATTCAAAGAGCCAATCAAGCTGCTAAACAATCTTATGAGACAGCCTTGGCTAAAATCCAAGAGCAGAATAAAGAGATTGAGGACCAAAATCTAGCTGTTCAGAAGAAAAATACTGCCTTAAAGGAGCAGTATCAGGCTGATTTGGCAGCATATCAAGAGCGATTGACTGAGATTCGTCAAAAAAATCAAGCGGCAGAGAAAGACTATGAGAGCAAATTAGCTGCTTATCAAAAGAATCGCTCTGAAATCGAGGCGGCCAATGATGCCAAAGCGAGAGATCATCAAGCAGCTTTGACTGCCTATCAATCTGAACTTGAGCGTGTCCAAGCTGAAAATAAGAAGCGCCAAACTGCCTATGAGACAGAAAAAGCAGAAGTAACAGCCCGTAATGCTGCCATTGAAGCTGAAAACGCCCAGATTCGTCAGCAAAATCAGGAAAAACAAGAGCTTTATAAAAATCAATTAGCTCAATATGAGCAGGATGTGGCTCGAATCACCGAGAGCAATCAGAAAAGTCGAGAAGCATATGAGAAAGCCTTACTTACCTATCAGGAGGCGACTGCTCGGATTGAGACAGAAAACAAGAATAAATTAGCTGCTTATCAGGCAGCCTTGGCGACCTACCAAGCAAATCTTGCAAGGATTGAAGCAGAAAATCAAAGACTAAAAGAAGACTATGAGGCAAACCTTGCTTCTATTTCAGCGCAGAACGCAGTGATTGAGCAGGAAAATGCAAGCATTAAGGGAAAAAATGCCCGCTTGAAAGCTGACTTTGATAAGCTCTTGGAAGAATATAAGAAGGCAAAAGCTGCCTATGATACAGCCAAAACTAAGTATGATGCAGCTCTTGTAACTTTTGAGAGAGAGTTGCAGGAAGCTGAAGCTAAGAAAAATGAAGAAGGCTATCTCAGTAAGGTTGAAAGCCAGCCTTTTGTTTTCAAATCTGAGCCCCAGGCTGTCTTGACGCTAGATCCCTCTATTAGAACCTATACCAATGATGAGCTGACTGATGAGGTTCGTTCTTGGGGAATGGATAAACAAGGAATATCTGATTTGACCAGTGTTTTAAAAGGGAAAGAACATCAGACTAAAGTTGTTCTGCAAAAAGATGTGCCTCTGGTAGCTACTTATACCAATATCAAAAATTCCAGTATTCAGGGCAAGAAAATCGCCAAAGTTGTTTACACCTATACTCTCAAAGAATCTTCTAAGAGTCAGGATAAGCTGCCAGTTTTCTTAGTTAAGGATCCGACCTTAACTGTGTGGACCTTGGATTTTCATGGCCAATCTCGAATCAATGTCCAAGCGGAGTTTTTCGATGAAGCTGGAGAAAAGCTTGATATGACAGATTCGCTTGTCAGCTTCTCATCTTTAAATACGAATAAAGCTGCGATTGAGTACATCAAGAATTTTAATGGTGAATATGTTCCTATCACAGGATCTGCTATTAACATTCACCCAGATACCAGTGTTCATGCCGATATTTCTATTAACCATGAGAAGGAAGGCTCTCGCTTTGAGTATAATAAGTGGGATACACCTACTAGTCCTTATAACTGGTATGGCGCTATTGTCGGTAAGGCACAGGGCGATGTCATTTCCTTTGATATTGGTTCACGAAATCGGGGTTCTGCTTGGTTTGTATTTAACTCAGATATTAAAGCTAAAGGTGTCCCAATGAAGCCTGTCGCTCCGACTGAGATCGCTCAACCACAAGAGCCAACCTATGAAGAGCTCAAGGCACTGCAGCCTCTTCCAATTCAGCCGGTTTATCAATCTTTGCCAGAAGAGCCAGCTCAGCCAGCCTATCAAGAACTTCCTAGCCAGCCGACAGAAACTCAGCCTCTTGCTCTTCCAAGTCGGCCTGAGGAACTAGTAGCTCTACCGGAAAGAGATTTGGAAGTTTT
Source organism: Streptococcus sp. 27098_8_82 (assembly GCF_041431615.1). Lineage (NCBI taxonomy): Bacteria > Bacillati > Bacillota > Bacilli > Lactobacillales > Streptococcaceae > Streptococcus > Streptococcus sp. 27098_8_82. Next base: position 115,577 of record NZ_JAPVYB010000004.1, read on the forward strand.
ACCGCAAGAGCCGACTTATAAGGCTGAGCCGCTTCAACCGCAGGCGCCAGCTTATCAGGAGTTGCCAGACGAACCTAGCGCCCCTTCTTTATTGAAAGAGCTGGATGCAATTGAAGAGCCGACCTATGAGAAGGAGCAGTCCTTGCTGAGTCTTCCGCAAGCTCCGGTTGAAGAAGCGCTGCCACAGGAACCACAGCTCCCATCTTATTTGAAGGAACCAGAGAAACCTCAAAAAGATCCTGAAGTAAGCACGGGTGAGGCTCCGAAACCGCCTGTTTATGAAGAAGAAATTGCTTTAGAGGAGCTGCCTCAGGAGCCAAGCTATCTGCAGGAACCACAGCTTCCTCAAGAACCAGTTCTTCAGCCTGAACCCCAGTCACCTATCAGAGAAGGTGACTTGCCTTTGATTGCTGAACCTAACAAGCCAAACTATAAAGAGCTTCCTCAAAAGCCGGCTGAACCTAGCTATCAAGCTTTGCCAAGCCGTCCGCAAGCGCCGACTCAAACTTATCACTATAACCAGCTTTTTATCCAGTTAAAAGTCAGAGAAGAGTTGGAGGATGAGTCCAAGAAGAATATTCATCAACAAGAGGTTAACCAGGGAAGTTTTGCTGTCCTTAATCTGGTAACGGATGCTTTGCCTGCTTATCGCCTGCCAATTCATTCTTTCGTATTGGAAGATCGCCTGCCAGAAGGCTTTGAGCTGGACCTAGAAGCTACTGAAGCTAAAAGTCCAGGTTACGAGGTTACTTATGATCCAAGCACCAGAGTCTTGACATTCGTTGCTGCCCCAGGTCTGCTTGAACGATACAATGCTGATTTGAATACTGCGACTGAAACCCTAGCTCCGGCAGCAGTCGGTCGACTCTTGTATCCAGGCAGAACCTATACCAATCATTTCAGCTTGCTGATTAATGATCAATACCGCATAGAATCCAATCAGGTTAGTGTTTCAACACCTCCTGCAGAAATTACTGTTCAAACAGCGCAGAAATTTGAGCCTCTTTCAAACCGAACTTGGCAGCATCCAAGATCTGCAAGTAAGCAAGCAAGCAGCTTGCAGCTATCTGTCAGCTACCAAACCACACAAGGTCAATTGCCTAAAACTGGAAGCAGTTCGAGTGCTCTTCTTACTTATCTTGGCTTTGCGGCCTTGCTAGCTGCAGCAGGTTTCCGCTCATCTAAGAAAGAGTCGTAAAAATATAAGCAGCTCCTGCATCCAGAGCTTTTGAACATGATAAATCAAGACTGAGACAATTTCGTCCCAGTCTTTTTTACTACGAATTTTTGAGCAAATGGTTGATATCATCCAGTTTAGGAAAATCCTTTTCATGCACCATTTTCCCTATCTTTCAGCCTTTTTTAAGAAAAAATTCAGTCCTGTTTAAGTAAAAAAATATATGATAATGCTATTCTAGTGAAAGGATGTGTATTGGATGACTTGTAAGCTGCATTAGCTTCTTGCTTGATAGAATGAGTCAGAAAAAATTTAAAAAAAAGAAGGTGATAGATTAAATGGATATGGAAAAAATGATTGTTGTAGAAAAAAGTACTAAATGGTGGCTGACGGTTGCAACGGGTAGTGCTCTAGCAGTCGGACTTCTGGGCGGTTATGGTCTTGCGACAGCTATTCACGGTACAAACAGTCAGCAATCAGCTATTCAACAGCCAGCTACTGTGCCTGGAGCACCGGAGCAGGTACAAAATGGTCAGGATGCAGGAAATAGCATGCCTCCACAACCAGGTCAGAATGGTCAAAACGGCGGATCGGGTAATAGCATGCCACCGCAGAATGGTGGTTCAGGACAGAACGGTCAAGACCAAGGAATGCCGTCTCAAGACGGTCAGCAGTCTGGCAAGGATAAGAGCAAGGATTCTTCTGCTCAACAAAATGACAACGGTAAGAAAAACAAGAAAAAGTCTTCAACGAACACAAGTGAACAATCGGACAAGAACAATAATAAGTCAACAAAAGAAAATAAAACGTCGCAGTCGTAGGAAAAAACTTACTGATTTTGAACCCAAGTCATGATATAATAAGAATAGCAAATAAAACAAAAACCAAAAGACATAATCTTGGTAAGTTTTATTGGAGGAAAGAAAGATGATTAAAATTCTATTGGTAGAAGATGACCTTGGACTGTCAAACTCAGTTTTTGATTTTTTGGATGATTTTGCAGATGTAATGCAGGTTTTTGATGGTGAAGAAGGTCTATATGAAGCAGAGAGCGGTGTCTATGACCTTATCTTGCTGGATCTCATGCTTCCTGAAAAGGATGGTTTTCAAGTGCTGAAAGATCTTCGGGCAAAAGGAGTCACAACACCTGTTCTCATCATGACAGCTAAGGAAAGCTTGGATGATAAAGGACATGGCTTTGAGCTCGGCGCTGATGACTATCTGACCAAACCTTTCTATTTGGAAGAACTGAAAATGCGGATCCAGGCGCTCTTGAAACGTGCTGGTAAATTCAACGAGAATACTCTTTCTTACGGTGATGTGACTGTCAATCTATCTACAAATTCAACCACGAAGGCAGGTAAAGACGTAGAGTTGCTTGGTAAAGAGTTCGACCTCTTGGTTTATTTCCTGCAAAATCAAAATGTAATCTTGCCTAAGACCCAAATTTTTGACCGTCTGTGGGGCTTTGACAGTGATACCACTGTTTCCGTTGTTGAAGTGTACGTTTCCAAGATTCGTAAAAAACTGAAAGGAACGACATTTGCGAAAAACTTGCATACTCTTCGTAGTGTCGGCTACATTTTAAAAGATGCTGAATAAAATCAAGAAGACCTTTTATGCGGATGATTTCTCTTATTTCATTCGCTATTTTGGGCTGTTTACATTAATCTTCTCAGCCATGACCTTGATTATTATTCAGGTTATGCGCTCCAGCCTTTATACGTCTGTTGATGAAAATCTTAAAAACCTGAGTAATGATCCTAGTTCGGTAGCAGATTTGGCCTATCGGACGACAGGTCAGCAGTCTAATCCTAGCAATAAGGTCAACACTAAAAGTCCTAAAAGCAGTAAAGAGTCAGATGGCGATCCAAACGAAGAGCCTAAGCCTGACAATCTGACGACGCCAAATTTCAGTTCTAACACTTTCGCCCTGCTTTTGGATGATAATTATAAAAATATTTCCACTAGTAAGAGCGATGGCTTTCTAGACTTTAACTCGCTGGAGTTTAACAAGTCCTATTTGAATCAGATTAAGGAAATTGTGATTGGCAATAGCTTTGGCCAGACAGAAAGCTACCGGGCTTATCTCTTTGATATTGACCCTAATAATGAATTTCCAGATATCAAGTACGCTGTGGTCATGACTAGTATCAGCCAGCTAGAGCAGACCAGCAGCAAGCATGAGCAGTTGATTGCCATGGTCATGGTCAGCTTTTGGGGAATTTCCCTGATTGCCAGTATTTACCTTGCTCGGATGAGTGTCAAGCCTCTGCTGGAAAGTATCCAGAAGCAGAAGGCTTTCGTGGAAAATGCCAGTCACGAACTACGGACTCCTCTGGCAGTATTGCAGAGCCGCTTAGAGACGCTCTTTCGTAAGCCTGAAGCTACAATCATGCAGAGCAGTGAAAATATTGCTTCTAGCTTGGATGAAGTACGCAATATGCGCTTGCTGACGACCAATCTGCTCAATCTGGCTCGTCGCGATGATGGCATCAAACCTCAATATGGTGAAGTCGAACCAGAATTTTTTGATACGACCTTTGCTAATTACTGCATTATCGCAAGGGAAAATAAAAAAGCTTTTCATTCAGAAAATATGATCAAGAACCCTATTGTGACAGATCAAATTTTCCTCAAGCAGCTGATGACCATCCTATTTGACAATGCTATCAAGTACACAGATGATGACGGCGAAATCAGTGTTATGGCTGCTTCAACCGATCGTTACCTCATCTTTCGGGTAGCAGATAATGGACCTGGTATCAGCAACGAAGATAAGAAGAAGATTTTTGATCGCTTTTATCGGGTGGACAAGGCTCGGACCCGTCAGAAAGGTGGCTTTGGTCTGGGGCTTTCTCTGGCCAAGCAGATTGTCGATGCTTTCAAGGGCACTATTTATGTCAAGGACAACAAACCAAAAGGTACGGTCTTTGAAGTTAAACTGCTATTGAAAGAAACGAAAAAGCGTTCTGTTAAATAGCGGGAGAGGCCTAATATGAACATTTTGGTTTATGGTGCTGGCACAATCGGTTTGACATACGCTTGGTTACTGTCTAATCAGCATCAAGTTACTGTCTTAGTTAGAGAGCATAAGCTGTCGACTTTAGAGCAAGGCTTCACACTTTCTATTAAAGATTTAAGAAAAGATGATCTGGTCTATAAAGAACATCATTTCCAGCCGCCAGTGGTGACAAGCATTGCTCAAGACTATGACCTGATTCTCTTAACGGTAAATAGTTTGCAACTAGAGCAGGCATTGAATCATTTAGCGGCTATAAAGGAAAAAGCTCATTTACTTATTTTACAGAATAACTGGAATATCAACTCCAAGATTCCTTCTTATTTGGACAGAAAGCAGGTGTCGTTAGCTTTTCCTTCTTCTGTTGGAGGAGGGCGAAAGAGTGATGGTCGGATCCAAGCTATCATTTTCAAAGAAGCTACGTTACTTGATGATGATTCTTACACATCAGAGTTGTCTCCTATCTTCACAGCTAGTGGGATAGGCATTGATGCTATGCCTGACTTGGCTTCTTGGATGAAGGTTCACTGCCTTCAGGAGGCGGTAATGGCAGGTGCAGTTGCAGAAGCGGGGACTTTTGATGCACTCTTGAAAGATAAAAAAGCAATTCGAAAGATGATTTGCGCTTGGCGAGAAGGTTTAGAACTCTGTCAGCGATATGGCATTCCTAAACATCGTTATAAACCTACTAAATATTTATCCCTGCCCCTATTTCTCTTGGTTCCAGTAATGAAGTTCATGTTGAGTCAGCCTTTGGTCACCGAAATGGTCACAAATCACATGCATTCAGGCTATGCCGAGTGGGTTGATCAATATTTTGAAATCAAAAGAAGTGCTGAAAAAGAAAGCATTCCCATGCCTCAATGGAATTCGTATAGCGACTTCATTGATCAGTTTTTGAAAAACAATTCTTAGCAGGTCTTAATGGCTTGATTTTTATATGCTTTCATTTACTTTTTTAAAAATTTAATATAAGTTTTGCCCAAAATAGGGTATAATAATAAACAAGAAAGAATGAGGTGAAATTATGGCATCAAAAATGTTACATACTTGTTTGCGTGTTGAGAATTTGGAAGCGTCTATCGCTTTTTATGCAGAGGCTTTTGGCTTTAAGGAGCTGCGCCGCAAGGATTTTCCAGATTATCAGTTTACTATCGTTTATCTAGGTTTGGAAGGTGATGATTATGAGCTTGAACTGACCTATAACTATGACCATGGTCCTTATGTGATTGGGGACGGCTTTGCTCATGTGGCACTTAGCACGCCAGACTTGGAAGGTCTGCACGCTGAGCACAAGGCCAAAGGTTATGAAGTGACAGATCCAAAGGGTCTTCCTGGTAACCCGCCTAATTATTATTTTGTAAAAGATCCTGATGGCTACAAGGTGGAAGTCATTCGTGAGAAGAGTCTCTAACATCTAGCTGCAGTTAATTTTGCAAGATAAATGATGATTTTTATTCATTTAGGACAGGTGTATGAAAAGACAAAATAACAAGAAACACGGTAAGAAAACACTCATTGTTCTCAGCTTGCTAGCTTTAGCTTTTGTTGCTGCTCTATTTCTGGGTGCTGTAAAAATTTACGCTATTTTCCAAGAAAAAGAACTTCAAGAGAAAGTTAGTGTCTTGATTGCTCAAGAAGAGACATACCACGCTGAAAAAACTGAAAAGCAGAGCAAGATGATTGGCAGCCACTATGTGGAGTCCTTCTATCCTCTGCTGGATGGTCAGGTTATGGCAAGCGTCAAGGAGCAGATGGACGCAGATAGCCAGACGATTAAGGATAATCAGAAGAAGGGCGATAAGATTGAGGAATTGACCTTCTACTATGCTGAGGAAAAAGAAACGAGCCTGAAGGATGTCAAAGAAGTACTGGTGCATCGCAAGGACTATCATGTCAAAGAGATGAAAATCAGTAAAGGAGAAGAGCGGGAAGTTGCTGACAGCTATCTCGGTGCAGACGGCAGCCCTTTCACTCTGGATAAGCTCTTTCAGGATCCAGATGCAGCTAAGGAAATCTTCATCAACGAGATATCCAGCCAGCTGACCTTTAGACAGGCCGATGAGGCGGTGCAGACGGAAATTCTCAATAACCTCAATGGAACGGAGTTGGGTCAGTGGTCTTTCCGTTATGAATACAGCCATTTTTCTATTAAGCTGAGTAAGGAAGTGCAAGGCTTAACCAGCATTGACGTTCCTTTGTCTAGCTTCTATGACCAGATTAATGCGGACTATCTGACTGGCGATGACTTGGCTGCTTATCAGAATTTTGAAGCTAAGAAGCATGTGAAAATGGTTGCTCTGACCTTTGATGACGGTCCAGATCCTAAGACAACACCGCAGGCTCTGGATATCCTTAAGAAATACGGTGCCAAGGCGACCTTCTTTATGGTTGGGCAAAACATTGCTGGTAATGAAGCGATTGTCAAGCGAGTGCACAATGAAGGTCATCAGATTGGGATTCATACATGGGACCATCCAGTCTTAACCAAACTACCTCTGGAGTCAGCCAAAAAAGAAATCCTTGATACCCAGACCGCTATTAACAATGTCATAGGCATCAAGCCAATGATTACGCGGCCTCCTTATGGAGCTATTAATACTACAATCCAAAATTCGGTTGACCAGTCCTTTATCATGTGGAATGTGGACAGCCTAGACTGGAAGACACGCAATACTAAAGCTATTATGCAAGAGATTGCTAAAACTCAGCCAGGTTCGATTATCCTCATGCATGATATTCACCAGACCAGTATTGACGCCCTACCAAGTGTCCTCGAGTATCTGAAGAGTAACGGCTATACTTTGGTAACGGTCGATGAGCTTCTGGAAGGTCAGCTAGAGCCCCATCGTATTTATTACGGCAGAGACTAAGACGGTCCTTGGGTTTAGATTTTGGAAATCATTGTTGGTAATGAGTAAAAGCAAAAAAAGCTTTGGAAATCTAATGTTTCCAAAGCTTTTTTAGTTTAACTCGTTACATAAAGTTCTTGATTTTTTAATAGAATTTCACGAACGGAAGCGTATTTTTTCAATGTTTTCAGCTCTTCAGGATGGCTGATGAGGGTGATGACATAGCCTTCCTTGCCCATGCGGCCGGTTCGTCCAGAGCGGTGGGTATAGGTTTCTAAATCGCGCGGAAGCTCATAATTGACGACGCATTCTAGGGAGTCAATATCAATGCCGCGAGCAACTAGGTCAGTGGCTAGCAGGAGAGTAATCTGGTGCTCTTTGAACTTATCCAAAATCACCTTGCGGAACTTAACGTTGACATCGCTGGCCAGAGAAACCGCGTTGGCTTCACGATACTGGAGTTTTTCCTCAGCGCTTCCTAAGTCTGACAGAGCGTTGAAAAAGACTAGTCCGCGGAAATCTTCAACATTGGATAATTTGCGGAGCAAGTCCACCTTATCACGTTTTTCGACTTGCATGTAAAAGTGCTGGATGTTGTCCAAAACTTGGTCGTCAATGCTGATTTCTAGAGCGTTTTCAGCAATCTTATCGTGGTCGAACTTAGCGGTGGCGCTCATATATACCAGCTGGTGGTCACGAGGCGCATAGTGGGTGATTTTATCTACAAAGTGATACTGAGAATCGCTGAGCAGCTGGTCAAATTCGTCCAAAATGATGGTTTCGACATTCATCATCTTGATTTTCTTAAGCTTGACCAACTCGAAAATCCGCCCAGGCGTTCCGATGATAATCTCTGGACCTTTCTTGAGGCGCTCGATTTGTCGCTTCTGACTGGAACCGGAGAGCAGGAGTTGAGCTGTCAGCCTTAAAGGTTCCGCCCAAGTCTTGCAGACCTCAAAAATTTGTCCAGCCAACTCGGTGTTAGGAGCTAAAATCAAGAGCTGTTGTGCTTTTCTAGGTGTCAGCTTGAGCAGACTGGGAAAGAGATAGGCCAGAGTTTTACCAGTACCAGTCGGACTGATTCCCAGCACCGTATCACCTGTAGAAATAGGCTCAAACATCTTTTCCTGAATAGTTGTCAAATCTTCAAAGCCTAGCTGAGCCAGCTGATTTTGCCAGCTCGGGGGAAATTGTTTCTTAATCATCATCAACCTCAAATCTAATGCCAGCGTCCTTGCGCATGGCAAATAAGCTTTCATGAACGGCCGCCGCCGCATCCAACCATTTCTCGTAAGCTGCATCCTGTCCGCCCTTGAGCACTCGTGCGAAAGCTTGAGCCTCTTCCAGCATGGTGTGGGAAGCACGCTGGATAGGCAGCACCTCTTCTTGACCGTCCAAATTTTGGAAAATAGCAGAGCTGATAAATTCAATCCCGTCTAAAGTCAGAGTTCCCTGATCCGTATAAATCTCTGCTGGCAGATTGCTGTTTATATTTTTACCGGCCTGAATCTGAACTTGAAAATCCGGATAGATGAGACAGCCAGCTCCATTTAAATCAATCGTATTGGCTAGCTGTTGGGCACTGTAGCGAGCGAAGCGAGGATGGCCAAAAAGTCTGATAGCCGCATAGACAGGATAGACACCCAGATCCATCAAAGCGCCGCCAGAAAACTTAGCTGAGAAAACATTGGGCTGCTCTCCCGCAAGCAGAGCTTGCATTTTTGAAGAATACTTGGCATAGGTAAAGTTGGCTCCCAAGACGGTCTTGTCCTTGAGAAAATCACTGATTGTATCAAATGCCTGCTCATGATAGTTGCGGGCAGCTTCAAAGAGATAGACTTGATGCTCGTCAGCCAGCTTGACCAATTCCCGCCATTCTTTAAGACGAGAAACCGCTGGCTTTTCAACAATGACATGTTTACGAGCCAGAATGGCTACCTTGGCATGCTTGAAATGCAGGCTGTTGGGACTGGCGATATAAACGACATCGATATCAGACGACAGAAAGTCCAGCATTTCAGTAAAAATGGCCGTATTTTCATAGTTTTGCAAAAAGCGCTCAGCAGAAGCCAGAGCACGAGAGTAGACAGCTGCCAGCTGATAGTCGCCTGTTGAGTGAGCGGCCTTGATGAACTCATGAGAAATAGAACCTGTTCCGATGATTCCAAGTTTGAACATAAAAACCTCCTTTTTCTATTTTTAAGCATGTACTTTTTTTATTTTAGCTCTTTCATTATAACATGAATTGCGGTAAAATAGATAAGATAACAAGAGATGGAGCTTATAATGCAAAATAGACCTATTATTATTGGTGTAACTGGTGGTTCCGGAGGCGGAAAGACCAGTGTTTCTCGAGCAATTTTGGCTAATTTTCCAAACGAAAATATTGCCATGATTGAGCATGACTCCTACTATAAGGATCAGACACATCTGACTTTTGAGGAGCGGGTGAAGACCAACTATGACCATCCTTTTGCCTTTGATACCGACCTGATGATTGAGCAAATCAAGGAGCTCTTGGCTGGTCGGCCAGTGGATATTCCTACTTACGACTATACGGAGCATACCCGCAGTAAAAAGACTTATCGTCAGGAGCCTCAGGATGTGTTCATCGTTGAGGGGATTTTGGTCTTAGAGGATCAGCGCCTGCGGGATTTGATGGATATTAAAATCTTTGTGGACACAGATGATGATGTTCGGATTATCCGCCGGATTAAGCGCGACATGGAAGAGCGTGGACGCAGTTTGGATAGTGTTATTGAGCAGTATTTGGGTGTCGTTAAGCCTATGTACCATCAGTTCATAGAGCCGACCAAGCGCTATGCGGATGTCATCATTCCGGAAGGAGCTTCTAATAAGGTGGCTATTGACCTAATTACGACCAAGATTGAAAAAATCCTTAAGGAAGCTAGAGAAGGATAGGACAGGCAGCTTTTTAGTTCTGTCATTTGAGGAAATAAAAGTCTGTGAATCTGGTGAATCGCAGTAGCTGCAAGATTTTTGAAATGTAATTTAGCAAAGGGCAGTGGACGGACTGAAATCCATGATTTTCGTAGTCTGGTCACTCCCTTATTTTGTAGGTGGTTTATGAAACAATTTGTAAAAAGAGAGTTTCACTCTCGTTCAAAATTTTTTGCCTGCCTCTTGACCTTTTGTGCAGGATTTATTGACGCCTATACCTTCATTGAGCGGGGAGGTACCTTGGTGGCAGGGCAGACGGGAAATGTCGTTTTCCTTTCAGTTGAGCTCATCAATCAAGAGACAAGAGGAATCGAAGTAAAATTGGCAACTATGCTAGCCTTTATGCTGGGTATTTTTCTGATGACCGTTTTTCAGCATCATTTTGAGCATTCTTGGCGCAGGCTGTCCAGTGTTTTCCCTTTGATATTGACAACAGTTATCGCTGGATTTTTGCCAGCAAATATCCCCCATCTCTATATCGTGCCGCTACTAGCTTTCTGCATGGGCCTGGTCGCGACGGCTTTTGGCGAGGTGGATGGCATTGTCTATAACAATTCTTTTATGACGGGGAATATCAAGAAAACCATGGTAGCTTTTGGTAACTATGCTCGAAACAAGAAAGGGAAAGATTTGAAAGAAGGCCTTTTCTTTGTAGCCCTATTAGCAAGCTTTGTAGTGGGAGCTATCATCTCTACCTATCTGATTCAATTTTACCTCTTGAAGACCATCTGGTTGGTTTCCCTGATTCTAACAGCCTTTCTCCTTTTCCGAGGCATTCAGTATGTGAGGAGATGAGTATATATATTTTTCTTAGAAATGAAGTGACTTAAGAAGTGATATTGTGAAATTCATAGAAAGTAGTAGAAATATAAGAGAAAATGATGAAAAAAAGCAAAATAGCTACTCTATCAATCGTAGCGCTAACCGTTACTCTGATTATTGGAGGAACGATTATGACAGTTCAAAATAAAAATTTGTTTACACATGGAACCAAGCAGGAGAAAAAGGAAGAGCAAGATCCGCATGAAAAGCAGCTGGCTTACCTTAAAAAGCATGAAGAAGAGATTAAGGAGTTTGTGAAATCTCAAAATTCAAAGATAAAATCGGTTCAGATTGATTGGAATCAAACGCGCTGGGAAGATGTTGGAAATGGAACCCCACAAGGCGGAGGGGAAGTTGTGAGTATATTTGGTGAATTTAATAATTTAAAAGATTCAGACTGGAATGTTCTAATAGAGATCAAAGATGGAAAAGTTGATTTAGAAAGCATGGGTATCAGCAATGGTATAAGATTAGGAGGTGAGCTTTTTGAGTAACAGTAATTTAAAAACTTTTGATAATTTTTATGCAGATTTAGCGCAGTCAGCCAATTTCTAATTTAACGAGAATACTTTTCAAAAGTATTTTTTTACTGTATTCATGATATAATAATAGTAACTTATTATTATGCACAAGGAGGCTAGAAGATGAAACAAAAACAAATAGCGATTCTATCTGTGGCAGCAGTAATAGCTTTTCTGGTCATAGGAGGGACAATTATGACAGTTCAAAATAAAAATTTGTTTACACATGAAACTAATCAGGAGAAAAAGAAAGAGCAAGATCCGCGTGAAAAACAACTTGCTTATCTTAAAAAGCATGAAGATGAGTTGGCTAACTTTGTTAAAGCTTTGAATCCTAAGGTTGAAAGTGTTCAGTTTAATTGGGACAGTATGAAAGTCGAAGATATTGGGAATGGCACTCCTCAAGGTGGAGGATATATTCTGACTTTGGATGGCGGAATAAATAATAATAAAGACACTGAATTTACATTGGGAATTCCTTTAAACCACAATTCAAATGAAGTTCCTGATAAGCTAGTTATTTATGAAATGCAGCCGATAAGAATTTTACGAGATGGAGGTTGGTTCTTATATGAGTAACAGTAATTTAAAAAACTTCGATAATTTCTACGCAAATTTAGCACAGTCAGCTTACAATGGACGTCCCAATAACTTTCCACCCAAAAACAACTCAAAAAAATTCGCAGAATTTAATTTTTCCAACGATGGTTATATGAGAGATAAGGATGGGAAGATAACAGAAATCACCCCAGGAGGTAAGAATCTCGATAATGATGGCAAAGTTTACCTGCAGCCAGATCCAGATTTGCATGTTGAAAAGGGATTAGATTTACCCTTTGTGGATGATAATGATAAGAAAATTGCTGATTATAAAGAGAAAGCCGGTTTAGGACCTTACCAGAAAGGTCGTTTAACTAATGAGAGAGTTGGCTTTAATGCATATTTTCTAACAGATACACCGACCTTAGGTAAGGATACAAAGCATACTTATATGGCTATTCGAGGTAGTGATGGTTTCAATACTGAGAGAGTTAAGAAAGAAGGAATTAAGCCTTTAAATCTGAATGACTGGCTTATTAATGATGCTAATTTTGCTTTATTTGATTCGCATATACCTCAGGCTAGACTAGCAACGGAGGGAATGAAAGCCACCATTGCAGAAATGAGCGAGAAAGCTCCCCAAGCTACGATGGATCTTACAGCCCACTCGCTGGGGACGATGGTGACAGTTCAAGGAATAGCTAATCTGAGCCAACAAGAATTTGATAAAATTGGAAAGGTCGTTCTTTTCGATGGACCGGATACTACCGATAGTTTGAAAAAAATGGGAGTTGATGATGATAGGATTCAAGCGATTAGCGCAAAACTAGAATACTATGTCAATCCTTTTGATATTGTTAGTATGCTCAATCGTGAGAATACAATCTATAATTTAGAGAAACCTGGAGAAAAGCCAACTCGTAAGGAATTGGGAACAGCTCATATAGTTGTGCCTCTTCATTATACTCGCTTTGACTTTATGTCTGATAGTGCTCATGATTTTGGTGTTTTTCAGGCAGACGGCAAGGGGGGATTTTTAGTCGCTTCAGAAGATTTTCATCCAGAACTTCTGAGAGCAGGGGAGAAGCTTGCGAGATTAGAAGCGAAATTTTTAGATTTGCTTCGTATGCAAGGTTTGACTGATGATGAGGCGATAAAATTCATGAATGCTGTTGTTGACGTTTCTTCTTTTGGGACAGCAAATTTTGCGCGTGCAGGTATTTCTACATCTGCTTTCTATGAATTTAAGCGGGATTATCAAGCAATCATTGATGAAGCACGTAGAGAGTCGATGAAGTGGGACAAGAAGATGATTCCAAGCTATCAGAAACAGCTTGGAAATGGCAATCTTACAGGTGAAGAGAGAATTTTAGTTCGTGCTCGTCTCCTTCAGACTGCAGCTCAGTTGGCTATCTTTGAAATAGAAGATAAAGTTAAGCATGTCCAAACCTTATTGTCGGATGCCAAGGAATCTGTCCAAAAGATAATTAATGACGCAAGAACAGAGGCATTCGGTCTTGCTACTTATTTGAGCGACTCAGAAGTGGAGAGTTTATTGATTGATTTCGATATAAAGCACTACTGGGACGATTCGGTTGAAACAAATACAAACACATCCGCAAAAGGATTCCTGACAGAGATTGAACAGTTGGGAACGACTTTGGTCAGAGCAAGTGGAGATTTTGCAGCAGTCGATACTCAGCAAGCTGAGGATTTCAATAATCTCTTAGCAGATGTGAAAGGATCATGGAGGGTTATTGAAAATGCTTATACCAAATGATGATGCGCTCGTAACTAGAGTGGAGTTAGAGAGACAGTTTAAAGAAAAGATGAAGGAGCAGGAGAGGCAGGCTATCAAGGCTTTGATAGTGGCCAAAGAGCTGCTTATCCTTGCAAAAGGATTAGATCTGGCAGCTCAGCTACAGGCGGCGGCTTTGGATATGAAAAATTATGCTTCTACTAACTATGTCAATGATATTAAGGGTGGATTTGAAGGGAAGGCAGCGCAAGCTGCTGAAACTCATCTAACTCAGACGATGCAGATGCCTTCTTTGGATAGCCCGATTAAGGGATAGGAGGAGAGGCAATGCTGGATAAAAAGAAGCTTCAGGAACTGGAAGATGAACATGCTCTAAAAATGCGTGAGTTTGAGCGAGTAGAGACAGACTTAGATACATACTACTATAAGTTTGACAGAGAGACGAACAAACTCTTAGAGGCAATTTCTTATGCATGTAGAGAGGTTCCTTTGACAGCGGCTCAACCTTATATTTTTCAAATAGAGGATAATCTGGAACAATACCATCAGCAATACAAAAAGCGCATAGACGATGTTCTAGAAGCTCGCTATCAGGAGAACAGACGCTTTCAGAATAAGCTGGATGAAGTGAGTAAATAAACTATGTTACGATTGCTGAAAAATAGAAGAAGTGAGACTTACCTTACTTCCTTTTTCTCGTATTTACAGTTTTAAATCCCCAAAAATAATCCAGCATATTAAAAATTTTCAGAAAATATCGACTTTTTCTTGACAGGTTTATGATACTGTGTTAAAATACTAAACAATAAGAAACCATCTCAAAAAGGAGTTAGTCAAACATGAAGTCAACCCAATCTTCAAACTTTGCTTTGTTGTTGCGTTACTCGGGCTAGTGCAAAAGCATTAGTCCTGTTTGGCTTACCAAGCGGGAGTAAATCAACATCTCGCTTGTTCCTCAAGTGAGATGTTTTTTATTTCACCTATCTTACCTCAAGCTCTGATGAGGAAGAAATGGTTTCTAAAGGAGCGACGGGAGTGGGGCTACATCTTGATTTTTCTGAAATCGATTTGTCTTATACCGTCTCAGTCATTGAACACGACCTAGAAGTTGGGGAAGAGTTTTTCCTAAATGGTCTATGTATCTTAGAAAAGGAGTTGTCTATGACACGCAAAGTTGAGTTTTTTGATACCAGCCTCCGGGATGGTGAGCAGACACCAGGAGTGAATTTCTCTATCAAGGAAAAGGTGGCTATTGCCAAGCAGTTAGAGAAGTGGGGGATTTCAGTCATTGAAGCCGGTTTTCCTGCTGCGAGTCCAGATTCTTTTGCGGCGGTGCAGGAGATTGCTAAAGTCATCACAAAAGCTTCTGTTACTGGGCTGGCGCGTTCGGTTAAATCAGACATTGATGCCTGCTATGAAGCGCTCAAGGATGCTAAGCATCCACAGATTCATGTCTTCATTGCGACCAGTCCTATTCACAGAGAGTTCAAGCTGAAAAAGTCCAAGGAAGAGATTTTAGAAGCTGTGAAAGAGCATGTCTCCTACGCGCGCTCCAAGTTCGATATAGTCGAGTTTTCACCAGAGGATGCGACACGAACAGAGCTGGATTTCCTTTTTCAGGTGGTACAAACAGCGGTTGATGCAGGTGCGTCTTATATCAATATTCCAGATACAGTCGGCTTTACCACGCCAGAAGAGTTTGCAAATATTTTCGACTACCTAGTGGCAAATGTGACTTCTGATCATAAGGTGGTATTTGGTGTTCATTGCCATGATGACCTTGGTATGGCAACGGCTAATAGTTTGACAGCTATCAAGCACGGTGCTGGTCGTGTTCAGGGAACTATCAATGGAATCGGTGAGCGGGCTGGAAATGTAGCATTGGAAGAAGTAGCAGTTGCCTTAGAGATTCGTCAGGACTATTACCAAGTTGAGACAGACATTGTCCTTAATGAAACCATCAACACTTCTGAGCTGGTATCCCGCTTCTCTGGTATTCCAGTGCCTAAGAACAAGGCGGTCGTTGGTGGCAATGCCTTCTCTCATGAGTCCGGTATCCATCAGGATGGTGTTCTTAAGAATCCACTGACCTATGAAATCATCACACCTGAGCTGGTTGGGGTTAAGAGCAATTCGCTGCCGCTTGGCAAGCTGTCTGGCCGCCATGCCTTTGTCGAAAAACTCAAAGAATTGGCTCTGGACTTTGCAGAATCTGAAATTAATGATCTCTTTGCTAAGTTTAAGGTCTTGGCTGATAAGAAAAATGAAGTCACAGACGCTGACATTCGGGCTCTGATTGCTGGAACGACGGTCGAAAATCCTGAAGGCTTCCACTTTGATGATCTGCAGCTGACGACCAATGATGACCATACCATCACAGCAGATGTGCAGCTGGTTAATGGCGACGGAGAGACGGTCAGCTGTGTGGCAGAAGGTAAAGGAAGTGTTGAAGCTATCTTTAATGCCATTGACCAATTCTTTAACCAATCTGTCCAACTTTTGTCTTATAACATTGAAGCGGTAACGGATGGTATTGACTCTCAGGCTCGCGTCTTGGTAGCTGTTGAAAATACGGATACAGATACAATTTTCAACTCCTCTGGTATTGACTTTGATGTTCTTAAGGCCAGCGCCATTGCCTATATCCATGCCAACACCTTTGTGCAAAAGGAAAATGCTGGTGAAATCGGCCATCAGGTATCTTATCGCGATCTGCCTGCAAATAATTAGAAGGAAGCGACTATGACAAAAGAAATTGTAGCTCTGGCGGGTGATGGTATTGGCCCAGAAATCATGGAAGCCGGTCTCCAAGTACTGGCTGCTGTTGCGGGCAAGTTCGGTTTTACTTATCATATCACGGAGAAAGCTTTTGGGGGTGCTGGTATTGATGCGGAAGATCATCCTCTGCCTCAGTCAACTCTGGCAGTAGCCAAGAAGGCGGATGCTATTCTCCTAGCAGCTATCGGCAGTCCCCAGTATGATAATGCACCGGTTCGTCCTGAGCAAGGTTTGCTCGCTCTGCGGAAGGAGCTTGAACTCTATGCCAATATCCGCCCAGTTAAGATTTTCGATTCTTTGAAGCATTTGTCACCTTTGAAAGCAGAGCGAATTGCTGGCGTGGACTTCGTGGTCGTGCGTGAGCTGACTGGTGGGATTTACTTTGGCGAGCATATTTTGGAGGATAAATCTGCGCGCGATATCAACGACTACAGCTATGAAGAGGTGGAGCGAATTGTCCGTAAGGCCTTTGACATTGCGCGTGGTCGCAGAAAGCGCGTGACCAGTATTGACAAGCAAAATGTACTAGCGACATCCAAACTCTGGCGCAGAGTAGCAGATGAGGTGGCCAAGGATTATCCAGATGTGACCTTGGAGCACCAACTGGTGGACAGCGCTGCGATGCTCATGATTACCAATCCTGCTAAGTTTGATGTTGTAGTAACAGAAAATCTCTTCGGAGATATTCTATCCGACGAGTCCAGCGTCTTGTCAGGAACGTTGGGAGTTATGCCATCGGCTAGTCATTCAGCAGCTGGACCAAGTCTTTATGAGCCCATCCATGGTTCGGCTCCAGATATTGCGGGGCAGGGTATTGCCAATCCTATCAGTATGATCCTTTCTGTAGCCATGATGCTGCGAGACAGTTTTGCAGAGCTTGAAGCTGCAGAAGTGATTGAAGCAGCGGTTGAAAAGACTTTGGCTCAAGGGATTTTAACGCGAGATCTGGGCGGTCAGGCGACAACAACTCAAATGACGGAGTCAATTACTAATAATTTATGAAATGGATATTAACAGGTATTTGCCTACTTTGGAACCTTATCGTTTTCCTGTTTTATGGCTGGGATAAGCGTAAGGCTAAGAAAAATCACTACCGCATTCCAGAGAAAACTTTGCTCTTGTCGGCTTTGGCAGCTGGAGGTTTGGGCGCTTTATTAGGCGGTCGTCTCTTTCATCACAAGACCAGAAAATGGTATTTCTGGCTGGCTTGGATTTGCGGAATAATAGTGGAAATTGGAATTTTATATTACATATGGAGAAGCTAGTATGGCTGGAAAATCGATTTTTGATAAGCTTTGGGAAAGGCATCTGATAACTGGTGAAGAAGGCCAGCCCCAGCTTATGTATGTGGATCAGCATTATATTCATGAAGTAACCAGCCCTCAGGCTTTTCAAGGTCTTCGAGATGCAGGGCGCAAAGTTAGACGGCCGGATTTGACCTTTGGAACCTTTGATCATAATGTTCCTACGGTCAATATCTATGATATTCGGGATGTGATTTCCAAGGCTCAGATTGATAAACTTTCTGAGAATGTCAAGGATTTTGGCATTGAACACGCGGCTCACGGATCGGAGTTGCAAGGTATTGTTCACATGGTTGGACCGGAAACGGGCAAGACTCAGCCAGGTAAATTTATCGTCTGCGGTGACAGTCACACGGCCACTCACGGTGCTTTTGGTGCCATTGCTTTTGGAATCGGTACTTCAGAGGTGGAGCACGTTTTTGCCACGCAGACCATTTGGCAGGTCAAGCCTAAGAAAATGTTGGTCAAATTTACCGGAGTGCCACCTAAAGGTGTCTATTCCAAGGACTTTATCCTCGCTCTGATTGCCCGATATGGTGTGGCTGCAGGTGTCGGTCATGTGGTCGAGTATGCTGGTGATGCGATTGACCATCTGACCATGGAAGAGCGCATGACCATCTGCAATATGTCCATTGAGTTTGGCTCTAAGATGGGCATTATGAACCCCGACCAGAAGACTTATGATTATGTTCAAGGGCGGCCGGGCGCTCCTAAGGACTTTGAGGCGGCGGTGGCTGATTGGAAGACTCTAGTCAGTGATCCTGATGCCGTCTATGATAAGGTCATTGAGATTGATGTCTCCGAGCTGGCACCTATGGTGACTTGGGGAACCAATCCTTCTATGGGAGTAGAGTTCGGCTCGGCTTTCCCTGAAATCCGTGATATGAACGATGAGCGGGCCTACAATTACATGGACCTCTCCCCTGGTAAGAAAGCAGAAGATATTGAGCTGGGTTATATCTTTATCGGCTCTTGCACCAATGCCAGACTCAGTGACTTGCAGCTGGCAGCTAAGTTTGTCGCTGGCAAGCATATTGCTCCCAATCTAACAGCTATCGTCGTGCCAGGCTCTCGTCCGGTCAAGCGGGCTGCTGAAAAGATGGGACTGGATAAAATTTTCATGGATGCAGGCTTTGAGTGGCGCGATCCGGGTTGTTCCATGTGCCTGGGAATGAATCCAGACAAGGTGCCAGATGGAGTTCACTGTGCCTCAACCAGCAATCGGAACTTTGAGGATCGTCAGGGATTTGGCGCTAAAACCCATCTTTGCAGTCCTGCCATGGCAGCAGCGGCAGCCATTGCCGGGCACTTCGTAGACGTCCGCCAGCTACCGGAGGTCCAGTAAGGAAGTTTTATGGAAAAATTTACAATCTATACGGGGACAACGGTTCCCCTCATGAACGATAATATCGATACAGACCAAATTTTGCCCAAGCAGTTTCTCAAGTTGATTGATAAAAAAGGTTTTGGCAAGTACCTCATGTACGCATGGCGATATCTGGACAACCAGTACACGGAAGATCCTGATTTTGTCTTTAATAGACCGGAGTACCGTAAGGCGACTATTCTGATTACAGGTGACAATTTCGGAGCCGGTTCCTCTCGGGAGCATGCCGCCTGGGCCTTGGCTGACTATGGTTTTAAGGTAGTCATTGCCGGTTCTTTCGGGGATATTCACTACAATAACGAGCTTAATAACGGTATGCTGCCTATCGTCCAGCCACTGGAAGTCCGGCAAGCCTTGGCTAATCTGAAGCCGACGGATCAAGTGACGGTGGATTTGGAGCAGCAGAAGATTTTTTCACCGGTGGGAGAATTCTCCTTTGACATTGATGGAGAATGGAAGCACAAGCTCCTCAACGGTCTAGATGACATCGGCATTACTCTGCAATATGATGATTTGATTGCAGAATATGAAAAGAATCGTCCATCTTATTGGCAGTAACCATATTTTTGCTATATTGAGAAAATTCTGAAAAAACCTTGTCTCCGATAAAAATATATGGTAAAATAAATCTTAATTTAATAGAAAAGGAAGAAACTTATGACAAAACACATTCAATGGAACGGACAGCTTTCACAAGAAGGTTATGACATCTTGAAAGGCGACGGCGGCTGTATCGTTTGCCCGACCAAGGTGGGTTACATCATCATGACTAGCGATAAAGCTGGCTTGGAGCGTAAGTTCGAAGCTAAGGCTCGTAACCGTAATAAGCCAGGTGTTGTTCTCTGTGGCAGTATGGATGAGCTCCGTGCTTTGGCTCAGCTAAATCCGGAAATTGAAGCTTTTTATCAAAAGCATTGGGATGAAGACATTCTCTTAGGCTGTATCCTTCCATGGAAGCCAGAAGCTTTTGAAAAGCTCAAAGCTTATGGCGACGGTCGGGAAGAGCTGATGACAGATGTTCGTGGCACTAGCTGTTTTGTTATTAAGTTTGGTAAGGCGGGCGAGCAGCTGGCAGCTAAGCTTTGGGAAGAAGGCAAGATGGTCTATGCTTCCTCAGCCAACCCATCCGGTAAAGGAAACCGCGGAAAGGTCGAAGGAATCGGCGATCGCATTGAAAATGCTGTTGACCTCGTCATTGAAGCAGATGACTATGTAGCCTCTATCCAGCCAGACAAGACCATTGAAACTCGCTACGAGCAAGGTGTCATGGTCTCTATGGTTGACAAGGATGGAAAACTAATTCCAGAACAAGGTGGCCAACGTTCCATCTCACCAGCACCAGTAGTCATCCGTAAAGGCTTGGACATTGACAAAATCATGATGCACCTGTCCGATACCTTCAACTCATGGGATTACCGTCAGGGTGAATATTACTAAGATAAAAAGAAGCTCAGTGTGGGAGAGGTATTTCCTCATTACACTGGGTTTTTTAGTTTGAAACTTTAATTTTAAAATCTTTACCCAGTTTAAAATTATTTCCAAATAGAACAAAATCCTTGATAGTTGAAATCGCAAGTGTTACAATGGAACCATTCGTTTTGGATGATAATGGATTGATTGTTGAGCATTGGGACAATAAAGAAGTCATGCCTAAGGTAGAAGACTTGACGAATCGAGGGAAGTTTTAAAATGAGGACAAAGAATGATTGAATATAAAAATGTAGCGCTACGCTATACAGAAAAGGATGTCTTGAGAGATGTCAACTTACAGATTGAGGATGGTGAATTTATGGTTTTAGTGGGCCCTTCTGGGTCCGGTAAGACGACCATGCTCAAGATGATTAACCGTCTTTTAGAGCCAACAGATGGAAATATCTATATGGATGGCAAGCGAATTAAGGACTATGATGAGCGTGAGCTACGTCTTTCTACAGGCTATGTCTTACAAGCGATTGCCCTCTTTCCAAATCTAACTGTGGCTGAAAATGTTGCTCTCATTCCTGAAATGAAAGGATGGAGCAAGGCAGATATTCAGCAGAAGACTGATGAATTGTTGGAGCTAGTGGGCTTGCCTGCAGAAGACTATGCTCAGCGTATGCCGAGTGAGCTGTCTGGTGGTGAGCAGCAGCGGGTGGGCATTGTCCGTGCCATTATCGCCCAACCCAAAATCCTGCTGATGGACGAGCCTTTTTCAGCTCTTGATGCTATCTCTCGTAAGCAATTGCAGAGCTTGACCAAGAGTATCCATGACCAGTTTGGGATGACAACAATCTTTGTGACCCATGACACGGATGAGGCTTTAAAGTTGGGGAATCGGATTGCTGTTCTGCAGGACGGGGAGATTCGTCAAGTGGCAACACCTGAGGAAATCTTATCTGCACCTGCGACCAGCTTCGTAGCAGATTTATTTGGAGGTGTTCAACATGGCTAATTTGTTTTCTACCTTTCAGGAGCGCTTTGGCGAATGGTTGGCAGCCTTAGGGCAACATCTCCAGCTGTCTCTTCTGACCTTATTAGTGGCAATCTTCTTGATCATTCCGCTCGCTATCTATCTTCATAGTCACAAAAAGACAGCCAATTGGGTGTTGCAAATTGCAGGAATCTTTCAAACCATTCCTTCAATGGCCTTGCTGGGGCTCTTTATCCCCCTCATGGGGATTGGCACACTGCCGGCATTGACTGCTCTGGTGATTTACGCTATTTTCCCGATTTTAGAAAATACTGTTACTGCTTTGAATGGGATTGATCCTAGTTTAGAGGAAGCCGGAATCGCCTTTGGGATGACCAAGTGGGAGCGACTCAAGAAGTTTGAACTGCCTCTAGCAATGCCCGTCATCGTTTCTGGAATTCGGACGGCAACGGTAATGATTATCGGGACAGCAACTCTAGCAGCCCTTGTTGGAGCTGGTGGATTAGGTTCTTTTATCCTTCTAGGAATTGACCGTCGCAATGCCAGTCTGATCTTGATTGGAGCAATTTCATCCGCAGTTTTGGCTATTCTTTTCAACAGTCTCCTTAAATGGATGGAAAAGGCTAAGCTTCGGACTGTATTTACAGCTTTTGCGGTCTTAATCCTCGGCCTCGGCGCTTCTTACTCGCCGAGTCTGATTCCCAAGCAGGAGAAGGATCATCTGGTTATAGCTGGAAAATTAGGTCCAGAACCAGAAATTCTCATGAATATGTATAAACTCCTCATCGAGGAAAATACGGATATGACTGTGACAGTCAAGCCTAATTTTGGGAAGACAGACTTCCTTTATCAAGCTTTAAAGAAAGGCGATATTGATATCTATCCTGAGTTTACCGGTACGATTACTGGAACTCTCTTGCAGCCTGCTCCAAAGGTCAGTAATGATGCTGAAGAAGTTTTTGAAGCAGCGCGTGATGGAATCAAAAAACAAGACAATCTAGTCTTGCTCAATCACATGGCTTATCAAAATACATATGCCATCGCAGTACCTAAGAGTGTCGCCAAAGAATACAATCTTAAAACCATCTCTGATCTTAAAGCAGTCCAAGATAAGCTCAAGGCGGGGTTTACCTTGGAATTTAACGACCGTGAAGATGGAAACAAGGGACTTCAATCTGTTTATGGACTGAACCTCAATGTGTCAACTATGGAGCCAGCCCTCCGCTACCAAGCTATCCAGTCGGGTGATATTCAAATCACGGATGCCTATTCGACTGACGCAGAACTTGCGCGTTATGATTTACAAGTTTTAGAAGACGATAAACATCTTTTCCCTCCTTATCAAGGAGCGCCTCTCCTGAAGGCTGAACTGCTAGAAAAACACCCTGAATTGGAAGGTGTTCTCAATAAGCTGGCTGGTAAAATTACGGAAAGCCAGATGAGCCAGATGAATTATCAAGTTGGCATTGAAGGCAAAAAAGCGGAAGCTGTTGCGCGTGACTATCTGGTCAAGGAAGGACTTCTAAAAAAATAAGAAGTAAAAAAGTTAGACTTGTATGGTCTAGCTTTTTTGCTTACTTGAGGATAGATAGACTACGGATTGAAGAAGCTGTGTTTATCTCTTAGTCAGGAAATCTTCATTCATTTTTGGTATAATAAAGTATCAATTCATGGAGGTGTTCCGATGGCATCTAGTCAAGAATATTTGGATTTTATTCTGAAGCAGCTGCAGGGCTTAGGCCAAGAAATTAGCTTTCGCAAGATGATGGGGGAATATCTGCTCTATTATCGAGGTCGCTTATTTGGCGGGATTTATGACAATCGCTTGCTGCTCAAGTCAGTCCAGCCAGCTATCGATCTTTTGGAAAATCCAGTTTATGAGTCCCCTTATCCAGGCGCAAAGCCAATGCTTCGTATAAAAGAAGTAGAAGACGCTTCCTTTCTCTGCAGTTTGATTGACGCTGCCTATTCTGCCTTACCAGCACCCAAAAAGAAAAAATAGTCTTTTCTTTAAAATAGACATTCTAAAAAATTGCCGTTTAAATAGACATTTTTAAAATTTTCCTTTATAATGGACTTAAAGGAGGTTTGGTATGCTTTATATTGCTCTTATTGGAGATTTAATAGAATCCAAACAGCTGAAAAATCGTAAGCAGGCGCAGAAGGACCTGCAGGACATGATGGCGGTGCTAAATCAGGATTATCAGGATTATCTGGTGTCACCTTTCACGGTAACGACTGGAGATGAGTTTCAGGCTTTGCTACGGCCTAATCCAGAGATTATGCAGCTCCTTGATCAGATTGCCTTGGGCTTTCCTCATCCGATTCGCTTTGGACTTGGTCTGGGGGAGATTGTGACGGATATTAATCGGGAGCACAGTATTGGTGCGGACGGTCCGGCCTACTGGAGGGCACGCGCGGCCATTGATGTTATTCATGAGAAGAACGACTATGGTAGCAGCCGTATAGCTGTATCCTTGGGAGATGAAGAGCTCAGTCAGGCGGTCAATACGGTGCTGGCAGCTACTTCATTTATCCAGAGCAAGTGGAATAACAGTCAGAGAGAAGTTCTGGAGCGAATGCTAATGGAATATATCTATGACGAGAATTTTTCTCATGGAGAAATAGCAGAGCTGTTGCAGATTAGTCCCAGTGCGCTTAGTAAGCGGCTCAAGTCGTCTGGACTGAAGATTTATCTGAGAAATCGCCGTTTAGCTATGAGAATGATTCTACAGGCAGCGAAGGAGGCTGAACAATGACAAATATTATGGGATTTTCAGAATTTTTCATGCAGAATCCGATTCTTGTATTGACTTTGCTGGCTCATGTACTAGCTGATTTTCAGCTTCAAAGTCAGAAAATGGCCGACCTAAAAAGCCGGCGGATGAATTTTTTGATTCTCCACTTGGGAATTGTTCTGCTGCCCTTGTTGCTCTTGGGACTCATCTTACCTAATTATCTGCTATATTTCGCCTTGGTCTGGTTCAGTCATGCGCTTATTGACTTCTTGAAGAATAGGCTGAATTCATTGATTGTCCGGCATCATGCTCAAAAGCTTGCCTTTATACTGGATCAGATCTTGCATCTGATTAGTATTTTTGCTCTTTATTTTCTCTTAGGGCAGCAGCAAATTCCAGTTCCTAATTGGCTGTCTGAGCGTTATCTCATGCTGCAGGCTCTCTTTTTCTTCGCACTTACTGGTAAGCCGGTCAATATCCTCTTTAAACTCTTCTTCAGTAAGTATCAGGCAGGAGAAGACAGTGGGGAGACTATTGCGGGGGCTGGTGCCATGATTGGGATTTTGGAGCGCTTGATTATGGGACTTTCTCTTATTTTCGGGCAGTTTACTGCCATTGGGCTAGTCTTTACGGCTAAGTCTATTGCCCGCTATAATAAGATTTCAGAAAGCCAGTCCTTTGCTGAATACTACCTGATTGGCTCGCTTTTCAGTATGATTGCAGTCTTGTTGGTTTATGGCTGTCTGTATTGGTAAAAAAATAAAAAAACAGATCATCATAGCGATGGTCTGTTTGTATGTTCTGATCTATAACTCTACTCAATCATAGTATTGACAGCAGTGCCTGTTTGGTAGTCAATCTCTGCATTTGGAGAGACATTGTCCAAGAGGACATGAGACATTCCGTCCTCGTCTATTGTTTCCTTGCCACCTAGCTGGATGCTGACAACATTTCCTTCTGCGTCAAGCCCGACATACTGGAGCTCAATCTTGCGAGGAAGCAGCTCATTGTCCGTGTAAATCGGAGTAACCTTGTAATCCAGCCAATAATCTGGATTTTCCTCTAACCAGCGCTCCAAGCGATGTTCATAATAGAGCATGCTGTCTGGGTTATTGTCGTCCAGTCCTTGGAAACTGCCAGAGTTGAGCCAAGCGGTCATCGGAACGAGATTTTTTCCTTCGTTATTGAGGCCGCTGAAAGTGAAGCCAATCAGGTGAGCGCGATTCATGAGCCAAGCCCGATCATCTCCATTTCCGTAGTAAAATTTGTAATTGTGCCAACCGATGGGATTGTAAGTGACCTTGGTCTCCTTTTTCTTTTTGGCTTTGTGTTGCTCCTGCATTTGGACATGAGCAGCAGTAGCCCGACCGTATTTGTCCTTTTTCCCAAGCTTTAGCTGATACTCTCCATTCAACTCCAGAGTCCCGATAGCTGTTTCATCGCTATGGTTAAGCAGCTGGACCTTAATCTGGTTCTTCTGATTGGCAGCAACATTTTCTGCAGGAAGAGCCTGTGAAAGTAACAACAAAGATCCGGCTGACAGGACAAGCCAAGTGCCAAACCTAAACTTTTTCATAAAGAACTCCTTTTAAATAATATATCTCCGACATCATTCTACTAAAAAATAGATTGTTTGACAACTAAAACTTTTCAAAAATATTACAAAAATAAATATCTGTTCAATAAGTGCAGGGTTTGACTAGGATGTGTATTTTTCCTATAATCATAACTAGAGAAAACGCTTGTATAAATTACCTAAGGAGGTGCTTATGAGTCCAACTTTAGAGGAAATGTCACTCGAGGAGCTGTGGCAGCTTTTTCCGATTTTTTTAAGAGAGTATCAGGATGAGTGGAAAGACTGGTATGCGGAGGAACGGCTTCGGCTTTTGAGTTTTTTGTCTGCAAATCAGCTGGTTCGGATTAGTCATATTGGGTCGACATCGGTAGAGACCATCTGGGCCAAGCCTATAGTGGATATCTTGCTGGAAATTCCTAAAGAAACAGATATGGCGGTAACGAGAGACTTGCTGCTGCAAAATGGTTATCTGCTCATGTCAGAAAGCCAAGGGCGGATGTCATTTAATAAAGGCTACACACCGAGTGGTTTTGCGGAGCGGGTTTTCCATCTGCATTTGCGTTATGAAGGCGATCATGATGAACTTTACTTTAGAGACTATTTACAGGAGCACCCTGCTGTAGCCGAAGACTATGAAAAGCTCAAGCTATCCTTGTGGAAGCAATATGAGCACAATCGTGATGCCTATACAGAGGCGAAAACGGATTTTATCAAGAACTATACAGAGGAAGCTAAAAAGCTTTATGG
The DNA here is from genome assembly GCF_041431615.1 of Streptococcus sp. 27098_8_82. NCBI lineage: Bacteria > Bacillati > Bacillota > Bacilli > Lactobacillales > Streptococcaceae > Streptococcus > Streptococcus sp. 27098_8_82. Next base: position 142,171 of record NZ_JAPVYB010000004.1, read on the forward strand.
CAGAAGATATGAGAGGGAAGATAGATGATTTATCCAGCAATGATTGGCTTTCTGGTTATTCTTGCTTTTTTTTACTTAATGTACCAATCAAAGAGACCGTCTGGCTTTATAGGGCTATGGATGATGAAATTATGGAATCGTGTTTATATGCCCATGGTTGTTTGGGCGGTCAGTCAGCTGGGTCATAAGAAGCTATTTCATGCTATTTTGGATGTTGGAGTTGGAAATGGGGAATCCTCGAAATATTTGAAAAAACATTTTCCTAATAGTCGAGTTTTGGGGATTGATATTTCTTCTACTGCCATCAGAGCAGCTGAAAAATTGGCTGAGCCTGGCCTATCTTTTGAGGTGAAAAATGTTGAGAATACAAATCTTCCGGTTGAGAAATTTGATTTGATTACAGCCTTTCAGACTCATTTTCATTGGTCAAATCTAACTCAAGCGTTCCTAGAACTTAAGCGGATACTTAAGCCAGATGGAATCATCTTACTGGCATGTGAATGGAGCAAATTAGCTTATTACCAACCAGACTTTACAAAGCAAGAAAAATTGGAAAACTATTTGACAGATTTGGACCTGCATCTTATCGATAGTCAAAGAAAGGATCAATGGATTCTTTATAAGATCGTTAAAAAATAAGGAGGTATCCTATGAAACAATTATTTTTATGTTCATATTTTGCGGGAGTCAAGGATTTGTTCAGACAATATGCGTCTGAAAAGCAATTGGGCAAACATGTGCTTTTTATTCCGACGGCTGGAAATGTAGAAGAGTACAGAGGTTATATTGACGAAGCCCTGCAGATTTTTGCAGATTTGGGATTTCAAGTAGAGGTCTTGGATATTTCGGCTTGTGATAGAGAAACAGCTCAGGCCAAAATTTTCCAAAGCAAACTCCTCTATGTCTCTGGCGGCAATACCTTTTACCTTTTGCAAGAACTTAAGAAAAAGCAACTTCTGTCCTTGATAAAAGAGCAGATTGCGGATGGCATGGTTTATGTGAGCGAATCTGCTGGTGCTATCATCACAGCTAAGGACATTGACTACAATAAGCTCATGGACGATAAGTCGGTTGCAGCAGAACTGAACGATACAGGGGCGCTAAACGAGGTGGATTTTTATGTTCTTCCTCATGTTGGCGAAGAACCCTTTGTCGAAAGTACACAAGCTACCCTTGATACCTATAGTGACCAGTTGAATCTGCTTTCCCTCAATAATTGCCAAGCTGTGCTTGTGGAGGGTGAAGAAGTGAAGGTTTTGGAGGATAAGTAATCAGAATATATGTTCTAGTGAACCTACTTGAGAAACTATAATAAAAGGAATGAGTGAAATTGCGATAAACTAGATTAAACAAATTAGAATGCGGGGATTGAACTTTGATTGAAAAAATATATGAAACATCAAGTGGAGTCATTCACTATTGGACAAATGATATGTATGCATCAGCGAAAAGTGCTCTTATCTTTTTACCTGGACTAACCGCTGACCATAGGTTATTTGAAAAACAAATAGAATATTTTAAAGATACATATAGAGTCTTGGTTTGGGACGCACCTGGACACGCTTCATCTTATCCATTTCGTCTCGATTTTACTTTATTTGATTTAGCAAGTTGGCTAGATGGAATATTTGTCAAAGAGAGAATAGAAGATCCAATAATAATTGGTCAGTCAATGGGAGGATATGTAGGACAGGTTTATGCTCAACTTTTTCCTGAGAAATTAAAAGGTCTTGTTACGATTGATTCACCATCCCTTCAAAGGAAGTATTATACAGCTATGGAATTGTGGCTCTTAAAAAATATGGAGGCAATTTATAGAATTTATCCATGGAAATCTCTTTTAAAATCAGGCCCTAAAAGCGTATCAACAACAGACTATGGAAGAAAATTGATGTATGATATGATGATGGTTTATGATGGCGATCAAGAAAGGTATGCTCGTCTTGCGGGATACGGATATAAGATATTTTCAGAAGCAGTAGAGAAGAAGCTATCTTATGAAGTAAAATGTCCACAATTGGTTATATGTGGAAAAGAAGATCGTGCAGGGTCTTGTATACGATATTTGAAGGCCTATGAAAGAAATACTGGGAAGTATGTTCAATGGATTGATAAGGCGGGGCATAATTCTAATACCGACCAACCCGATGTTGTAAATAGACTGATTGATGAATTTTTGGATAACAAAATTAAAGAAAAGCTTGGTTGAAAGACCGGCTTTTTGATATAATAGACTCTATGAACACAAAAGAAAAAATTTCAAATTATCAACTTTTACTGGCTCAGTTGGAAGCCTTGTTGGAGGGTGAGACCAATGCTTTGGCAAATCTTTCCAATGCTAGCGCCTTGCTCAATCAAGCTTTGCCTTAATAATCACCAAGCTTTGCTTGTGGAGGGTGAAGAAGTGAAAGTTTTGGAGGAGTAATAAAATATTTTTGCTACGATTTTTAACAAAAGGTCTATAAAAAGTAAGAAAAGCTTGGTTGAAGTAACCAGCTTTTTTGCTATACTAACAGTGTAATCATAAAAAGGAGATTAAAAAATGATTTCTAAAAATATTGCTATTTTAAGAAAAAGAGAGAATATTTCTCAGGAAAAACTGGCCGAGGAAATAGGTGTATCAAGACAGACTATAGCAAAATGGGAAGCAGGAGAAAGCGTTCCAGATGTGATTTATTCCTCTCAATTAGCTGATTATTTTGATGTGAGTTTGGATGAACTAGTACATTTAGAGAGCAATTTATTGACAACTCCTAGTATCAAAGGGAAATATATTTTTGGAACAGTAACGGTGGGAGAGCGTGGTGAAATCCACTTACCCCCTCGGGCACGAAATATTTTTCAAATAAAAGCGGGAGATCAGCTTCTTTTGCTAGGAGATGAAAATCAAGGATTGGCGTTATTAGATCCGAATTTTTTTCTAGAAGCTCCTAAGTATTTTTCAGAAAAGTAGGAGGCAATGAATGAAAAGGACAATGATGTTAGTTATTTTGATATTGATAGCTGTTATATTGGTAAGTGCAGGGTGGTTTGCTTATCGTAATCTTCACTATGATAAGGCTAGTCTTGAATATATCCGACAAGCTGGGATGATAGAAAAGCAAGTGACTTTACCAGATGGATCTCTTATTAATTATGGTGAAGGTCCAAAAAATGGTCCCCCTTTACTCCTGATCCATGGCCAGCAAGTATCTTGGGAGGACTACGCCAAGGTTTTTGGAGAATTGTCTAAGCGATATCATGTATATGCAGTAGATTGTTATGGACATGGTGGGTCTAGTAAAAATCCTGCTAAATATTCAGCACTAGAAAATAGTCAGGATTTCATTTGGTTTATTCATAATATTATAAAAGCTCCTGTGTTCATTTCAGGACATTCATCAGGTGGGATTCTGGCAACAATGGTAGCTGCACTAGCTCCTGATACTGTTAGAGGACTATTGATAGAAGATGCACCGTTCTTTTCAACAGAGCCTAGTCGAGCACTTTCTACTTTTTCTTGGTTAGGATTTAAAGATATGTATGATTTCTTAAAAAGCGGTAAAAAAAATTATACTGCCTATTTTTTAGAACATACTTATTTAAAAAAACTTTTTGGTGAGGAAAATTTTAATAAAATTGTCAAAAAACCAGCTCTGAACTATATGAAAAATCATCCAGGAAAGATTCCTAGAATTTGGTACTATCCGCCAGAATTACAAGTGAATCTCATCTATGACTTAACAGCTAATTTACAGGATGGAACAGGAGATTACGATCTTCGTTTTGGCTCAACATTTTATGATTTTTCTTGGTTCAAGGGATTTGAACAGGAAGAAATCTTGAAAAAAGTTCAATGTCCATCTATATTGCTTCATGTGGCTCGGCCTTTGAATCAGAAAAATTACTATGATAAAAATGGGATTCTCTTGAGTGCTATGGATGACAAAGATGCTAAGCGAGTAGACAAACTTTTGTTGAACAATCATCTAATAGATAATATCAAGAGTGGGCATGATATTCATGCTGAAAAACCTGAGATTTTTATTCGGGCGATTGATGATTTACAAAAAAGGTGTAAATAGAATCTTAAAGGTGAGAGATTATTTTACTTGATCTATTGGGATTTTCACTTGACGAAAAGTTTAAAGTCTATTTTAGTTGTGCTTCTTATTTTTATTTCAAAAACAGCCATCAGACTGTTTTTTTGATATAATAGACTCTATGAACACAAAAGAAAAAATTTCAAATTATCAACTTTTATTGGCTCAGTTGGAAGCCTTGTTGGAGGGTGAGACCAATGCTTTGGCCAATCTGTCCAATGCTAGCGCCTTGCTCAATCAAGCCTTGCCTAATTCTGTTTTTACTGGTTTCTATCTTTTTGATGGGAGCGAGCTGATTCTGGGGCCCTTTCAGGGTGGTGTTTCCTGTGTCCATATTACGCTAGGCAAGGGTGTCTGTGGGGAGTCTGCGGAGAAAGAGCAGACGATTATCGTAGATGATGTGACCCAGCATGCCAACTATATCTCCTGTGATAGCCGGGCTAAGAGCGAAATTGTGGTGCCCATGGTAAAAGACGATCGACTGCTTGGAGTATTGGATTTAGACTCGGCTTTGACGGGGGATTATGATAAGATAGATCAGGAATATCTGGAAAAGTTCGTCCAGATTTTGCTTGAAAAAACGACTTGGATTTTTGAAATGTTTGGAGAAAAAGCCTAATGTATCAAGCTTTATATCGGAAGTACCGCAGTCAGACCTTTGGTCAGCTGGTGGGTCAGCAGGTAGTGGCTACTACTCTGCGGCAGGCTGTTGAGCAAGGGAAAATCAGCCATGCTTATCTCTTTTCTGGTCCTCGTGGAACAGGGAAGACCAGTGTTGCTAAGATTTTTGCCAAGGCTATGAACTGTCCGAATCAAAAGGATGGCGAGCCTTGTAATGACTGCTATATCTGTCAGGCTATCACGGAGGGAAGCCTTGAAGATGTTATTGAAATTGACGCGGCTTCTAATAATGGCGTAGATGAGATTCGTGACATTCGGGACAAGTCCACCTATGCGCCTAGTCTCGCTAAGCACAAGGTCTATATCATTGACGAGGTGCACATGCTCTCAACTGGGGCATTTAACGCCTTGCTCAAGACCTTGGAAGAGCCGACAGAAAATGTGGTCTTTATTCTAGCGACGACAGAGCTACATAAGATTCCAGCGACCATTCTTTCCCGCGTCCAGCGTTTTGAGTTTAAGTCTATCAAGACGCAGGATATTATTGGTCATATCGAGTGGATTTTGGAGCAGGAAGGTATTGATTTTGAGCAAGAAGGTGTGCAGATTATTGCCCGTCGAGCTGAGGGCGGTATGCGGGATGCCTTGTCTATACTTGACCAGGCTCTTAGCTTAACTCAGGAAAATCGTTTGACAACAGATATTGCCGAAGAAATCACTGGCTCTATCAGCTTAGGAGCCTTGGATGCCTATGTAGCAGCCTTGATTGCTCATGATGCAGTAGCAGCCTTGGATAATCTCAATCTGATTTTTGATAGCGGTAAAAACATGGCCCGTTTTGTGACGGACCTCCTGCAATATCTGCGTGACTTGATCATTGTCAAAACTGGCGGAGAAAATCATCATGCCAGTGAGCTCTTTCTGGAAAATCTCAAGACACCGCAGGACACTCTCTTTGCCATGATCGATATGGCGACCAAGAGTTTGGCAGATATCAAGAACAGCCTGCAGCCCAAGATTTATACAGAAATGATGACCATTCGACTGGCAGATACTGTCAGTCATCCTGCAGCGGCAGTCATTCCAGATAATCTAGCTGATGAGCTCAAGGGTCTGAGACAAGAGATAGATAGTCTTAAACAGCAGCTGGCTAATGGCAATGGGAAACCTGTAGCGGCTGTCAAAACTTCGGATATTCGACCGCAGAAGTCTAAGGGCTACCGAGCAGACCGCAATAAGGTCAATGCCATCTTAGAAGAGGCTGTTGAGAATCCTAGTCTGGCTCGCAGCAATCTGACTAAGCTGCAGAATGCTTGGGGTGAGATTATCGAAAGTCTGGCTGGAGCTGATAAGGCCTTGCTGGCAGGATCGCAGCCGGTAGCGGCCAATGAAAGTCATGCTATCTTAGCTTTTGAGTCTAATTTCAACGCTGAGCAGACCATGAAGCGGGACAATCTCAATACCATGTTTGGCAATATCCTCAGCAATGCAGCAGGCTTTTCACCAGAGATTTTGGCTATTTCCTTGGAAGAGTGGACCAAGATTCGGGCGGACTTTTCAGCTCGCAGCCGCAATGGCAAGACAGAGGCTGAAGAGAAGGAAGAGGAAAGCCTGATTCCAGAGGGATTTGACTTTTTAGCAGAAAAAATTACCATTCAAGAGGATTAAAAAAGATTTTTCTAGGCTTTCGTGTTATAATAAAACTATGAACAGACGACAATTTATTGTAATGGCTGTTTTTACGGCCTTAGAAACCTATTTTTTCAATGAATCTATCATGGCGGGGCGCTATTTCATGGCTGCTTTCTGGGCAGTTTTAGTGCTGCGTAATCTGCAGATTTCCTATGTCATGGGGCGGATTGTGGATGAAATCGATAAACATTTAGGACCGAAATAATGAAAACAGGACTGAGCTATGAGACTCAGTCCTTTTGAAATGAAATTTTTGATTACCAATTGGTTAGCGAGACTTCGCCGCTGTTGAGCCAGATTTCCTGACCATTTGTCAGCTGGACTAAGAGTTGCCCGCTGTCTGAGATATCCTTGGCCAAACCTTGGTAGTCTGCGCCTTTTTGGCTGAAGCTTACTTGCCGTCCTAGCACCAAGGAGCGCTCCTTGTAGAGGTAGATGAGCTCTTCTGGGGCACTTTCGTAGAAGCATTTCCAAATCTCGGCAATGAGCTCATTGCGACTAATGGCTGGTTTCTCTTCAAAGAGGGAGCCAGCCTTTTCTTTAATCTCAGCTGGAAAGTCTTTAATGAAAAAATTAAAGCCAACACCAATGATAACATCAGTGACGAGCCCTGTCTCAATAGAAGTTGTAGCCTCGGTCAGGATGCCGGAAATTTTCTTGTTTCGATAGTAAATGTCATTGACCCACTTGATATCAACTTCCATGAGGGTTAGATTTTTCACTGCCTTGTAGATAGCTCCTGCAGTCAAGATAGTATAGGAAGGGAGCTGGTCGAAGGGGAGGTTGGGCTTGAGGTGGAGAGACATGTAAAAGCCGCCCTGGCTGGGGCAGAAGAAGGCACGACCGAAACGGCCACGGCCAGCAGATTGGGCAGCGGCCAGATAAAGAGTGTTGGCCGGGCGTCCGGCCTCCATGCCAGCCTTGGCGTCCATCTGAGTGGACTGGCAGTCAGGATTAAAGGAGACCTGAACAGGTGAGTGTTCCTCAATCCAATCAGGAATCAGCAAGTCACCCGCTGTCAATCGATAGCCCCGGTTCTTGACGGATTCGATTTGGATGCCTTCTTTTTCCAGTTTTTGGATGGCTTTCCAAATGGAAGTTCGTGAAATGCCCAATTCTTGGGCTATTTTTTCACCGTTGACATAGTCGTCAGCCTGGCTGAGGATGTCAAAGATTTTTTCGTAGGTTTTCATAGGCGGTCTTTCTAGCTTAAAGGCTGCTTGCTCTTAGTGTCAGCTTGGTAGAGAGCTTGATCATATAGGGGATGGGGCTTTCGTCAGTTTTAATCATCTGGTCCAGCATCTGCAGAGCTTGCTTACCCATTTCCTCTGTAAAGACTGTCACAGTGCTGAGAGGCGGATAGACGTATTTGGCAATGGATGTATCATTAAAGGAAATAATCTGGACATCTTGGGGAACAGCTATTCTCGCTTCCTGAAGAGCACGGAGAGCACCGACTGCCAGAGCATCGCTGGCTATGAAAAATGCTTTGGGCATCTGTTCTTTTTGTTCGTCAATCATGTCTTTCATCAGCTGGTAGCCCGACTCTGAGGAGAACTTGCCTGTCTTGACATAAGTCGGCTGATAAAGACCTTTGTCACTAAGGTAACGGCAGAAGCAGGCCAAGCGCGGATCGTCAAGACTTGTCGTTCCATCTGCTGTTTCTTCACGTCCAGCAATCATACCGATTTCTCCAATACCCTGCTGAAGAAAATGGTCGAGAACATGAGTAACGGCATGCTCAAAGTCCGTTGTTACACAGCTGTGGCCTTGGTCGATCGTATCGCTATCCACGAAAACCAAGGCAGGACTGTATTGCTCCAGGTCCTTGACTTGCTTGCTGCTGAATTTTCCGATGGCAATGATGCCGTCAATCTGCTCTAGCTGGCTCAGAGAGTCGTTGTTGAAAATCCGCACGATATCATAGCCCAGTTCCTGGGCTTTCTTTTCAATGCCTAAGCGGATGGAGTAGTAGTAAAGATCATCCAGCTCTTCCAGCTCAGTGTACCATTCAACGATGGCAATGCGGTGGGTCTGAGGTGAAGTCTTTTTCTGCCTTTTGCTTTTTTGGTAATTGAGCTGTTCAGCGATATCGAAAATCTTCTTACGCGTCTCATCGCTGACAGACATGGACTTGTCATAGTTCAAAACCCTCGAAACAGTTGCGGGAGAAACACCAGCAGTCTGGGCGATATCTTTGATAGTAGCCATTTGATTTGATCCTTTTTAATTTACTGTCTACATAAATTATAACTCAAAAATTAGTAAATAACAAAGATATGTTTAGTAAAATTTAACTTTGTTCTCGAAATGAACTGGGTGAAAAGCCAAAATATTTTTTAAAAGCCTTTGAAAAGTAAAGGGGGTCTGAGAAACCGACAGAATAGGCGATAAATTGGACAGGCTCACGGGTGCTTTTGAGGAGTTGTTTAGCTCGATGCATTCGGACATATTCCAGATATTCTTTAGGTGAGCTTTGGTGCTCCTCCTTGAAAATGGTTGTTAGATAGCTGCGATGAACGGACAACTTAATTGCCATAGCTTGAATGCTGAGGTTAGGATTGGGATATTGAGTGTCAATTATCTGCTTGCAGGCTAGATAGAGTTGCTGGCTTGCAGATAGGGTATTTGCTTGGGGCTTATAGGCAACGCTGCCCAAGTGAAAGATGAGTTCATAAAGTTGGCCCATAATGTGGAGTTGAGCTAGTTGGTTAGATTTGGTCTGCTCGGCGAAGTAAACCAAGTTCTCAACAATTTTCCCAATCCTATCTGTTTTTCGTTCCTGGTTAGCAAGTAGGTAGCAGTCTTCGGCAATCTGAGAGTGATTGAAGTAGTCATAAACCCTACCGCCAGTCACTCCCAGCCAGTAGTAAGACCAAGGTTCTTCTTTGTCAGCCTGATAAAAGGTAAGTTCATTTGGCTTGAGCAGAAAGAGATCTCCAGCTCTTAAATCGACAATTTTTCCTTTGTAATGAAATTGACCTTTCCCCTTGTTAACGTAATGAAGTACATAGGTATCTCTAATTGCTGGCCCAAAAGAGTAGTTAGGAGTGCACTCTTCGTATCCGTAGAAGCTAAGTGCAAGATCAATTGTTCCTGTTTGGTATTCTGAAAAAACAAGCATATTTTGCCTCCTACCTAACATTTTACCATATTTCCCTAACATAATTCTATTTTGGGAAGCGATTTCATAAGGTAAAATATTAGTAAATATGGAGGTTCAGAAATGGCTATCAAAATAGACAAACATCTATTCTACATTAATACAAAAAATTCCAGTCTTATCATTGAGGAAAGGGATGGCTATCTTTTACTTAAACACTTAGGCAGAAAAATCGAATCCTATCATTTTTCCAATACAGTATTTGAGCGAGATCATGCATTTTCTGGTAATCCGAAGTCGAATGAGAGGAGTTTTAGCTTAGATACTCAGCGGCAGGTCTTGGGTCAGCATGGTTTAGGAGACTTTCGGCAACCTTCTCTGCAAGTCCAACATGCTAATAATGAAGTAACAGATTTTCGGTTTGTTGAGAGTCAGCTGATTAAGGGAGGTTTGGAAGTTCCAGGACTGCCTAGCCCTCACAGTACAGAAGATGCAGAAACACTGGCCTTTATTTTAGAGGATACAGTAGCTCACTTACGCCTCACTCTCTATTACACAGCTTTTGAAGATAGCAATACTATTGCAACCTTTACTAAGCTGGAAAATATCGGTAGAGAGACAGCAGTCATACAGAAGAACTTGAGCTTAATGGCAGATTTGCCGGCAGGTACTTATGATGTGATTAGTTTACAGGGAGCTTATGCTAGGGAGAAAACAGTTCGTCGTCACAAGCTAGAACAGGGAATTTTCAAAATGGCTTCCAACCGAGGAGCTTCTGGTCACGCGCAGACTCCAAGCCTTATCCTTTGTGATAGTGAAACGACGGAAGAGGCTGGTCAAGTTTGGGCAATTCAGCTCCTTTATAGCGGAAACTTTGAAGCTTGGATTCAGCAAAATCAGTTGAATGAAGTTCGGCTAGGTATCGGTATCAATGAAGATAACTTTGCTTGGAAACTGGAAGCGAGGCAGACTTTCTATAGTCCTGTTGCTCTGTTGAATTATTCGGCTCAGGGTTTGACTGGTCTTAGTCATGAGAGCCAAGCTTTTGTTCAAGAGCATATCATTCCTAAAGCATTTGCGAAGCGAGAGCGGCCAATTTTAATCAATAACTGGGAAGCAACTTACTTTGATTTCAAAAAAGAGAAGTTGCTAGAGTTAGCAGATGAGGCGCAGAAAGTTGGTATTGAGCTCTTTGTTCTCGATGATGGCTGGTTTGGCAACCGTTTTGATGACAATCGGGCTCTGGGCGACTGGTTTGTCAATGAAGATAAGCTAGGCGGCAGTTTGACGGAGCTCATATCAGAAGTTCATAGCAGAGGATTGCAATTTGGTTTATGGGTTGAGCCAGAAATGATTTCCGTAGACAGTCAGCTTTATCGGGCACATCCAGACTGGGCTATTCAAGCGCCTGATCGGGATCATACCTACTCTCGCAATCAACTCGTATTGGATTATGCTAATCCAGATGTGGTAGCCTATATCAAAGAAACACTGGATCAGCTGTTGAGTCAGCACGATATTGACTACATAAAATGGGATATGAATCGTAATATTACCAATCTTGGGAATGGCACTAACTATCTGGCGACCAAAATGCAGTCGCATAAGTATATCTTGGGGCTTTATGAAATTGTAAAATATTTGACAGAGAAATATGAGAATATTTTATTTGAGTCCTGCTCAGGTGGTGGTGGACGAAATGATCTTGGTATGATGCGGTATTTCCCTCAAGTTTGGGCTAGTGACAATACCGATGCCATAGCTCGTTTGCCAATCCAATATGGGTCTTCTTATCTTTATCCGACTATTTCAATGGGTGCCCATGTGTCGGCAGTGCCTAATCATCAGATGGGACGAATTACTCCGCTGGCAACTCGGGGTCATGTAGCTATGATGGGAAATCTGGGGTATGAGCTTGATTTGACTAGTCTATCAGATGAAGAGAAAGCTGCGATTGCTGACCAGGTGAAGTTGTATAAAGAATTACGGCCAGTGGTCCAGCTAGGGCGTCAGTATAGGCTAATCAATCCAGATGTTGGCTCCAATGAAGCAGCAGTTCAATTTAACTATGAAGATCAAACGATTGTAACCTACGTCCGAGTCTTATCAGTTGTGGAAACGATGGAAACAACCTTGAAACTAAAAGACTTAGAGGAAGAAGGGCTTTATGAGCTGCAGGGAAATGGCGCAGTTTACTCAGGTGCAGAACTCATGTATGCTGGTATCACTATGAATCTTCCGCAAGGAGATTATCTTAGCAGACAGTTGCATTTTATTAAAAAATAAGGAGGCTAGACCATGAAATGGTATAAAAAGATGAGCTTAGCTGCTATTACAGGACTGTCCCTTTTGGGGCTGTCAGCTTGCAGCAGCCAAGGTGAGTCAACAGATGGTAAGGTAACGATTGAGTATTTCAATCAGAAGGGCGAAATGGTTGATACCCTTCGTGAGATTGCAAAAGACTTTGAAAAAGAAAATCCGAATGTGCATGTGAAAGTGGTGAACGTCCCTAACGCTGGGGAAGTACTCAAAACGCGCGTTCTGGCTGGAGATATCCCAGATGTTGTCAATATCTTTCCACAGTCTATTGAATTCCAAGAATGGGCTAAAGCTGGGTACTTTGAAGATTTATCTAATAAAGATTATCTCAAGCGAGTTAAGAATCATTATGCAGATAAATATGCGATTGACGGGAAAATTTACAATATTCCTTATACTGCTAATGCTTATGGTATCTATTACAACAAAGATAAATTTAAAGAACTGGGATTGAAAGTTCCAGAGACTTGGGAGGAATTTGAAGAATTAGTTGATACGATTATAGCAAAAGGGGAAACACCTTTTGCCATTGCAGGAGCAGATACTTGGACCTTGAATGGTTATCATCAGTTAGCTCTTGCCACTGCAACAGGTGGCGGTAAGGAAGCGAATGATTACCTACGTTTTTCCAAGCCAAATGCCATCAAGTCTTCAGATTCAGTGCTTAAAGATGATTTCAGGCTGTTAGATTTATTCCGCAAAAAAGGTGCCATGCAAACCAACTGGCAGGGAGCAGGCTATACTGATGTTGTTGGTGCCTTCGCTAGAGGCGATGCCCTGATGACTCCAAATGGCTCTTGGGCTATCACAGCAATCAATGCGCAAGATCCTAAGTTTAATGTTGGAACTTTCCCTTTCCCTGGAAAGCAAAAAGGACAAAGCTTGACCATTGGAGCAGGAGACCTAGCTTGGTCTATCTCGTCAAGTAGTAAACACAAGAAAGAAGCCAATGCTTTTGTTGAATATATGTCACGTCCAGAAGTTATGCAGAAATATTATGATGTGGACGGCTCACCAACAGCTATTGAAGGTGTCAAGGAAGCAGGTTCAGATGCACCGCTAGCCGGTCTTGCTGAACTAGCATTTACAGACCGACACCTCGTTTGGCTAGCCCAAGACTGGACCAGTGAAAGTGATTTTTATACCTTGACTGGGAATTATATTACAACTGGAGACAAAGAGGATATGGCGAAAGCACTAAATGCCTTCTTCAATCCGATGAAAGCAGACGTAGAGTAGGAGTAGATCTACTATGAAAAAATTGATTGAGAAATATTGGGGCTGGCTCTTTGTCCTTGTTCCCCTTGTACTACAGGCTGTATTCTTCTATGTGCCCATGTTTCAAGGTGCCTTCTACAGCCTGACAAACTGGACTGGTTTGACCTATAATTATAAGTTTGTCGGACTTAATAACTTTATGCTTCTCATGAGCGATCCTAAGTTTATGAACGCGATAGGCTTTACATTGATCATTACTATTTGTATGGTGATTGGTGAGATTATGCTGGGAATCTGGATTGCGCGAGCTCTCAACTCGAAGATAAAGGGAAAGACTTTCTTTCGAGCTTGGTTTTTCTTCCCCGCTGTTCTATCTGGATTGACCGTGGCTCTTATCTTTAAGCAACTTTTCAACTACGGATTGCCAGCTTTAGGGAATTCCTTAGGAATTGAATTTCTTAAAACCAGTCTTCTAGGAACGAATGGCGGTGCAATCTTTGCAGCAATCTTCGTCTTGCTTTGGCAAGGGGTAGCCATGCCTATTATCATCTTCCTAGCTGGTCTTCAGTCTATCCCGACTGAGATTACAGAAGCAGCTCGAATTGATGGAGCTAGCAGCAAACAAATTTTTTGGAAGGTGGAACTTCCTTATCTCCTACCAAGCGTTTCCATGGTCTTTATCTTGGCTCTAAAAGGTGGTTTGACAGCATTTGACCAGGTCTTTGCCATGACAGGCGGCGGTCCGAATAATGCGACCACCTCTCTAGGACTTCTGGTATACAACTATGCTTTTAAGAGCAATCAATTTGGTTATGCCAATGCCATTGCTGTTATCTTGTTTCTCTTGATTGCGGTTATTTCTATTATCCAGTTGAGAGTATCTAAGAAATTTGAAATCTAAGAGGAGAAGCCCGATGAAAAATGCAGAAAGAAAAGCTAATTTTAGTAAATATATCTTGCTAACACTGGGATCTATTATCATTTTAATTCCACTCTTAGCAACGATATTCAGTTCCTTTAAGTCTACCAAAGACATCGTTAATAATTTTTTCGGATTTCCGACTCAACCGACTTTAGAAAATTTCCAACGCCTTTTGGCTGATGGTATCGGAGGCTACTATTGGAATTCAATTGTAATCACGGTTCTATCTTTGGCTGTTGTCATGATTTTTATTCCCATGGCTGCTTACTCTATCGCTCGTAATATGTCTAAGAGAAAAGCTTTTGGTATTATGTATACGCTTTTGATTTTAGGGATTTTTGTTCCTTTTCAAGTTATCATGATTCCTATTACAGTTATGATGAGTAAGCTAGGACTAGCCAACACTTGGGGATTAATTATCCTCTATCTGGCTTACGCTGTTCCACAGACTCTCTTTCTCTATGTAGGCTACATTAAGATTTCCATTCCGGACAGTCTGGATGAGGCAGCAGAAATTGACGGTGCTGGAAAGTTTACAACTTATTTTAAGATTATCTTTCCTATGATGAAACCCATGCATGCGACAACCATGATTATCAATGCCCTCTGGTTCTGGAATGACTTCATGCTTCCTCTCTTGGTACTCAATAAAGACTCCAAGATGTGGACTCTGCCACTCTTCCAATATAACTACACAGGTCAATACTTTAATGATTATGGACCGAGCTTTGCTTCTTATGTTGTTGGGATTATCACCATTACTATCGTTTATCTCATCTTCCAGCGCAACATTATTGCTGGAATGAGCAATGGGGCAGTGAAGTAAGCTCAAGATACAAAGACCGTAAAAAGCTCACAGTGCATACAAAGGCAACCACATCCGTAAACTATTGAATTTGTAACGCCTGTGGAAAAATAGGGAATTGGAAAAAGAAGCTTCAGCTTTTTCATACAGAGCTTAGGGCGTTTTCCATTCAGCGCACGGGAAAGAGTATATAAGACAAGATTTTAGAGGAGAAGACTATGGCTATTCAAAATAAGACCATGCTGATTACTTACTCAGACAGCCTGGGGGAGAATTTAAAAGATTTATATGACAATTTAGAAAAGCATTTTGGCGATGCTGTTGGAGGAGTGCATTTGCTCCCTTTCTTCCCATCAACTGGTGACCGGGGATTCGCTCCAGTAGACTATGAAGAGGTTGATTCAGCCTTTGGTGACTGGGAGGATGTAGAAAAGCTGGGCGAGAAATATTATCTCATGTTTGACTTTATGATCAACCATATCTCACGCCAGTCCAAGTATTATAAGGATTTTCAGGAAAAGAAGGATCAGAGTGAGTATCGTGACCTCTTTCTCAGCTGGGATAAGTTTTGGCCAGAAAATCGTCCAACGCAAGCTGATGTTGACTTGATTTATAAGCGTAAGGATCGGGCGCCTAAGCAGGAAATCGTCTTTGCAGATGGAAGCACCGAGTATCTGTGGAACACCTTTGGTGAAGAGCAGATTGATCTAGATGTTCGCAGTCAGGTGACTAATGATTTCATCAAGAAAACATTGCGTCAACTGTCAGAGCATGGCTGTGATCTGATTCGTTTAGATGCATTTGCCTATGCAGTCAAAAAGTTAGATACCAATGATTTCTTTGTTGAGCCAGAAATCTGGGATCTCTTAGAAAAAGTCCAGCAGCAAGCGGCTGAGTTTGGGACGGATATTTTACCAGAAATTCATGAGCATTATTCTATCCAGTTCAAGATTGCAGAGCATGGCTACTTTGTCTATGATTTTGCGCTACCGATGGTAACTCTTTATTCTCTATACAGTGGTAAAGCAGAGCGTCTAGTTGAGTGGCTTGAAATGAGTCCTATGAAGCAATTCACAACACTGGACACCCACGATGGTATTGGGGTTGTTGATGTTAAGGATATTTTGACTGATGAAGAAATTGATTTTGCAACCAATGAACTATATAAGGTTGGGGCTAATGTCAAGCGTAAGTATTCCTCAGCTGAGTACAATAATCTGGACATTTACCAGATTAACTCGACTTACTACTCAGCCTTGGGCGATGACGACAAGAAGTACTTCATTAGCCGTCTGATTCAGGCTTTTGCTCCAGGGATTCCACAGGTCTATTATGTTGGTTTCTTAGCTGGGAAAAATGACCTTGAGCTGCTAGAAAACACTAAGGAAGGCCGCAATATCAACCGTCATTATTACAGTAATGAGGAGATTGCTGAAGAAGTCAAGCGTCCAGTTGTGCAAGCCTTGCTCAAGCTTTTCAGTTACCGCAACCAGTCTGCTGCCTTTGACCTAGATGGCATTATTGAAGTGAATCTATTGGATGAAAATAGCCTCCGGATTGTCCGTAGCAATGCAGATAAGTCAGTCACTGCTCAAGTAGTTATCAACCTCAAAGAATTGACATATAGCGCGAGTGAAAATGGCCAAGCTATCACTTTTGAATAGAGATAAGAAAAGAGAAGAATAATGGTAGAATTAAATCTGAAAAACATCTATAAAAAATATCCCAACAGCGACCACTACTCAGTGGAAGACTTCAATTTAGATATCAAGGACAAGGAATTTATCGTCTTTGTCGGTCCGTCCGGTTGCGGAAAATCAACTACGCTGCGTATGATTGCGGGTTTGGAGGACATCACAGAAGGAACTGCCTCTATTGACGGTACGGTGGTCAATGATGTAGCGCCCAAAGACCGCGACATCGCCATGGTCTTCCAGAACTATGCCCTTTATCCTCACATGACTGTCTACGACAACATGGCTTTTGGTCTCAAGCTGCGCAAGTACAGCAAGGAAGATATTGAAAAACGGGTCAATGAAGCAGCAGAAATCCTAGGCTTGAAGGAATTCTTGCAACGCAAACCAGCTGATTTGTCTGGCGGTCAGCGTCAGCGGGTAGCAATGGGACGCGCTATTGTTCGGGATGCAAAGGTTTTCCTTATGGATGAGCCTCTGTCTAACTTGGATGCGAAGCTGCGTGTTTCTATGCGGGCGGAGATTGCTAAGATTCACCGCCGTATCGGGGCAACAACTATTTACGTTACCCACGACCAGACTGAAGCTATGACCTTGGCGGATCGGATCGTTATCATGTCAGCGACCAAGAATCCTGCTGGAACTGGTACGATTGGTCGAGTGGAGCAGATTGGTACGCCGCAGGAAGTCTATAAACATCCGGCAAATAAGTTTGTGGCCGGCTTCATTGGCAGCCCAGCTATGAACTTCTTTGAAGTGACACTGGAAGATGGCCGTCTTGTCGGACCAAACAGAGACTTCAGTCTCCAAGTCCCAGAGGGCAATCTTAAGAGGTTGCGGGAGAAGGGCTATGAAGGCAATAAGTTGATTTTTGGTATTCGTCCTGAAGATATCAACATGGAACCAGCCTTTCTGGAAACCTTCCCTGAGTCGGTTCTAACTGCGAAGATTTCTGTTTCTGAGTTGCTTGGAGCGGAGTCTCACCTCTACTGTACGGTTGGTGGCAGTGAGTTTGTTGCCAAAGTTGATGCACGTGATCATATGAATACCGGAAGCAGTATTAAACTTGGCTTCGACCTAAACAAGGCGCATTACTTTGATGCTGAGACGGAAGACAATATTTTCTAATCTATTGCTCCTTATAAAATAATCCAGACAGATTACTGTTTGGATTTTTACAAAAAATCTATCTATAAAATTAGTAAAATTTTACTAAATTTATTGAAGTTTTACTCGGAAACAGTTATAATAAAACCAAGAAAACGATTACAATATCGATTATTCATTTTAAAGGAGTTTAGCTTATGTCAAACCTAATTTCAGCGGAGCAAGTCCGCGCAGATTTTGCCAAGGTTTTTGGAGTAGAAGCGGACCACACTTTCTTTTCACCCGGTCGGATCAATCTGATTGGTGAGCATACGGACTATAACGGCGGCCATGTTTTTCCTGCTGCGATTTCTCTAGGAACTTATGGAGCGGCTCGCAAGCGGGACGATCAGCTCTTGAGATTCTTCTCAGGGAATTTTGAAGAAAAAGGGATTATTGAAGTGTCGCTGGAAAACCTGCACTTTGAGCCTGAGCATAACTGGACCAACTATCCGAAAGGAGTTCTGCATTTTCTGCAGGAGGCAGGCCATACAATTGACCGAGGTATGGATGTCTATGTTTATGGAAATATTCCAAATGGTTCTGGCTTATCATCTTCTGCATCGCTAGAGCTTTTGACGGGTGTCATTGCTGAGAAACTCTTTGCTTTGCAGTTGGAACGTTTGGACCTAGTGAAAATCGGTAAATTAACTGAAAATGAGTTTATCGGGGTTAATTCTGGCATTATGGACCAGTTTGCTATCGGAATGGGCGCTGACCAGCGGGCTATTTACTTAGATACAAATACTCTTGAGTATGATTTGGTACCGCTTGATCTTAAGGATAATGTCGTAGTGATTATGAATACCAACAAGCGTCGTGAGTTAGCTGACTCTAAATACAATGAGCGTCGGGTGGAGTGCGAAAAAGCTGTTGAAGAGCTCAATCGCAAGCTGTCTATCGCTACCTTGGGTGAGTTGGACGAGTGGGCCTTTGATGAGTATAGCTATCTGATAGAGGACGAAAATCGTCTCAAACGGGCTCGCCATGCTGTTTTAGAAAATCAACGCACTTTGCAAGCGCGGGCAGCTTTGCAGGCAGGCGATCTTGACAAATTCGGCCGTCTCATGAATGCGTCCCATGTTTCTTTAGAGCATGACTATGAAGTGACTGGTCTAGAGCTGGACACCTTGGTTCACACGGCCTGGGAGCAAGAAGGTGTTCTGGGGGCTCGTATGACTGGAGCAGGCTTCGGTGGCTGCGCCATTGCTTTAGTTGCTAAGGATGCGGTGGAATTTTTCAAAGAAAATGTCGGCCGCAAGTATCAAGAAGTTGTCGGCTATGCCCCTAGCTTTTACATTGCAGAAGTAGCTGGCGGAAGCCGAGTGCTGGACTAATTCACAGAAAAGAAACTTGGGCTGACAGGAATGCCGGCCCTTTACTAGCAAGAGAAAGGAAAATCTATGTCCAAGAAGTTACTGGATGCTTTTGTATCTGCAGTGATTGACAATAGCACTTTTGAGGAAATGGACACCATCTATCTGAACAATCGTGTCATGGCTCTGGTTGGAGAGGCAGTGGCAGAGCAGGAGACCGAGGCTGAGCAGCTAATTGACCTTAAGGATGACTTGGTAGCTGTGGCTGTGGAGAATGGGAAGATTGGTGATACTCTGACTGAGCAGGATATACTGGGAGCTGAGCTCATGGACTTGATTACACCAGCCCCTAGTCGGATCAATCAGGACTTCTGGACGACCTATGCTTCAAGTCCCGAGCAAGCTGTGGCTGATTTTTACCAGCTTAGTCAAAAGAATGACTATATCAAGGTTAAGGCCATTGCTAAAAACATTGCTTTCAAAGCACCGACTGAATATGGAGATTTGGAAATTACCATCAATCTCTCTAAGCCAGAAAAGGATCCCAAGGAGATTGCGGCAGCTAAAAAGGCTAAGAACAGCAATTATCCAGCCTGCCAGCTTTGCATGGAAAATGAAGGATACCAAGGCCGCTTGGACCATCCAGCTCGCGCCAATCATCGGATTATTCGATTTGACTTGGCTAGTCAGGAGTGGGGGTTTCAGTATTCCCCCTATGCCTACTTTAATGAACATTGCATATTTCTGCACAGTCAGCACCTTCCTATGGCGATTAGCCGGCTGACCTTTGAGCGCCTGCTGGACATTGTTGAGACCTTTCCGGGCTATTTTGCTGGCTCAAATGCCGACCTGCCTATTGTCGGCGGCTCTATCCTGACTCACGACCACTATCAGGGCGGACGTCACACCTTCCCTATGGAAATAGCAGAGCTGGATTGCAGCTTTACTTTTAGCAGGTTTGAAGAGGTGGAAGCAGGTATTGTCAAGTGGCCTATGTCCGTCATTCGTCTAAGGTCTGAGAAAAAGCAATTGTTGATTGAGTTGGCTGACAAGATCTTGCAAGCTTGGCGGACCTATTCTGACCCGAGTGTGCAGATTTTGGCAGAGTCTGAGGGTGAGTCACATCACACTATCACACCGATTGCCCGCAGAAAAGATAGATGTTTTGAGCTAGACTTGGTCTTGCGGGATAATCAAACTTCCCCAGAACATCCGGATGGCATTTACCATCCTCATAGGGATGTGCAGCATATTAAGAAAGAAAATATCGGCCTGATTGAGGTGATGGGACTAGCTATTCTGCCGCCTCGACTCAAGGAAGAACTCAAGCAGGTGGAACTGTTTCTGCTGGGAGAAGACTGTCAGGTCGCTGCCTATCATCAGGAGTGGGCCAATCAACTCAAAGACCAGAATCCAGATGTTACCGATGAGACGGTGGAAGGAGTAGTTCAGGCCTCGGTTGGACAAATTTTCAGCCGAGTACTGGAAGATGCTGGAGTTTACAAGCGAACTGAGGAGGGGCAGACTGCTTTCATGCGCTTTGTCCAATCCGTTGGCATCCTGCCTTAGGAAATGTGTTATAATGAGACAAGTCTAACTGGGAAAGGAAGTTTTATGGCAATTTTAGTATTAGGTGGTGCTGGCTATATCGGATCACACATGGTTGACCGTTTGATAACAGCTGGCAAGGAAGAAGTAGTCGTTGTCGATAATTTGGTGACTGGCCATCGCGCAGCTGTCCATCCGCAAGCTGTCTTTTATGAGGGCGATTTAGCTGATAAGGATTTTATGCGTAGTGTATTTGCCAAACATCCATCTATCGATGCAGTCATTCACTTTGCTGCCTTTTCACTGGTCGCAGAGTCCATGTTAGATCCGCTCAAGTATTTTGACAATAACACAGCCGGTATGGTTTCACTTTTGGAGGTCATGCAGGAATGCGGCGTTAAAAACATTGTCTTTTCTTCAACTGCTGCGACTTATGGCATTCCCGAGGAAGTGCCGATTCTGGAAACGACTCCGCAAAAGCCTATCAATCCTTATGGTGAGAGCAAACTTATGATGGAGACCATTATGCGCTGGGCAGACCGGGCCTATGGGATCAAGTTTGTAGCTCTGCGTTATTTCAATGTGGCCGGTGCCAAGCCCGACGGCTCTATTGGCGAGGACCACGGACCTGAAACTCATCTCTTGCCCATTGTGCTTCAAGTGGCTCAGGGCAAACGTGAGAAGATTGCCGTCTTTGGCGACGACTATGACACTCCAGACGGCACCAATGTTCGCGATTATGTCCATCCTTTCGACTTGGCTGACGCCCATATTCTGGCTGTTGAGCATCTGCGTGCTGGAAATCCTTCAGATGCCTTTAACCTTGGTTCTTCGACTGGTTTTTCCAACCTGCAGATTGTAGAAGCGGCCCGAAAGGTGACCGGACATCCTATTCCTTTGGAAATAGCAGAGCGGCGCCCAGGGGATCCGGATACGCTGATTGCTTCCTCTGAGAAGGCAAGAAATGTTCTGGGTTGGCAGCCGAAATTTGACAATATCGAAACCATTATCGAAACTGCTTGGAAATGGCACTCCAGTCATCCAAATGGCTATGATGACAGAAGATAAACTGACAAACCAGCTAGAAAAGCTGGTTTTTTACTTTGAATTATAAAACCCTTCTTTACAAATTTTTAAAAGCATTTTATAATAAAAAGAAGATTGATTGACATATTATCTGAAATCTTGTTTAGTTGCTACTAACTCTTAGTATGTCTTAAAAAATCAGGTAGTTACAGATGCGACGGGAAGCAACATTTTAGAATAACGAATTTTTGTACTACGATCAGATGTGACAGTTGTTGACAGTTTGTTGTGTAAGGGCTTTAGAGACTTATGATATAATGAAGCCATAAAAGTTTGAGAAGTCTCTTAATCTTTTCAAGCAGATTTTCATAAAAAGAATAGGAAATAAGTATGCGTTCGATTCTTGCCTTATATATCACCCTGATGCCGGTCATTCTGGCTGGAGTTCTGAATATGATCTTTTGCAAGTCTTCACTGCTAGAGGCGGCTTATCAACCAATGGATGCTGGGCTGATTTTAAAGGATGGGAGGAGGCTTTTTGGGGCTAACAAGACCTGGAAAGGTTTCTTTGGCATGATTGTCTGGGGAGCTTTGGCGCAGATCCTTTGGGGATTGTTCTTGAAGAGCATTCCTAGCCTAGAGAAGCTACACTTGGTCTATGCCTTCTACGAAAATGCCGTGCTCTTTAATCTGGTGCTAGGGGCTCTTTTGGGGCTGGCTTATGTTTTGTTTGAGCTGCCCAATAGCTTTATCAAGCGCCGTTTGGAAATCAGAGAGGGCAAGACGGCGGAAAATGGCTGGAAATGGACCTTTATCTGGATAGACCAGATTGATTCCTTGATTGGCTGTATTATTTTCTTACTTTTCTATATCCCTCTGTCCTGGCAGCAGATGCTGGGCATTCTAATCCTAGGGGCGGGTACGCATCTGGGAGTCAATCGTCTGCTCTACTGGGCTAAGCTTAGAAAAAATCGTATGTGAGATGGGAGTTTTTGATGAAAGAACTATGGCTGGAAAAAGAGCCTTCGGTCGTCTATGGCGGTAAAATCAATCAGTTAATCAACCTTTGTCAGCTGGGGCTTTCGGTTCCTAAGGCTTTGATTTTGCCGGCGGACCAAGTAATGGCTTGGCTAAGAGCGGCTCTGCCAGAATACTCAAAAGAGGGACTTAAAGAGTTAATCAAACTGGGCAAGGAGGAAATCGCGGAGCGTTTGCAGCAGTATCCCTTGGATCCAGCTTGGCTACAGCAGTTAGCAGACTTTTGTCAGGAAAATCAAGCTTATATTGTTCGCAGTAGTGCCATCTTAGAAGACGGACAGGCCATGTCATTCGCTGGCCAATATGACTCGATTGGCAATTGCCGGACACTGTCAGAAATTGAGCAGGGCATTCGTTCTTGTCTGCTTTCCCTCTTTAATCCAGAAGCTTTGGCCTACTGGCAGCGCCAGGGTTTGCCTGAGCAGGATTTTGCTATGGCAGTGCTGATTCAGGAGCAGATAGAGCCTGACTTCAGCGGTGTCTGCTTTTCTCTAGATGTGGCGACTAATCAGGACCAGTCTATGCTGCTTGAGTATGTAAAAGGCTCGGCTGAGAGCTTGGTTAACGGTCAAATTAATCCTGAGCAGCTGACTCTTGCTTGGTACAAGCCGGACTGGAGCCAGTTTGAAAAAGTTGAAATGCCTCTGGCAGTCTTGCAGAAGCTGCATGAACTGGTATTGGAGATTGTAGCGTATTTTGGTCGGCCGATGGATATTGAGTGGTGTGCTGTCCAAGAGCAAGTCTATTTGCTGCAGGCTCGGCCCATCACGACAGTACCAACTAAAATCGACAGTGGCCGCTGGACGACGGCGAATTTTCGGGATGGTGGCGTGGCGGCCCAGCCCTGTCCAAATCTGATGTGGAGCCTTTACCGCCATTCTTGGCAAGAGGCACTCTCCAGTTTTTTGCTGGCAATTGGCTTAGAGCCTGAAGGAGTGATGCCGCCGCTGATGCGCCTGCATTATGCCCGACCCTTCTGGAACTTAGGCGTGGTCAAGCAAGGTATGGAGCAGATTCCGGGTTATATTGAGCGAGACTTTGATGATGAGCTGGGAGTCAATAAAGACTACCAAGGTCAAGGTTTTACCAGCAAATTAAGTCCAGCCTTGCTCTTGAATTTCCTGCGGGTAGCCTTGAAAACGCAAAAAGTAACTAAGACTTTTCTGCATCAGGCGCCAGACAAGCTGCAAGAGCTGC
Organism: Streptococcus sp. 27098_8_82; assembly: GCF_041431615.1. Taxonomy (NCBI): domain Bacteria; kingdom Bacillati; phylum Bacillota; class Bacilli; order Lactobacillales; family Streptococcaceae; genus Streptococcus; species Streptococcus sp. 27098_8_82. The sequence goes on from NZ_JAPVYB010000004.1 coordinate 165,898, forward strand.
GCCAGCAATTTAACCGCTTGAATCAAGAAATACGAGAACTGAATGACCAAAGCCCGCTGCAGCAGGTCGAGAGTCTTTGGCAGTTAGTGCTAAATCAGGCTTATTTAGACAGTGAGGGAACTTATTTTTGGCAGGCCTACATCAATACGGTCCAGCTGTCCATGAAAAAGACCAGTCTGCTCAAATGGCTGACGGTCGACGAATTTTTCCAACTGATAGCTAAGTTAGGAAATGTTTCGCATACCAAGCCTTTAGCTCGAATGCTGGAAGCTGCGGATCTTATTTTGGCAGACGAGAAGCTGATAGACGACTGGCTGAAGTTATCGGTGGAAGAGTTGCAGGAACTGGCTGCACGATATCCTGAGCGAGCAGATTTCATCAAGATTCAGGATTTCCAAAAGGACTTTGGCTATCACTCGGCTCGGGAGCTGGACTTGCGAGTGCCAAGCTACGAAGAAGATGCTCATCAGGTTCTGACAGCGGTTCAGCAGTTGGTTGCTGATTCAGCTTACTACCAGGCGGCCAAAGCTTCGCTTAGTCCTGTCTCAGAGTCTGAACTTGATCTTGCCCATCTATCTCGAGCTAAGCAGAAAAAGATAGAAAAAATCAGTCAAGACTTGCGGAACTTGCTCTGGTGGCGAGAGGAGTTCAAGGATATTTCCACGCGCTATTACCACCTCATTCGTCAGATTAGTCTCAAACTCGGCCAGGCCTACGAAAAGCAAGGCTTTCTGAAAGATTCTCAAGATATTTTTTACCTTAAGAAAGAAAGTCTGACTGCCTTTATGGAAGGGCAAAAGACTGCAGAACAGCTTCAAGAAGAAGCAGCTGATAATCAGCATTATTGCCAGGCTTATAGGAATTTTGAGCCAGTGGGTGATTTGACCGACAAAGAGATGAGCTTGAAAGAGGTGACTCGTGACAGTCGGACCCTGCTGACGGGGATGCCAGCCAGCAGCGGTCAGGTAACCGGTCGGGTTCGAGTTCTCTTGGATTTGGCTGATATTGAGACGATTGAACCGGGAGAAATTCTTGTCACTCGCTATACAGATACGGGTTGGAGCTATGTTTTCGGTATTCTAGGCGGTCTTGTGACAGAGTACGGTGGAGTTCTCTGCCATGCCTCCATTGTCGCTCGGGAATGCGGGATTCCAGCTCTGGTCTGCGCTAAGAATGCAACTCAGCTGCTAAAAACTGGCATGTTGGTTACTTTAGATGGAAGAAGAGGGGAAATAAGAATTCATGAAGAAGAATGAACCTTTGTTTATCGGTGAATACGACAAATCTGTTATCCTGACCTATATGGGCGCTGCTTTTGCACTGTTGGCAGTCTATGCCGTCATTCAGTCCCAGCTGCGGCTAGCCATGATGGCTTTTATCGTTAGCGGTATTTGTGATCTCTTTGACGGTGTCGTGGCGCGACGGATGAAGCGGACTGAAAGTCAGAAGCGCTTTGGCATTGAGATTGATTCGCTCTGCGACATGATTAACTTTGCGGCTCTTCCGGCGGTGCTCCTCATGACCCAGCTGCCCTTGGGAGCGGCCAATATCATCTTGGCTGTCCTCTATGTCTTGGCTGCGGTCACGCGCTTGGCGCATTTTAACCGCTTGGCCAAGCATGATGAAGGATCTGGCCCTTATTTTATCGGCTTGCCCGTGACTTACAGCGCCCTATTTTTCCCATTGACCTATCTGGTCTGTCAATGGCTGGCGCCTGGCCTCTTTGCCTGGGTGTGGCTGGGCTTGTCTCTTTTGCTGACCTTCTTATTTGTCTACAACTGCCGAATTCCCAAGCCAAATAAGCTGGCCTATCTGGTCTTTGCGATTTTAGCTGTTGCTAGCTTGATTGGTCTGGGGGTTCTCCCGCATGGTTAAGGTCTATCAAAGAAAGACTGGCCAAGTAGTTGAACCGACAGAATACAAGGCGAGTCTGTTAGACAAGCTTTATGGTACTGCTTGGGGGCGCTTCCTATTGCCTATCTTGACCCGACCTAGCCTGTCTTATCTTCTGACTTTGAAAGACTACACTTCTTTTTCTCGTAAGAAAATTGCAGCTTTTGTAGAAAATTATCAGCTGAATCTGGATGACTATGAAGATGGCCCCTATTCTAGCTTCGCGGCTTTTTTCCAGCGGAGAATCAAGCCCGCTCTGCGTCCGGTCTGTCCTGACAGTCAAGTACTGGCAGTGGCAGATGCCAAGCTAGAGGCTTTTACCATCAGTCAGGACTTGCAGCTGATGATTAAGGGGCAGACGTACAGTCTTGCTGACTTACTGCTGGATGAAGAATTGGCTCAGTTGTTCAGTGGCGGAACAGCGCTTGTCTATCGTTTGGGAGTGGAAGACCTGCACCGCTATCTGGCTGCTGAATCCGGCAGAATTACCCGAAGACGAAAAATCAAAGGCCGCCTGCATACGGTCAGGCAGGTAGCCCAGAAACGGCGCTTGATTTACAAGGAAAATAAAAGAGAATACTGTCTTTTAGATACCGACCTAGGACCTGTCCTGCAGATGGAAGTAGGGGCTCTCTTGGTCGGAAGAATATACAATCACAGTCAGGACCATTTGGTCAGAGGACAGGAGAAGGGCTGCTTTGGTCTGGGCGGCTCAACCATTCTTATCCTCTATCCAGCAGGCACGATTCGCTTGGATCAGGATATCCTGACTTACTCAGACCTCGGAATAGAAACCCAGATTCAAATGGGTGAAAAGATTGGAGAAAAGCTATGTTTAAACGATTAGCTGTTTATTATAAGGAAATGTTTCCTCTGCTGCCGCGCTTTTTTGTGGCTGCCATCATGTTTTTTGAGATTTATTTTGTCCTTCTGCTCAATGACGGAGTAACCACCTTTCGCTTTGACCATCAGGAGTTGATCGGAATTTTTACCATTTTCGTCTTTCTGATGATTCTGCGGATTGCGGATGATTTCAAGGACTACGAGACCGACAGGCGGCTCTTTCCTCATCGAGCTCTGCCATCTGGCCGAGTGAAAAAGAAGGACCTGGCTATTGCCCTCAGCTTTATCGTAGCTGTGTCTGTGATTCTCAATATCCTCTTTATGAACAATATCGGCTGGTTCCTCTTTCTCTATATCTACGGAACTCTCATGTCCTTCTGGTTTTTCAAGCGTGACAAGATTCAAAATTCACTGCCACTAGCTCTAGTAACCCATAATCCGGTCATGATGATTTTGAATCTCTATACTATCTCTTTTGTCTGTTACAAGTATAATCTGCCTCTCTTGTCCCTCCCGACCGTCTTGCTGGCCTTTACCATGTATTTCCCAAGTCTGATCTGGGAAGTCTGCCGCAAGATTCGGGCGCCAAAAGACGAGACAGAGTATGTGACCTATTCTAAGCTTTTTGGTTACAAAAAAGCCACTCGTTTTATCGAGGTGGTGACTCTGCTGGATATCTTGACAAATTTCGCCCTTCTCTGGAATATTTCCCATGTCGGAGTGGTGGTCTTGGTGCTGAATGTCATCTGGATGACCGTCCAGTTTGAGCAGTTTATCAAGGATCCGACTCGCTTTAATATACGTGAGCGGGTGGAGCGCTATACCTATATCACGGAGACGACCATGGTTCTGTCCGTTGCTGTTTATCTCTTGATGGGGGTACTTTGATGAAAAGAATCAAGCAGACAGGGCTTGACCAGGTCGGAGGCAAGGCCTATCATTTACTGAAAATGCAGGCTGCTGGTTTGCCGATTCCTGACTTTGCAGTGTTTGCTTTTGACTTTTTTCAAGAATCTGCCAGCTCTGCTGACTTGGAGCGGATGGAAGAAGCTTATCGGTCTGGAGAGTTGGACTTGTCCCAACTCAGTCAGCAGCTCCAGGACTGGGCTAAAGAGCAGTTTGCGCAAGAAGATCTGACAGCGGCAGAAAACTGGATCCGGAAGGAGTTTTCTCAGAAAGACTGTCGCTTTGCAGTTCGCTCATCAGCAACCATTGAGGATGGGAAGGCTTCATCCTTTGCCGGTCAGTTTGAGAGCCAGCTCAATGTGAAGCCAGAGGGGCTTAAAGAAGCCGTCCAAGCGACCTTGCTCTCTCTTTATCAGGAGTCAGCTCTTAGTTATCTATTTGAGCAAGGCCTATCGTTGAAGCAGGCACAGATGATTTGCCTTGTTCAGGTCATGCAGGAGGGAGAACTGTCTGGGATTTACTTCACAGCTAATCCCAAGGGCATTCTGAACGAGCACATCATTGTCATCGGTCGGGGATTGGGCAATAAGGTTGTCGAGGATAAGATTCCTACGACAATGGTGACGCTTCATCCCAAGGACCAGCTCTTTTATACAGAACAGACGGAGGACTCACCAGACGTATCACAGGAACAACTCAAGGAGCTACAATCTTTAGCTAGTCAGGTGAGTCAGCTTTTCGGACCTTATATGGATATGGAGTTTACCTTCGCCAATGGCCAACTCTATCTCTTGCAGGCACGACCTATTACCACCTTGCCAGAGGGACAGCAGATTATTCTGGATAACAGCAACATTGTCGAGAGCTATCCGGGCGTTTCCAGTCCTTTGACCATTAGTTTTATTCAAGAGGCTTATGCCAGCATTTTCCGAAGTCTGGCTCAACGCTTGGTTGGCAAGGATGCCCCTGAGTTGGCTGCCTATGAAGCCATCTTTCAAAATATGCTGCAGCCGGTCAACAGCCGGGTTTATTACCAGATTCAGAGCTGGTATCAGCTCTTGCAGCTTCTGCCTTTTTCGAAGAAAATCATTCCTATCTGGCAGGATATGCTGGGCGTTCGAGAGACAGAGGTACCTCAGATGCCGGTGCATCTGTCTGCTTTCAAACGCCTGCAAATCATGCTCCGTATCATCCGAGAGTTTTGGACAGCACCCAAGCAAATGCGGCAATCGGAAGAGCAGTTTGCCCAGATTCAGCGCGAATACGAAGCGAGCTTTTCTCCCGACGCAGATGCGGAGACCTTGATTGCCTTGGTCAGTAAGCTAAAAGAGGATATTCTGGCTCACTGGGACATTACGCTAGTCAATGATCTTTATGCTTTTGTCTATACCGGACTCCTGAAGAAGTCGCGTCGCGGCGGGGCTGTTCAGGCTGAGATTGCAGGAATTGAGCAGATTGAAAGTATGCGGCCGGCTTTGGCTCTGCAGGCTTTAACAGCTCAGCTGAAAGCAGAAGAAAATGCAGAGATTAGACAGGCCATGGCAAGTGAAAGTCCAGCAGTCTTTCTAAGTCGTCAGCACCCTTTGGTCCAAAAAATTACCCATTTTATCCATGAATTTGGTGATCGGGCTCCGGAAGAGTTGAAATTAGAAACTCCAACCTTTCGAACGCACCCAGAGCGTCTGCTCAAGCTCCTGCTGCAAATGTGCCAACAAGAGGAGAAGAAGTTGGCCCCTCAGAAACTTGAAGAAGCTGAGCAAAAATCAGACTGGTGGACGAATTTTCTTCGCAAGCGAGCCATGACTGGTGTTAAATATCGGGAGAGCTCTCGCTTAAACCGCACACGAATCTACGGCATGATGCGGCAGATTTTCCGAACGCTTGGGCAGCAATTAGCCGAGCAAGGGCTGCTGGCTACGCCTGACGATGTTTTTTACCTGACAAAGGAAGAATTGTTTGAGCTGACCAGAAAGCCCAGAGATGTTAGCGACTTGATAGCCGAGCGTCGAGAGAAATTGGAGGCTGATAAGGAACTGCCAACCTTTAGTCGCTATGTTTTTGCTGGACAAGTCTTTGAGAAATACCTGAAACCGCAAAACCGTACCAGCAGTCATAATACGGGCAATCAAGCTTTACAAGGGATTGGCTGCTCACCTGGCTGCGTTAAGGCTCAGGTTTTGGTCGTGGAAGATGTGCAGGAGATTGAGTCTGCTCAGGACCGGATTATCGTGACCAAGATGACCGATCCGGGCTGGGTTTATCTTCTGACCCAAGCCAAGGGTGTCATTGCCGAGCAGGGGTCTTTGCTCTCGCACACGGCCATTATTTCCCGCGAGTTAGGTATTCCTTCAATTGTCAATGTCAGAGGTGCCTGCAGCCAGCTGCAAAACGGTGATTGGATTGAGATGGATGGCCTTACTGGCAAGATTCGACTGATCAAGGAGGAAGACCATGCTGGAAATTAAACCAGTCAAACCTAATACTGTAGAGCTGGACGATTTTCTAGCCCTGCCCAAGCAGATTTACCAACCAGACCACCTCATGCAGTCGGAAGAGGAAGAGCTGGCTTTGATTGAAGGCAGTCACCCGCTGAGTCCTGACTTAGAAACCTATGCCTTTATTGGCTATGAGGACAGTCGGACTTGTATTCGAGGGATCCTGACCTTCTATCCAGGTGATGCGGCTGCTTACTTGGGATTTTTCGAGTCGATTAATGACCAACAGATTGCATCTGTTTTTATCAAGCATTTAGCAGGTTTTGCTCGCAGTCTCGGAGCGATTAAGATAATCGGCCCCGTACAGGCAAGTTTTTGGCTGGGCTATCGAATGCAGCTGACTGGAACAGAGGAGCTTCCTTTTACTGGAGAACCTCATAATCCAGACTATTATCCTCAGCTGTGGCAGGATGCTGGTTTTGAGCTCAAGGAGCGCTATCTATCCAATTTTTATCCCAAGGTCAGCAATCAAACTCATCAGGACAAGCTAGCTCATCGCTTTGAGTCTTTTGAAGAAGCGGGTTTCACCATTTGCTCTCCCAAAAAGAAAGACTGGGAAGAAGCTTCGCTGCAGGTTTTTGAGCTCCTCAATCGCCTCTATCAAGATTTTCCGATTTATCGGTCAATTTCTAGTCAGCAGTTCAGTCAGATTTTTCAGAAATACCAGTACATTCTTGATTTTTCTATGGTTAAGCTGGCCTATAAGGAGGGCAAGCTAGCTGGTTTTCTGATTGCCATGCCGGACTATGGTTCTCTGGTTTATCAAAAACTGACTCCTCTTAATATAGCCAAGCTTTTTTGGACCAAGCGTTTTCCCAAACGTTATACAATTATGTATCTAGGAGTAGATGAGCAATTCTTGGGGTTGGGCTCTGCCTTGGCCTATCCGATTTTTAAAGAAGCGCAGAAGAGACAAGCTTCAGCTATTGGGGCCTTGATTCATCAAAAAACTGTCACGCGCCACTATGCAGCGGAATTGCAAGGAGACAAGCATGAGTATGGTCTCTTTGAGTTGAATTTGAACTCCTGACTAACAAAGTAAATCACATTTTAAAAAGCAAATTTTCTAACCGAAGATTTGTTTTTTTATTTTTTTAGTTAAAAATGAACACTATTTTCAGGTTGTTCAAAAACATGATGATTTCAGCTTTCAAAGATATATTTTTAAGCAAAAGCATTGAATTTTTGTAGGAAATTCTGTAAAATTTTAAGAGATTATTATATGGAGAAAAGGGAATTATTATGGAAAAAAGAATCACTGGCGATACGCTCCAGCGTTATTCTTTTAGAAAGTTATCAGTAGGATTGGTTTCCGCCACTATCGGAAGCTTCTTTTTGAGTACCGCCATAGGGGGAAATATAAGCACGGTTGAGGCTGCAGAAGTCTCAGCCGGCAAAACCGTTCCAGTTAAGTATCACTACGTAGTAGAGTCTGAACTGACTGAAGCTGAGAAGAATGCAGTTGTTAAGGAGCTTCCAAAGTTTGTGGAAGAAAACTCTGATGCTTATTATCTGGTTTACCGTCCAAAGACCCAGGGGCTTTCGGCAAAAAGTTTGCCAAAGACGGGCTACTCAAGTCTGTGGGAAGCAACTTTTGCAGCTGCAGGACTGACTTTAGCAGTCTTAGTAATTTCACGAGGTAGAAATGGTAAGCGATACCTATCTTCCATTATACTGGTGACGGGTCTAGGCTCTATTCTCCTAGCTCCTTCTGTATTTGCAGTGACCAATATTGAATTAGCCGCCTATAATCAAAGGCTGAATTTGACAGTGGGAGATAAGCTGCCGGAGCCTTTAGAGATTGCTGGTTTCGAATATGTTGGCTATCTGAAAAGCGGTGAACAGAGCAAGGAGAACGCAGCAGGAAGTCATCAGCTTCCTACGGCACAAAAGGATTTGTCAGCTGTTGAAGTCGATCAGCAGGCGGGCAAATCTGCTAGTCTTTCTGGGAATCCGGGTACTGCCAACAAGCCGGTATCTACTGAAACAGAGAAATTGACCGAGCAAGAAAAAGAGATTATTGCTGCCAAAGAACGTGAATTCGCTCGGCTTTCTCCAGTCACTGAAGTACCAGAACTGGAATTCAAGAGCCAAGAAAGCAGCCAGACCCAAGTCCTGCCTTATCAAACAGAATACCAATATTCAAATGAACTCGCAGAGGGGCAATCTCAGGTCATTCGTGCAGGTGTCGCTGGTACACGTACTGTCGTCACTCGCAATTATATTGTAGGTAAAGAGATTGTAAAAAGCGAAGTCGTTTCAGACCAGGTAACTGCAGAGCCAGTTTCGGAAATTGTGTTGGTTGGAACTGCTGCAGTCAAATCTGTACCAAAAGAAGCACCAGTGCAAGAAGTCCCAGAGCTTACCAGCTATGGCACTGCACCAGATACCGCACCCGTAAATGAAGTTCCCGAATTGACGACTTATGGAACGACGCCCGATACAGCGCCAGTGCAAGAAGTTCCAGAGCTAACAACTTATGGTACCTCACCAGATGAAGCACCCGTGCAAGAAGTTCCCGAATTGACGACTTATGGCACAACGCCCGATACTGCACCGGTTCAAGAAGTGCCTGAGTCAACGACTTATGGCACTGCACCAGACACCGCTCCAGTGCAAGAAGTTCCGGAATTGACGACCTATGGCACAACACCAGATACCGCACCGATTCAAGAAGTCCCAGAATTGACGTCTTATGGCACTGCACCGGATACTGCTCCCGTACAAGAATCTCCAGAACTAACAATTTATGGTACCGTACCAGATGACGCACCAGTGCATCAAGCCCCAAAATTAGAGCTGACTGCGACGGATGAAACCAGAAGAGAAAAGATCGATTTTTCCGTCGAAGAACAGTATACTGATGAGATTCCAGAAGGCAGTCGCCAAATTGCCACACCAGGTGTACAGGGTGAGCGGGCTATTACCACTCGTATCTATAGCTCGAATGGCCAAGAAGTTGACCGCCAAGTTTTATCGGATGAAGAAATTCTTGCAGCAGTTACTCAAATTATTAAGGTCGGTACAAGTAAGTCAAGTCTGATTCCGGCTGACGCACCAAAGGTAGAAGAGCTATCAGAATACCCGCTAACTTACACGGACGAAACTCGAGTAGAGAAAATTAACTATACTATTCGTGAAGAAGAGACTGACGAGCTAGTCCAAGGTACTCGTCAAATTGCAACTCCAGGTGTTGAGGGTGAGCGAACTATTAAGACTCGTGTCTACAGTTCCAATGGTCAAGAAGTTGACCGTCAGGAGTTATCGAATGAGGAAACTCTAGCCCCAGTGACGCAAGTTGTCAAAGTTGGTACGGCTAAACCAAATATGGTACCGAACGATGCACCAAAAGCCGATGCTCTTCCAGAGTACCCATTAACTTACACGGACGAAACGCGTGTTGAAAAAGTAGCCTTCAATATTTTGGAACAATACACTGATGAGTTGCCACAGGATGCCCGCCAAATCGCAACACCGGGTGTTCAGGGTGAACGAACAATCAAGACTCGTGTCTACAGTTCCAACGGTCAAGAAGTTGACCGCCAAGAGTTGTCCAATGAGGAAACATTGGCTCCAGTAACGCAGGTTGTCAAAGTTGGCACGGCTAAGCCAACCATGGTCCCAAACGCTGCGCCAAAAGCAGAAGTTCTTCCAGAGTATCCTCTGACTTATACGGACGAAACCCGAGTAGAGAAAGTTGCTTTCAACATCGAGGAACAATATACCGATGAGTTGCCACAGGATGCCCGTCAAATCGCAACTCCGGGAGTGCAAGGTGAGCGTACGATTAAGACCCGTGTCTACAGTTCTAACGGTCAAGAAATCGAACGCCAAGAGCTTTCTAACGAGGAAACATTGGCTCCAGTAACGCAAGTCGTCAAAGTTGGCACGGCTAAGCCGCACATGGTACCAGGTAATGCACCAAAAGTAGATACTTTACCAGAGTACCCGCTGACTTACACCGACGAAACCCGAGTGGAGAAAATTAATTTCACCATTCGTGAAGAAGAAACGGACGAACTTGTTCGAGAAGCCCGTCAAATCGCAACTCCGGGAGTTCAAGGTGAACGCACTATCAAGACCCGCGTCTATAGTTCCAACGGTCAAGAAATTGATCGTCAAGAGCTTTCCAATGAAGAAACTCTAGCTCCAGTAACGCAAGTCGTCAAAGTCGGAACTGCTAAGCCAAATATGGTACCGAGTGATGCACCAAAAGCAGATTCTTTGCCAGAGTATCCACTGACTTTCACAGACGAAACTAGAGTTGAAAAAATTAACTTCACAATTCGTGAAGAAGAAACGGACGAACTTGTTCGAGATGCTCGCCAAATTGCGACTCCGGGTGTCCAAGGCGAGCGGACGATTAAGACTCGTATTTACAGCTCCAATGGTCAAGAAATTGATCGTCAAGTGCTTTCTAACGAGGAAACTCTAGCTCCAGTAACACAAATTGTTAAAGTTGGTACAGCTAAGCCAACCATGGTACCGAACGAAGCTCCGAAAGCA